>CACXUV010000001.1 GCA_902770845.1 uncultured Prevotellaceae bacterium
AGCGCAGGCAATGGGCAGCAGACCCACTGGCGTGAGCACCGAGAAGCGGCCACCCACGTTGTCGGGAATGATGAAGCTCTTGTAGCCTTCCTTGTCGGCGCAGGTGCGGGCAGCACCACGCTTGGCATCGGTCACGGCCACGATCACTTTCCTGGCCTCATCCTTGCCGCGCTGTGCCTCGCACTGCTTCTTGAGCAAGCGGAAGGTCAGAGCGGTCTCGGTGGTTGTGCCACTCTTCGAGATATTAATCACGCCAAACTTCTTCGTCTTCAGATATTCGGTGAGTTCAAACAGATAATCTTCGCCGATGTTGTTGCCTGCAAAGAGTATTGTGGGGTTCTTTTTGTCCTGAATGAGCCAGCCGAACGAGTTGCTCAGGGCCTCGATCACGGCACGTGCGCCCAGATATGAGCCGCCGATACCCGCCACCACGATGGCCTCGCAGTTGTCGCGCAGCACCTTGGCAGTGGCGCAAATCTCGTCAAGGAAAGCCGGAGTAATCTCCGTAGGCAGATGCAGCCAGCCCAGGAAGTCGTTGCCGGGACAGGTTCCATTCTCCAGTGCCTCTTGTGCGGCCTTCACTTGTGGCTCGAAAGCCTTCACTGCACCTTCCTTCAGGAAGCACGCAGCCTTTGTAATGTCAAGACTAATGTTCTTCATTGTTCTGTAACGTTTTTAGTTATTTTAGTAATGTCCGTTCTGCTACTATCTTGATTTTTCGATGAAGTCCATGATCAGTTCCACGGCATCGTCTTCCGTCATGTTCTTCATGTTGACAACGAGGTCGTAGTTGCGCGTGTCGTAACGCGAACTGCCTGTGTAGCGATTCACGTAGTATTCGCGCTTCTTATCGACAGCGTGGAGCACGTTCTCTGCCACCTCCTTGCTCAGGTTCTGCTTTGTCATGACCCGCTGCACGCGCTGTTCGAAAGGAGCCTGGATGAGGATGTTCAGGTGGTTGGGATGATTGCGGAAGATGAAGAAGGCACTGCGGCCGGCTATGACGCACGACCCATCCTGGGCCATTTCTTCCAGAATGCGGGTCTCCGTCTTGAACATGTTCTCAGAGGTAAGCTTTTCTGGTTTCTCATAGGCTTCAACGCTGTAGTAAGTCCACTTTGCCGCATCCGAAAAGGGAGTGATGTTGCGCTGGAAGTCAGCCCACCAGCTGTGCCGTTCACCTTTTATGCGTTCAATATCTTCTACGGTGAGGTTGTATTTCTCCTCGATGGCTTTCACCAGGGCCTTGTCGTAGAACGGTACACCCAGCCTTGCAGCCAGTTTTTCGCCTATGGTACGGCCACCCGAACCCAATTCACGATTGATTGTGATTACAAATTGCTTATTCTTTTCCATACTTAAACTTTATCTAAAAGAGTCTGTCAATAATTTTATTTCCACCTGGGGCGAGATGCGCTCATACAGGATGTTGTACACCGCATCGAGGATGGGCATGTTCACGTGGTAGTGGCGGTTGATTTCCTTCATGCACTTGGTGCCGAAGTAGCCTTCGGCAATCATCTCCATCTCAATCTGGGCACTCTTCACGGAGTAGCCCTTGCCAATCATGGTGCCAAACACACGGTTGCGCGAGAAGTTGCTGTAGCCCGTTACGAGCAGGTCGCCCAAATACACCGAGTCGTAGACGTTGCGCTCCTGGGTGGGGTTCACGCTCCTGAGGAAGCGCTCCATTTCCTGCACAGCATTGGCCATGAGCACGGCCTGGAAGTTGTCGCCGAACTTCAGACCTGAGCAGATGCCCGCCGCAATGGCGTAGACATTCTTGAGCACCGATGAGAACTCGATGCCAATGACATCGGTCGATGTCTTGGTCTTGATGAACTGGCTGGTGAGCACGTCGGCAAAGGCTTTTGCCTTGTCCTGATCGGCACAGCCCACGGTGAGGTAGCTCAGTCGCTCCATGGCCACTTCTTCGGCGTGCGAAGGGCCGCCCAGACAGGCCAGGTTGCTGTAGGGCACATCGAACACCTGATGAAAATATTCCGAGCACACCAGGTTCTCGTCGGGCACAATGCCTTTGATGGCCGTCACGATGAACTTGTCCTTCAGCCTCGTCTTCAGCCGGCGCAGGTGGTTCTTCAGGTAGGGCGACGGCACCACGAAGACCAGTGTATCGTAGAGCTGAACGATGTGGTTCAGGTCGCTGTCGAAGAGTATTTCGCTGGTATCGAAGTGCACACTGGCAAGATAGCTTGGGTTGTGGCCCAGTCGGCGGAAGTCCTCAATCTGGTCGTCGCGGCGCATATACCAACCTATGTGGTGGGTGTGGCCCACCACAATCTTGGCAATGGCCGTGGCCCAACTACCTCCGCCAATGATTGCTATTTTTCCACACAAGCCACCCGCGTTGTTGCCTTGCAAGTCAGCACTGCCAGAGCGAGAGGGTTGGTGGTCTGAACGTCCAAACATATCAAACTAAAGCATTTTACAGGGGCCATCGTTTGTTCAGGCCCCCACCCCACACTAACTGAGGGAGCTTTGGCTATGCTCTATCCATTGCTGCACTTCGTCGACCGAAGGCTTTTGCAGTTCCAGCTTGTATTTCTTCACCACATCGCCAATCTTCTGCTGCAGTCCCTGTGCCTTCTCGTCTCTGATGTCCTGCACCAGATAGAATCCGGCCTTGCGCAACACGGGCACCCAGTCTTCGCCCACACCAATCTGGGCCCACTCCTGTGCCGTGCTTTGCGGGGCTTTCTTTTCGGGCTTCATCTGCGGGAAGAACAGCACCTCCTGAATGTAGGTCTTGCCCGTCATGAGCATCACCAGGCGGTCAATGCCAATGCCGATGCCGCTGGTTGGGGGCATGCCATACTGCAGGGCACGCAGGAAGTCCTGATCGATGATCATGGCTTCGTCGTCGCCCTTGTCGGCCAGTCGCATCTGCTCCTTGAAGCGCTCTTCCTGGTCAATCGGGTCGTTCAGTTCGCTGTAGGCATTGGCCAGCTCCTTGCCGTTCACCATCAGTTCGAAGCGCTCGGTCAGTCCGGGCTTCGAGCGGTGCATCTTGGTCAAGGGACTCATTTCCACAGGATAGTCGGTGATGAAAGTGGGCTGAATGAAGGTGCCTTCGCAGAACTCGCCAAACAGCTCGTCGATGAGTTTGCCCTTGCCCATGGTCTCGTCTACCTCCATGCCTTTCGACAGGCAGAACTGGCGAATCTCGTCTTCGCTCTTTCCGTCGCAGTCAAAACCTGTCTTCTCCTTGATGGCATCGAGGATGGGCAGCCTGCGATAAGGAGCCTTGAAGCTCACCATCTTGCCGTCGATTTCGCGCTCAGGCTTGCCGTTCACGGCAATGCAGATGGTCTCCAGTAGTTTCTCGGTGAACGACATCATCCAGTTATAGTCCTTGTACTGCACGTAGAGTTCCATGCAAGTGAACTCGGGGTTGTGGTTGCGGTCCATGCCCTCGTTGCGGAAGTTCTTGCCAATTTCATAGACGCCCTCGAAGCCGCCCACGATGAGGCGCTTCAGATAGAGCTCGGTGGCAATGCGCATGTACATGTCTTGGTTCAGGGCATTGAAATGGGTCATGAACGGACGGGCACTTGCACCGCCTGCAATGCTTTGCAGGGTGGGCGTCTCCACCTCGGTGTAACCGGCCTCGTCGAGCACTTTTCGCAGCGTGCGAATCACGGTGGCACGCTGCAGGAACGTGTCTTTCACGCCCTCGTTCACCACTAGGTCTACGTAGCGCTGGCGATAGCGCAGCTCGGGATCGTCGAACTTGTCGTAGGCTACGCCGTCCTTGTATTTCACGATGGGCAGTGGCTTGAGGCTTTTCGACAGCAGTGTCAGCTCTTGGGCGTGCACGCTGATTTCGCCTGTCTCTGTGCGGAACACGAATCCCTTCACGCCGATAAAGTCGCCGATGTCCATCAGTTTCTTGAAAACGACATTGTAAAGGTCCTTGTTCTCGCCGGGGCATAGGTCGTCGCGCTTGACGTAAACCTGTATGCGTCCTTTTGAGTCTTGCAGTTTCACGAAGCTAGCCTTGCCCATGATGTTGCGGCTCATCAGTCGGCCGGCGATGCACACCTGGCGCGGCTCATCTTCGTCTTTGAAATTGTCGACTATCTCGGTAGAGAAAGCGTTGGTGGGATACTCTGCTGCGGGATAGGGATCGATGCCCATGCGGCGCAACTCGTCGAGCGACTGCCGACGCAGAATTTCTTGTTCACTCAGTTCAAGTACGTTCATATTTCAATGTTTCGATATTGCTTTTAGGCTGCAAAGATACACAAAAAATGTTATTGTGCCAAAAATGAGGTGCAAAATAACGCCAAATAATGGCTGCCGGGGCCTGCTTGCAGAGTGGTATGTTTATGCAGTTTTACAGTGTGCATGCGGTTGATTTGCAATCGGGGCCCCGTTGTGATGCAACGGAGGCCGAATTACGACACAACGGGGCCCCCGTTATCACCTAACGGAGGCCCGATTGCAAGTCCTTAAAAATCAGTTCGTTATATCAAATCCACCTTAGTATAAATATTCAGTTATTCATTTTCTATTCAGTTTCACGAGTCTCTTTTTTTCCACGCTCAAAGCCTGGTTGCTCAGAGTGGGTATTCGTCGAAGGCGTAGAGCACGGTACTCAGATAGCGTTCGCCCGTGTCGGGCAGCAACACCACCACACGCTTGCCCTGGTTCTCAGGACGGCGGGCAATCTCTGCGGCGGCATAGGCAGCAGCTCCAGCCGATATGCCTACGAGCAGTCCTTCCTGCCGGGCCAGCAGTCGACCGGTGCGAATGGCGTCGTCGTTCTCCACGTCGAACACCTCATCAATGATGCCTGCGTCGTAAGTCTTGGGCACAAAGCCGGCACCAATGCCCTGAATCTTGTGGGGACCACTCTGGCCTCCGTTCAGCACAGGCGACGACTTGGGCTCCACAGCCACCACCTTCACGTTGGGGTTCTGCTCCTTCAGTCGGCGTCCCACGCCCGAAACGGTGCCACCCGTGCCCACACCGGCCACGAAGATGTCTACCTGTCCGTCGGTCTGCTCCCAAATCTCCTTGCCCGTGGTGTCGTAGTGCTTGGCAGGGTTGGCCGGGTTCTCAAACTGTTGCAGGATGATGCTGCCGGGTATTTGCTGGCGCAGCTCTTCAGCGGCGCGAATGGCACCGGGCATGCCGTCTTTTCCCGATGTCAGGCGCACCTCGGCCCCGTATGCCTTCACCAGGTTGCGACGCTCCACGCTCATGGTCTCGGGCATGGTCAGTATGAGCTTGTAGCCCTTCACGGCGCTCACCAGTGCCAGTCCCACGCCGGTGTTGCCGCTGGTGGGCTCAATGATGGTAGCTCCAGGCTTGAGCAGTCCTTGTTTCTCAGCGCTTTCAATCATGGCCAAGGCAATACGGTCTTTCACGCTGCCACCGGGGTTGAAGAACTCTACTTTTGCAATGACTGGCGTCTGCAGTCCCTTTGCCTCAGAATATTTGTTGAGCTCAAGAAGTGGAGTGTTGCCGATGAGCTCGGTCAGCTGTTTTGCAATCTTTGCCATAGACATAATATTTTTTCAGACATAATATCTTTTTCAGACATAATGACAATATTCGGTTCTTTTGTTATTCTGTCTTTAAATTCGGTTCTTTTGTTATTCTTTCTTTAACCCGTTATTTTGTCGAAAGCCTGGGAGAGATCATCGATAATATCGTCGATGTGTTCGGTGCCAATCGACAGACGGATGGTAGCAGGCGTAATATGTTGCTGAGCCAGCTCTTCGGGCGACAGTTGCGAGTGGGTCGTGGTATAAGGATGAATGACCAGGCTCTTCACGTCGGCCACGTTAGCCAACAACGAGAATATCTGCAGCGAGTCAATGAACTGCCATGCCTCTTCCTGTCCACCCTTGATCTCGAAGGTGAAGATCGAGCCGCCCCCATTGGGGAAGTACTGCTTGTAGAGCTCATGGTCGGGATGGTTGGGCAGCACAGGATGATTCACCTTTTCCACCTTGGGGTGGTTGGCAAGGAACTGCACCACCTTCAGTGCATTTTCCACATGACGCTCCACGCGCAGACTCAATGTTTCCAATCCTTGCAGCAGAATCCATGCGTTAAAGGGAGAGATGGCAGCACCGGTGTCGCGCAGAATGACGGCACGAATGCGGGTCACGAAGGCCGCAGCACCAGCCACGTCGGCAAAGACGGCACCGTGATAAGAAGGATCGGGCTTGGCCAGCGTGGGGAATTTGTCGGCATTCTTCTTCCAGTCGAACGTGCCACCGTCGACAATCACACCGCCCAGACTGGAACCGTGACCGCCCAGGAACTTCGTGGCCGAGTGGACCACCACGTCGGCGCCATGCTCTATCGGTCTGATCAGATAGGGTGTGCCAAACGTGTTGTCGACGATGAGTGGCAGGTTGTGGCGATGGGCCACCTGGGCCACACCCTCAATGTTGAGCACGTCGCTGTTGGGATTGCCGAAGGTCTCGGCATAGACAGCCTTGGTGTTGGGCTTGATGGCAGCCTCGAGGGCCTGCAGGTCGTTCACGTTCACGATGGTATTCGCCACGCCCTGGTTGCTCAGCGTGTGGGTAATCAGGTTGTAGGAACCGCCATAGAGGTTGTCGGCTGCCACGATGTGGTCACCAGCACCGGCAATGTTCTGCAGGGCGTAGGTCACAGCAGCGGCACCACTGGCCACGGCCAGACCGGCCACACCGCCTTCGAGGGCTGCCACGCGGTCTTCAAACACGCCCTGCGTCGAGTTGGTCAGACGACCGTAGATGTTGCCGGCGTCGCGCAGACCAAAGCGGTCGGCAGCATGCTGTGAGTTACGAAACACGTAGCTGGTGGTCTGATAGATGGGCACGGCGCGTGCATCGGTTGCGGGGTCGGGCTGTTCTTGGCCTACGTGCAGTTGCAAAGTCTCAAAATGAAGTTTCTTCTGTGCCATAATCTTTAAATATTTAAGTTGTTAATGTTCTTTTTTGTTTAACTTTCTGGGTGCAAAGTTACAAGGTTTAGAATTTATGGCCAAATTTCTTGTGTAATTCAGAAAATATTACTACATTTGCAAACTGAAAAGAATAAACTTCTGAAACGTCTTACAAATGTCCTTCGGGACAGAAAAATATTCTGACAACAGGATGGAAACACTCGACGATACCGACTTGCAGATACTGCGAACGCTGCAAAAGAACTCAAAAATGACCACCAAAGAGCTGGCCGATGCCGTTCATCTGACCCCTACTCCCGTGTTTGAACGACAGAAAAGACTGGAGAAACGGGGCTACATCAGAAAGTATGTGGCGGTGCTCGATGCCGATAAACTGGGACTGGGCCTGCAGGTGTACTGCAAGGTGAAGCTCAAGCAAATCAACCATGAGATTGCCGATGCCTTTGCACGGCGCGTCAGTCGCATGCCCGAGGTCACTGAGTGCTACAACACATCGGGCGCCTATGACTATTTATTAAAGGTACGTGCGCGAGACATGAAGCAATATCAAGAGTTTGTGCTCAACAAGCTGGGCGAGATAGAAAGCCTCAGCTCTATTGAAAGCACCTTCGTGATGAGCGAACTGAAGCACACCTACGGCATCAATCTGTAGGCACCCCCACCTGGCCACGGCAACAACACACAGACAAACATCATAAACACAACAAATATGGACTACAAGAAAGCTTTTGAAACAATGGTGGGCGAAACGGCACGCTATTTGGCCGACAACCACCTGAAGACCATGGTACTGGGACTGTCGGGTGGACTCGACTCTACCGTTACGGCTGCCATCTGCCACGAGGTGGTGAAGTGCAATCCGCAGCTGGGGCTGCGTTTCATTGGCGTGAGCATGCCCTGCTCCACCAACAGCGTCGAAGAAAACGACTCGGCTTCACTGGCCATGCAAGCATTCTGCGACGACTACTGGGTGGAAAACCTGCAGAAGGAATACCTGCTCATGCGAGCCACATGCGAGCAGCGTTTCCCGTCGACGCCGCTTTCGCAGGGCAACATCAAGGCACGTCTGCGCATGATCTATCTCTACAACATTGCTTCGGTCACGAGCGGACTGGTCATGGACACCGACAACCTGACGGAACACAACCTGGGCTTCTGGACCATTCACGGCGACGTGGCCGACTTCAACCCCATTGGCGGACTGTGGAAGCATGAGGTCTACGAGCTGTGCAAGTACTTGTTTACGGAAATCTACACCGACGAGCAGCAGGCCCCCTACAAGGCGCTGCGCGCTGCCTACGGCATAACGCCCACCGACGGCAACGGCGTTCAGGCTGGTGGCGACATGGCTCAGATAGCCCCCGGCCACACTTATGAAGAGGTGGATGACATTCTGAACTCTTTCATTACATCGAAAAACGACAGCGCCAAGTGGCTGCACGAGCAGAAACGCCTGAACAATGCCTATGGCGAAGAAACCGTGGAGCGTGTACTGAAGCGTCATCGCGGCTCTGAGTTCAAACGCAAGCGCATGCCGCTGCTCATTGAGCGCAGCCTGTATGATGAATAAAAAGGGGGCCCTATGCCCCCTTTTCTTTTCCCCAATAACGATTTGACTTTGGAAAGTGTGTCAAAAAAGACTATTGGTCGGGATTCTCAACAAAGCCCTGATAGGCTGGTTCAAGGGACGACATGACTGAGTCGTAGGCTTGATTCAACGTGGCCTCTACATTCTCGCTGCCCTGTCCCACGGGGTAGATGGGCTGATGAATGGTGAGGCGCAACGGGTGCCAACTGATGAAACCGAAGCCACGCTGACGAGGTAACACATCGAAAGAGCCATTGATGGTGAGCGGCACCACAGGCAACTGAAGCTCGTCGGCCAGCGCGAAGGCTCCCTTGCGAAAACGACCCATGTGGCCCGTAAAGGTGCGGGCTCCTTCGGGAAACACCGTTAGACTGGTGCCACCCTGAAGCGTTTCACGGGCCTTGTCGTAGGTGGCCTTGATTTTCTTGGGGCCACGCTTGTCAACAAAAATCTGGTGCGACTTCTCGCTGGCATAGCCCACAACCGGCATTTGGCGCAGCTGCTGCTTCATCATCCACTTGAAATTGCGCTTCAGATAGCCATAGATCAGGAAAATATCAAAAGAACCCTGATGGTTGGCCACAAAGACGTAGGACTGTTCTTTCTCCAGATGCTCACGCCCTTCTACCTTCACTGGCAACAGCAGTGCCTTCAAGATGAAGCGGCCCCACCAACGACCAGGATAGTAGCCCCAGAAATGGCCATCGCCCACGGTGCAGCCAATGGTAACAATGATGCCTGTGGCAATGGTGGAAAGCACCACAAGGGGCAGGCCCACAAAGAGCTGATAAACGTAATAAAGGTATTTCATTTTTTCTTGAGCTTGATGACAACAATCTCGCCTGTGGCCCCAAAACGGAAGGGAATGACGCCACCCAGACCTTTAGACACGTAAAGGGCACGGTCGCCAATACGGTAAAGTCCCATGCACTCCTTGCCCAGCAACGACATGGGAGACCACCCAAAGAGTGAGAACTGCATACCGTGGGTGTGGCCGCTCAGCGTGAGCTGGGTGTGGCTCTTGGGCAGAATCTTGCGCCGCCAGCTGCTGGGGTCGTGTTCGAGCATGACAATAAAATCGCTGCGTTTCACCCCATAGAGTGCATTGCCCAGATTGCCCAACTGGGGAAAACGGCCCTCACCATCGTTTTCCATGCCGGCAATGACAATGGAATCGTTTCCTCGACGCACATAACGACGGGCATTGACCAGCACGGTCCACCCCAGCTGTCGCTCCTGCACGGCAATGGTGCGTATCTGGTTTTCGTATTCCACTTCATAAGGCAAATCGGTATATTCGGCATAGTCGTGATTGCCCAGCACGGAGAACACACCGTCGGGAGCCTTGATTTTGGACAGGAGCGTGGCGTGACGCTCTATCTCCTGCGGCACCATGTTCTGCATATCGCCTGCAAAGACCACCATGTCGGCCTGCTGGGCCATAATGCTGTCAACGGCACGCTGCAATATTTCCTCACGTCCATCGACGTATGTGCCCACATGGGCATCGCTGAAAAACACAATGCGATAACCATCGAAAGCGGGCGGAAGGTCGCTGAAGGCCAGTTCTTCGTGAACCACCTCGAGCTTTCCGAACCCCACAAAGGTGCCATAAATGAGCGTGAAGATGGCACAAAGCGAAAGCAGCAATCCCAACGGCTGACCATAGTTGCGACGCGTTCTCAACAATAATCCCACCACACGCCCCAGGGCCCAGCAAAGGGCAAAGGCCAGCATGGGCACAACGGTGAGGCCAAAGAGAAACAAGAACACGTTGAGCAGGGAGAGATCGTCGGGAAAGTAATTGCGCTCCCGTGACAGCACGCCTATATAGGCCAGCAAACCAACGGCAGGAAGGAAAGCCAGCAGACGAACCAGCCAGCCACGCTTGCGCCAAAAGCGCCAGTCGAAGAACAGAAATGCCACCAGAGTGAGCACTGCATAAGGGATGAGAAGTCTTAGTATCATAAGTTAGATAAAAGAAATTTACGGGTTGTTTCTACAGGAAGTCCACGGCGAAGGGCATAGTTGCGCAGCTGGTCTTCGCCAATCTTCCCCACAGCGAAGTAGCGCGCCTGGGGATGCGAAATCATGAAGCCACTGACACTGGCATGCGGTCGCATGGCACCACTCTCCGTCAGTCTGATGCCTATTTGCTGCATGTTGAGCAAGCGGTCGAGCACGAAATTCAGACTGGCATCGGGCAGTGAGGGGTAGCCCACGGCAGGACGGATGCCCTGAAAGCGCTCCAAATGCAGTTCGTCGATGGAAAGATGCTCGTCGGGGGCATAGCCCCAGTATGTCTTACGCACTTCTTCGTGCATGCGCTCTGCAGCAGCCTCGGCCAAACGGTCGGCCAGCAACTGGGCCATCATGCGGTCATAGGGGTCGTCAGCAAAATCGGTCTCCATGCCACTGTCCACGCTGGTGGCAAAGATGCCCAAGCGGTCGTGCTCAGGATGAATGAAATCGGAAAGACACAGGCAGGGATTGCCGCTTTGCTGTCGCAAGAAAGGAATGCACTCCTGCCCCACCACCACATCGTCGCCAGCAGAATGGGCATCGAGCAAGAGAAAAAGGGCATGGGCATTATAGTGCTCCGACACCCGCTCAAGGAATGACTCGGCCTCACGCTTCAGTCGTTGCTGCTGGTCGCTCTGCTTCAATTGCCAGGCAAAGAAGAAGTAGGGCCAGTTGATGTAGGGCACAAGAGCAGGAATGGAGTAATGAAGAATCATCGGAACATCACGGGCTGTGCAACGTAGTCGCGACTGACTACACCATTATTATATATTAGGTGGCCATTGCAGAACGTGTGCTGCACGCGCCACTGGTAGGTGTGTCCCTCCATAGGACTCCATCGACATTTGCTCTCAACGACATCGGCTGTGACCGTCCAGGGCGAATGGGGGCGCACCACCACTACATCGGCCTTATAGCCAGGACGCAGGAAACCACGCTCGCGCACCTCGAAAAGCGTGGCAGGACGATGGGCCATCAACTCTACCATGCGCTCCAGGGTGAGCACTCCTTCATCGACCAGTTCGAGCATGGTGACCAGCGAGAACTGAATCATGGGCATTCCACTGGCTGCCTTGGCACAACCGCCCTGCTTCTGCGACAGCAAATGGGGGGCATGGTCGGTGCCTACAACGGCTATGCGGCCATTGCTGAGCCCGTCGCGCAGGGCTTGACGGTCGCTGAAGTTCTTGATGGCGGGGTTCACCTTGATTTTGGCCCCCATCCGGTCATAGTCGGTCAGCGAGAAATAAAGGTGGCCAACTGTGACCTCGGCCGTGATGGAATGCTGGCAATCGGCAGGAAACAGTTCCAACTCTTCCTCCGTGGTGATATGGGCAATGTGCAGCCGGGCACCATGCTTCATGGCCAGTGAAATGGCCTTGGTGGTTGACTGCAGGCAGGCTTCCTTGCTTCTGATGAACGGATGCAGGCGCACATCGGGGTCGTCGCCATACTGTTGCTGGAATTGCTCCATGTTGCGACGAATGATTTCCGTGTCTTCGCAATGAACCATGATGGGTAGCGGAGCCGTAGCAAAAATGCGATCGAGCACTTCGTCGCGGTCAACAAGCATGTTGCCCGTAGATGAACCCATAAAGAGTTTGATGCCAGGAATGCGGTGCTTGTCGAGCAACGGAAACAAATTGGCATTGTCGTTGGTGGCACCAAAGAAGAAGGAGTAGTTCACGTGGCTGCACTGTGCGGCCCTGGCAAACTTGTCGTCGAGGGCTTGGAGCGTAGTGGTCTGCGGCACAGTGTTGGGCATATCAAAATAAGTGGTTACGCCCCCAGCCGCCGCAGCACGGCTTTCGCTTTCAATATCGGCCTTCTCCGTAAGTCCTGGTTCACGAAAATGCACATGATCGTCGATCACACCTGGCAAAACGTAGCAGCCCGAAACGTCTATCGTGTTATCGACAGGCGTTCCGGGCTGTTCTCCGTTGCTCAATATTTCGCAAATATATTCACCATCGATGACCAATGAGCCATCGAACACTTTTCCTTCGTTGACGATGCGTCCGCCGGCAAGCAGTGTTCTCATTCTTTACCGTTCAGAATATTTTGTATCAGGGAGTCGTTGGGTTCCGAGGCTGGAACTGCAGGCTGGTCGAGCCCCTGTTGGTGGGCCAGTATCTCATTGGCCGTCTTGTAGTACTCACGAACATAGGGATCGTTCTTGAAGGTCTCCGTAGCCTTGGTCATGATATGCTCAATCTGTGGCGTCAGAATGGGGTATTCAAATCCGGCAGTAATCATCATGAAGACGCCAGGCCCAAGAACATTGTCGAAATTGTCTACAATAAAATTGGTCACCAGACTGTCTTCTTCTTGCGCAATCTGAGCTGCTTCTATTGAGAGTTGCTCGTTGATGACCTGCTCATCGATTCCGTCGAGCAGCATCTGGCTCTCCCGATGTCCCAGTTCGTTCATGCGGCTTTCCATCTGGTTGTGCTGGTCAATGAACTGATAGAGCACATCGTTGAGCGGTGTGCCACTCACTTGGCGCGACGCATCTTCAATACGCACCCTAATGTCGCCCGTTTCGAGCACAATGGGCATCATGAGCGAACGCTCGTCCATGAACAGGTTCACCATTTTCACGGTGTCAAGCATACCCGAAAACCTGAACTTTCCGTGCACCACCTCGCACGAATCGATGTTCTGCACCTTTCCATCCTTCACTGCTTTCAGGTAGAGCTTGCTGCCATCGAGCGAAGAAAGCGAAGAAGAGCCTTCAATGTTATAGGATTCAGCACACGAGGTCATAACGGCCAGTATGGCAAGAAAGTATAAAACTCTGTTCATAGTCTGTGATTTATTCGTCGTTGCAAATGTACAACGTTATATTGAGGTAGAAAAAAAAATTTGCGCAATTTAAAACAATTGCGCAATCTTTTAGCGTTTTTTTGCCTCTTTCTGCAATTCACGGTCCAATCTGTGAGTTACATACAGCTGAAGGAGTGCTGCCAGCAGCAGCGTTCCCACCCACTTGTTGTGCACATACTGCAAATAGCTGATATGGGGAATGCCCAACGGATTGCCCTGTGAAGCAAACATGAGCACACCCGACACTAAAAACAACACATCACTCAAGAGCATGATGCGGCGCAGGCGGCGTATGGTCACGTTCGGTCCGTCATAGCGTTGCAGCATTTGCATGGATGCAAAAGCCAACGCGCCCAGCGAATAGACGTAGGGCGAACCTACCCACCCCGTGAGACTCACACCTGCACCCACAACCATCAGGAGTGCCCCCACCAAGAACACAGCGTTCTGAAAACTATTCAACTGTTTCATCTGCTGGCAGTTTGGGTTGTGTGTTCAGCTCATCATCGCTCAACACAAAGATGTCTTCATCATCGGCCTTCATGAAGTAACGCTCGCGAGCAATCTTCTCCATGGCCTTGGGGTTGTGCTGCAAATCGCGTATTTGTATCTGGTTGGCCTGATTGATAGCCTCATAGTGGGCAATTTCTTCTTGCAGTTCGCCAATGCGCTGCTTGTATTGAATGTGGGCCAACACGCTGTTCTCGTCGAGGAATCCCACAAGCAGCACGCCCACGACACACACAACGACATACTTCACAAAAGAAAGTCTCCACACATACAGGAATGCTTGTTTCACCTTACTCATCTTTCTCTCTTTCTTCTAAAAACTTATTTCTCTCTTTTTTGTTCTAAGCCAGTTCCAAATCGAACTGAACCCTGAGTTTCTCAATCGAAGGATTCTGTCGCACCATCTCCTCAAACTGCTCACGACGCGTCAGGATGCGGGTTTGCTCTTGCTGCTGGGCCACACGCAGCGTGAAACTGATGTTGCTGTTATGCAAATAAATGCGCAGCGTGCTCAGAATGCTGCCCTTGATGCGCTCCATTTCATCCTTAATAATATCATTGGGCACCACAACCTCAACGGCAGGCATCTCAGTAATCAGCGGATTCATGTTCTTCATCCGCGCTGCAATGCCGCTCAGTTTCTGAGGCATTCTGTTGCACATCGACAGCCACTGCAACTCCAGCTCATCCTGAGTGAACACGTTTTCTTCCTTGCGGTCCTTGACATCGTTTCCTTGCGTGCCAGGGAGAATATTCATCTTCTGCGGACGCGCCATCTGTCGAAGATTGGTCCACGACATGCCCAGTTGTGAACTCTTTATTCTGGGTTGAGGCTGCACACTGGGGGGCAGCGGAGTTTCCGTGCTTCCCTGGCCTGCAGGCACGCTTTTCACTGGTTGTTCTGTCCCAGCCGCAGCCACCTGCTGAGCCGACTTCTGTTTGGGCTGGGATTGCTGAACAAGTTGTTTAAACAGGGATTTCAATCGTCTGGGCCTACGCCCACTGGCAGGCCCTTCGTCAGGCTGGGTCAACTGAGCTATCTCGATAAGAGTCAGCTCCACGAGCAGCCGCTTATTGGCCGACTGTCTGTAGTTAATGTCGCATTGGTTCATAATGCGCAGCGCACCGTAAAGGAAGGTGAGCGGAGCCTGCTGGGCTTGCAGCTGATAGCGCTGGGCCTGTTGTTGACTCACTTCGAGCAAGGGAAGCGTCTGCGGATCCTTGGCCATCATCACATTGCGCACATGCTTGGCCAGTCCCTGTATGAGCAAACCACCGTCGAACCCCTTATTCACCACATCGTTGAGCAACACCATGATTTCGCTCACCTTATTTATAATAGCCAGGTCAACAATACGGAAGTAGTACTCAGAATCGAGCACATTCAGGTCTTCAATCACTTTTTGATAGGTGATGTTTCCCTGACAGAACGATGCAGCCTGATCGAAGATGGAGAGTGCATCGCGCATGCCGCCATCGGCCTTCTCGGCAATCACAGCCAGTGCCTCTTCTTCATACTGTATTCCTTCTTTTTCAGCCACATGTTTCAGATGGTCCACCGTGTTCTGTACCGTCATGCGCTCGAAGTCGTATATCTGACAACGGCTCAGGATGGTGGGCAGAATCTTGTGTTTCTCGGTGGTGGCTAAGATGAAAATCACATGTGCAGGCGGCTCTTCAAGCGTCTTCAGGAAAGCGTTGAAAGCTGCCGTGGAGAGCATGTGCACCTCGTCGATGATGAAGACCTTGTACTTGCCCACCTGCGGCGGAATGCGCGTCTGCTCCATGAGCGTCTTGATATGCTCCACCGAGTTATTCGAGGCGGCATCGAGTTCAAAGATGTTCAGCGAGCGCTGCTCGTTGAAGCTCTGACAGCTCTCGCACTCGTTGCAAGCCTCGCCGTCGGACGTGGGGTTCTGGCAGTTAATGGCTTTGGCAAAGATGCGCGCACAGGTGGTCTTTCCCACGCCACGCGGCCCACAGAACAGATAGGCATGGGCCAATTTTCCGCTCTTCACGGCATTCTTCAGCGTGGTGGTCAGGGCACTTTGTCCCACCACCGTGTCGAATGACATGGGGCGGTATTTGCGCGCCGAAACGATATATTCCATGATATTTCGCGTTGTTTTTTACTTGTTTTTCTTAGCCAGAGCCTTTGCAATGCGCTTCACCTCTTTCCTGGTCACAGGCAGCACGGTGCCATGACGCGGGGTGAACATGCCCTTGGTCTCGGTCTGGTGCAGCAGTTTGAAGGTGCTCAGGTCACTGGTCTCACAGAACTGATAGTAGCCACTGCCGTAGCAGTCGTACATCAGAATCCATTTGTCCTGTCCAATCAAAGGCCACACGCCAGCACCTTCCACAGCCACCTTTGTCTGTTGCAGGGTGCCGCTGGGCTTGCTCCACTGTGAGCCCGGAGCCTGTCCCGGAGCAGGAGTAAGGCTGCTGGCCGTCACCTTGCAAATGCCACCCGACCCTTCGTTCTTGTAGAAAGCATGGTAGAGCTGGTCTTTCTCGCTGAAGACAATGTCCATGTCGATGGTGGCCGAGCCACGATCATAGAAGAAGGTGGGCTCACCCTCCAGGTCCGTAAAGTCGGCATTGGCATAGCAATAATACACCTTATCGTAAGGAATGGTGCCATCGTTGGTGAGCAGTGAGAAATATACCAGGTACTTCTTGGCCACGGGGTCCCAGATGGTTTCCGGAGCCCACACGCGGGTGACGTTGGCAAAGTTCGTTCCCTTGTATTTATCGGGAAAATGAACCGTGGAATGCTGCCAGTTCACCAAGTCTTTGGAACGCATGAGCACAATGCCACGATTGCTGGCCCAGCCTTCGGCACAGCGCATGTCGGTGTTTACCATGTAGAACCAGCCGTCGTCACCACGCAGCACATGGGGATCGCGCACACCTTTCTTCAAGGCAATGGTGTCAGCGCTAATGACCATCTGTCCATTGTTCATGGGCACAAAGTCGAAGGGTTGGGCCTTGGTCGACAGGGCATAGTAGATGTTCTCATTGTCGTTCGACGGGAAATAAACAAACAGATAGTTTGAATATTTCTTGGCCAACAGCAAGGTGGGGCAGAAGGCTGCCAGCAGTGCTACGAGCAGAATCAGTCTGGTTTTCATTGTCATACGTTTTTAAATCTCTTCTTTATTGTTTCAGATTGCAAAGATACGAAAAAGCTGAGAGCAAAACAAAATAATTCATTCATTTTTTTGCCGAAACGAACTACCTTCGTCAATTTATTGCCAATGTAGCGTCGGCCTACCTGTTGGCCATTCGGTAAATAGCAGCCATGTCGTCCTGGTTCAGCACTTGCAAAGCCCCCAGGGTGATGGTGCCGCCACGACTGCATTTTTCTACCATTTTGGCAATCTCTTCCTCAGTGACAGGGCGTCCCAGTAGCTGCGGCAGACTGGTGGGCATGCCTATCTGAGTGTAGAATTGTTCCATGGCCTCAATGCCCCTAAGGCCCGTTTCGGCTGGATGGGCAAAGTCGTTGGCCACCCCCATCACGTTCACGGCAAACTGCTGGAAGCGACTCTCATGCCGTGGCAACACATAACGGGCCCATGAGCCCCACAAAGCAGCCAGTCCGGCCCCATGCGTCACGCCAAAGAGAGCGCTCAGTTCGTGTTCCAGACGGTGGGTGGCAAAATCCTTCTCCAGCCCACACTCCGTCAAGTCGTTGTGAGCCAGCGAACCCGCCCACATGATCTGGGCCCTGACGCGATAGTCGTTGGGACTCTTCATCACTTGCAGGGCACAGTCCCTAACGGTGCGCAGCAGAGCCTCGCTGATGGCATCGGTGAGCGTCATGCCGTTGTATTTGCAGAAATAGCGCTCCATGGTGTGCATCATAATATCGGTGCAACCGGCTGCTGTCTGATAAGGCGGCAGGGTGTAGGTGAGTTCGGGATTCATGATGCAGAAACGACAGCGACACAAATCGCTGTTGATGCCACGCTTGATGAGCCCGTCGTCTTTCGTAATCACACAACTGTTCGACATCTCGCTGCCTGCAGCAGGAATGGTGAGCACCACGCCGATGGGCAGACACGACTGGGGCTTGGCACGGCCTTCCCAGAAATCCCACACGGAGCCGTCGTAGCCCACTCCATAGCCAATGGCCTTGGCCGAGTCGATCACGCTGCCACCGCCCACAGCCAGAATGAAGTCCACCTGCTCTTTGCGGCACAGACTGATGCCCTTTTCCACCATCGAGAGCAGCGGGTTGGGCACCACGCCGCCCAATTCCACATACTCAATGCCTGCCTGGCTCAGCGAGGCAAAGACACGATCGAGCAATCCGCTGCGACGGGCCGAGCCGCCTCCGTAGTGCACCAGCACACGCGTGCCTCCATTGTCTTTTATCAACTGTGACAATTGTTCTTCAGCATGGCGGCCAAACACCACACGGGTGGGGGCGTAGAAATTGAAATCTTTAATCATGATATTGAGTTTTTAGTGTAGTCTACTCTTCGTCCTGCTGCCCCAAACGGTTTTTCAGCTTGCGCACAAGGGCATCCCAGAGCGACGTTTTCTGGCGAAGCACTGTGAAAGAAATGGCGATGCTGACGAAACAAAGGATGCCGCACAACAGCCAATAGAAGAAGCCACTCTGCGTAAGTGTCACCAGATAGACGGCCACCCCCAGCGGCAACTGCAAGGCTGCAAACTGCATGACCGACACCGACATGCGATAGCCAAAGCGCAGGTGGGCATAGACGAAGACCATCGCCAGCTCAATCACATGTGTCACCGTGATGGCAAGACCCGTTCCCCACAGCCCCCAATGGCTGAACCCCAAGATGATGAGCACCACAAGCACCACGTCGTAGAGCACGTCGAGCAGCACATAGCCCACGGGGTCGCTCTTAGCCAGTGTAAGGAAAGAAATGGGAAGGGTGATAGCCTTGGCATACATGGCCAGCGCTGCCACCTGAGCCATGCCCACCACTGGCAGGAAGTCGTTAGAATAGAGCACGGGAATGACCACGGGCAACAGCATGACAAGCATTGCCAGCAAGGGAGAGATGAGCAATAGCGACACTTCTATCTGCCGATTGACCACCTCGTTGGCCGACGTGTGATAGGAGTTGACGCCCGACAGACGCGGATAATAGTCGGTCTCCATGGCGCTGAACACCATGCCAGCATAGACAATGATCAGGACGTAACTGGCATTATAATAACCCACCATCTGCAAGTCGCCGGCAATGTTGAGGTAGGAGCGAATGAACATTTCGGCACCACTGTTCAAGATGCCAGCCAGGATGAAGGCTACTCCCAGGCGAACCATCTCCATTCCTTCGCCCAGAATGCCTTTGGCACCACGCAGGCGCAACGGATAGATGGCGTAGGAATAGCGCATCGTGGCCACTGTCGTGGCAAAGGCCACCAGCACAATGACAGGCACAATACCGGCTTGCCCAAAGAAATAATAGATGGAAATACTGATTATCAGTGCTGCAAAGACCGATATGAGCTGAACCATGGCCAGGGGCTTCAGCCGTCGCGTGCCCTTCATAATGGCGGTTTCGCCCCCCGTAATGGCCAAGAAGCCCACGGCCGGTGCCAGAAGAACGAAGTGGAGCGTGTGGTCGCCCCATGAAAAGGTGTGGCTGCTGAGCAGCGGTCCCACCACCACGCACACCAGCATGCCCAGCAAGGCCGTGAGCAAGCTCCACGCGCGCACTACCTTCACGAAACGATTCACCTGGGTCTCGTCGCCTTTGTCGTAGAGTTCCGACAGCTGGCGAACGGCTCCAAAGGAGATGCCCAGGTTGGTAGCCTGCGAAACAAAGTTCACCGTGGTGTTGAACAGCGACACCAAGCCCATGCCCGATGGCCCCAGCAGCACCGCAGCAATCTTGTTGCGAACAAGGCTGATGAGTATGTTCAAGCCCTGCACGCCACCGAAAACGCCTGTGTATTTCAGTACATGACTATAGTTGTCCTTGCTGTTTTTTCCCATAATTCACTAAAAATAGAACGCGAAAAAACAACATTTATTTTGATTCTGCGTTCTTTTCATATAAATTTGTATCAACAGAACCCTTTGAATGATGAACCACCATACTGACAGCCCGCTCATAAGCTTCATTATCACATGCTACAACACGCCCATACAGATGCTGAAGGAATGCATTGACAGTGTTCTGGCCCTGCCACTCCATGATGCAGAACGCGAAATCATTGTTGTCGACGACGGTTCTGCAAGCAGTTCGGCCAGCCACCTAGAGGCTTACAAAGACCGCATCAGCTACGTCTACAAGGAAAACGGGGGAGCCAGCACGGCGAGAAACATGGGCATGGAAATGGCCAAGGGAGAGTATGTGCAGCTGATTGACGGCGACGACAAACTGACGAAAGACACCTACGAGCATTGCATTGACATCATCAGACAGCAGGGCGTCGACGCCGTGTTGTTCGATTTCTCGCAGACCAACAACCACAACACGCGGTTCAGCGACAGTCCCATCATGACGGGGGCCGAATACATGGCCAACCATAATTTGCTGGGAACCATCTGGAGCATGGTTTTCCGCCGGAGCATCTTGGGCAATCTTCGCTTCACTCCCGGCATTGTGTGCGTGGAAGACGAAGAGTTCAAGCCCCTGCTGGTCGTTCGCGCCAGGACGCTGGTTCACACCGACGCCCAGGCCTATTTCTACCGGGAAAACACCAATTCCACATCGCACCAGCTGTCGATGGACAGGGTGATGCAGCGCATCTACGACATGGAACACATTGCCGTTCACCTGAACGCTGTGGCCCAAAAGCAACCCGTTGCCGAGCGCACAGCGCTGAACAGGAGGGTGGCCCAGCTGACGATGGACCATCTTTACAACGTCATCACCCTTACCCAATCAAAAAAACAGTTGTTCGACGCGGTGGAAAGACTGAGAAGCAACGGTCTGTTTCCTTTGCCCAAGAAGGA
This sequence comes from uncultured Prevotellaceae bacterium, assembly GCA_902770845.1. Classification (GTDB taxonomy): domain Bacteria; phylum Bacteroidota; class Bacteroidia; order Bacteroidales; family Bacteroidaceae; genus Prevotella. Next base: position 20,830 of record CACXUV010000001.1, read on the forward strand.
TTACACCCTGAAATACAAATGGTTCCGCCGCCTGAGCAACAGTCCACTGGGGCTCCATCTGCTGTACTTCATCGCCCTGCACTCAAAAGCTGAACGCTGAAACCAACCCGTAGCCCAACCTGTTGGGCAGCAGGCGGTAGACCAACTTGAGGCGTTGGCGCAACAGGAAAGCCGACGGGCGCCACAGCCATTTCAGCGGAATCAGCACCTGGTGCTTTGCATAAAGAAACAGGGCATACGACTTTTCTCGCTCTCCAGCCGCATACATCATGCACGACATCATTCGGGCCGTGCGCTCCAACAGGAGCAGGGCGCCCAGGCTTTGTTCTCCCGTTTCATGAAGGCATTGCTTCATTTTGTCAAGAACCAAAAGACAGGAGCGATAGCGTTTTTCTATGACCTGCTGCTGGCCGTTTGTTGTGATCGACGAAGGACGCTCTAAATAAAAATAGGTGATTGCTGAAGAGAAATCGAAACGCGCATGATGGCACAGCAGCTGATACGTCCACAGAATGTCCTCATGATAGATGCCCGACTCGAACCACAGCCCATGCTGCTGCAAGAAGGCTGTGCGCACAAGTTTGTTGCAGGCAACCAGACTCCACGAAACGTCGCAAGACATGAATATGTCGGTCTTTGAGGGGCGCGAAACGAAATCGGCCGAAGTGCCGTCGGCCAACAGTTTCCGGTGACTTCCCACCACAACATCGGCATCACTGCGCTCCTGTACGGCAACCAACTGACTGATGCACTGCTCCGATATTTCATCGTCGCTGTCGAGCAAATACACAAAATCGCCTGCAACATGCTTCAGCGCCAGGTTGCGTGCTTCAGATAGTCCGCGATTCTCGGGCTGTCTCAGAATCCTGAACACAATGTGCTGGCCCTGATATGCCTTGATGGCCCTTTCGGCCAAAAGCATGCTGCCGTCGGTGGAACAATCATCAACGATTATACATTCCAGACGTGGATAGTCCTGCCGAATGACAGAACCAATGCAGGCTTCCACATACTGACTGACATTATAAACGGGAATGATGATCGATACTAAGACAGGCATAACACAATTTTAGCGACGAAGGTACAACATTTTCGCCTAATACACAAAAAATTGGGCAAAAACATGTGTAAATTCATTTTATTTTGTACTTTTGCAAGTAATCTCATCTTGTTGGCACTTTTATGAAGATACTGCTCTTAGGCGAATACAGCAACGTGCATGCCACACTGGCCAAAGGTCTGAAAACACTGGGACACGAGGTTGTTGTGGCATCGAATGGCGACTTCTGGAAAAATTATCCAAGAGACATTGACCTGGCCCGGCGCAACGGAAAGCTGGGGGGCTTGGCCTTGCTGGCCAAAATAGGTTGCTTGCTGCCTGCATGGCGAGGCTACGACGTGGTGCAAATCATCAACCCCCTCTTTGTGGAACTGAAGGCCGAACGCATCTTTCCCATCTGGCGCTACCTGCGAAGAAACAACAAGAAGATGGTACTGGGGGCCTTCGGCATGGACTGGTACTGGGTGCATGAGTGCACCTACAGGAAGCCGTTGCGCTACAGCGACTTCAACTTTGGCGAGCAGGTGCGCACCGACGAACCCGCCGCGAGAGAGCAACAAGACTGGCTGGGCACCGAGAAAGAACGGCTGAACAGGCTGATTGCCGAGGAATGCAACCAGATTGTCACCGGACTCTATGAGTATGACGTCTGCTACAGGCCCCACTTCCCAGAGAAGACCACCTTCATTCCCTTCCCCATCGAACTGAAAGAGGCCCCAGCACCCGTGCAGCACAAGAAACTCAAGGTGTTCATCGGCATCAGCAAGGGGCGCAGTCAGTACAAAGGAACCGACATCATGCTGCAGGCAGCACTCGACGTTCAAGCCCGATACCCCGACAAGATGGAACTGCAAAAGGCTGAAGGCGTGCCCTTTGAGCAGTATGAGCAGATGCTGAACGGCTCGGATGCCATCCTGGACCAGCTCTACAGCTACACGCCCTCGATGAACCCGCTGCTTGCCATGTCGAAGGGCATCATCTGCATTGGTGGCGGAGAGCCTGAAAATTATGCCATCATCAACGAAAACGAGCTGCGCCCCATCGTGAACGTGCAGCCCAACTACGAAAGCGTGCGTCACGAACTGGAGCAGCTGGTGCTGTATCCGGAACGCATAGCCGAACTGAAACGACAGAGCATTGAATACGTTCGCCGTCACCACGACCATCTGAAGGTGGCAAGGCAGTATGAGCAAATGTATATGAACAGCAAAAAGTGAGAAGCGCGCAGGGCACTTCTCACTTTTCTTTCACTTGAAGCAAATTTCTTTTTTATGCCTCAGCAGGAGCCTCCTCAGCGGGAGCCTCTGTAGCGGCGGCAGCAGCTTCGGCGGCCTCTGCGGCAGCAGCAGCCTTCTTCTCAGCCACCTTCTTGGCAATGGCTTCGTTCACCTTCTTCTCCTCGGCCAAAGCCTTGGCAGCGGCGTCCTTCTTAGCCTTAGCCTCTTCCTCACGCACCTTGTCCAGGCCCTTCTGCTTGTCGGCCTTCCAGGCGTCGAACTTCTTCTGGGCAGCAGCCTCGTCGAAAGCGCCCTTCTTCACGCCACCCTTCAGGTGCTTCATCAGGTAAACGCCCTCACGGCTGAGGATGTTGCGAACCGTGTCGGTGGGCTGTGCGCCAACCTCTACCCAGTAAAGTGCACGTTCGAAATTCAAGTCTACCGTGGCGGGATTGGTATTGGGGTTGTAAGTACCAATCTTCTCAGTGAAACGACCATCACGTGGTGCACGAGCGTCGGCGATCACGATGCTGTAGAAAGCATAGCTCTTACGGCCACCGCGCTGCAATCTGATTTTTGTTGCCATGTTTTAATTGTTGTTTTTAATTGATTAAACTTTAATTTCAGTGCTTTCAACTCGTGAAAGCGGCTGCAAAGGTACGAAAAAATTTGCTAACTACAAATTATTTTTGTAATTTTGTGCCCAATGAAGCACGAATTGTCGATACTCATTCCCGTTTTCAATGGCATTTGCACCGATTTGGTGCAACAACTGAGCCAGCAAGCAGAGCTTATCGAAGCGCTGAGCTATGAGATTATTGTGGCCGACGACGGGTCGACCGACGGGGCTGCCATCGAGGCCAACCGCGCCATCGACGCCCTGCCCCACTGCCATTATATAATAAGAGGTGAGAACGCAGGGCGGGCGGTCATTCGCAATTTTCTGGCCCAACAGGCCCACTACGAATGGCTGCTGTTCCTGGACTGCGACATGAGCATTCACCGTACCAACTTTCTGCGCCACTACCTGGAGGCCCCTGCCGAGCAGGTGGCCTACGGCGGCTACGAAGTGGGGCCGGGCTCAAAAACCAACCTACGCTATGTTTATGAGAAGGCAGCCGAGCCCTTCCACACTGCCCTGCAACGACAGTGCAATCCCTATCACGACTTTCACACATCGAACTTCATGATTCGGCGCAGTCTGATGTTGAGCCATCCGTTCGACGAAAGGTTCCGCCACTACGGCTACGAAGACGTGCTGTTTGGCAAGATGCTGCGCAAAGCAGGCGTGAGCATTGTCCACATTGACAACCCCACGGGGTTTGACACCTTCGAAGAGAATGCCGATTTCGTGAGCAAGACCGAAGAGGGACTGCGCACGCTGCACACCTTCCGAGACGAACTGCGCGGCTACAACCGCCTGCTCACGTTGGCCGACGGCATCCACCTGGGGGTCGTTCGGGCTCTTCTGCGCCTGGGCCACCGCCTGCTGGGGCCGCTGGAACGGCGCATGCTGTGTGGCCCCCACCCCAACCTCACGGTGTTCAAGCTCTACAAATTAGGATATTTCTTATCATTAACTAAAAACAACACAGACTTATGACACGCAGATTTGCATTCAAGATGTTCCTGAAGCCGGGCTTCGAGGAAGAGTATGCCAAGCGCCACGCCGCCATCTGGCCCGAACTGAAACAAATGATCAAGGACCAGGGCGTGGGCAACTACAGTATTTACTGGGACAAAGACACCAACATTCTGTTTGCCTACCAGGAATGTTCAAAGGAAGGCAACTCCCAGGACACGGAGAACGTGGACCCCATCACGCAACGCTGGTGGGACATGATGGCCGACATCATGGAGGTGAATCCCGACAATTCGCCCGTCACCATTCCACTGCCCGAGCTGTTCCACATGGACTGAATCAAGTAGGAGGAACACGAAAAAGTGTTCCTCCTACTTTCGTTTTCCGACCTCTCACACGTTCTTGAAAAATGCCATAATCACTCTGCAGATTCTTCCACACTCACGGCATCACCATCCTTGGGCCCGAACTCGTCGTCGCCCAGGGGGCAGGGGTCGAAGTCTTCGGGCAAGTCGAACTGCTCAGACTGGCTGTAGCCCAGCTGTGAATCGGCATAGACCTTCTGCATGTAGTAGGCAAAGATGGGCAAGGCCATGGTGGCTCCCTGACCCATGGCCATGGAGTTGAAGTGAATGTCGCGGTCGTCGCCGCCCACCCAGCAGCCACTCACCAAGCGTGGTGCAACCCCCATGAACCAGGCGTCGCTGTTGTTGTTGGTGGTGCCGGTCTTGCCTCCCAGCTGTCCCGTGAGGTTGTAGCGGAAACGCAAGCGTCCAGCCGTGCCGCCATCGACCACAGCCTGCAGCATGTAGAGCATTTTGTGGGCACTTTCCTCATTGATTACCTCGTTCATGCGTGGCTCGAAGCGGGCCACCTCGTTGCCCTCGCTGTCGACGATGTGGGTCACGTAGAGCGGTGCCGTGCGTATGCCATGGTTGGCAAAGGCGGTGTAGGCGCTCACCATCTCGGCCACCGTGATGTCGCACGGTCCCAGGCAGAGCGCCATGGAGGCATGTATTTCAGGATTGCGGATGCCATATTCGTGGAGCAGGTCGACGAAGTGCTGCGGATTCAGGCGCGACATGAGGTAGGCCGAGATCCAGTTGTTCGACTGCTGCAAGCCCCACTTCAGCGTGACCATCTCGCCATAGCGGGCGCGACTGCCGTTGCGCGGTGTCCAGGGCTGGCCTGCCACCATGTAAGTCTGCTGCACGTTGGGGGCCAGGTCGCAGGGCGACATGCCGTCTTCCATGGCCAGCGAGTAGAGGAAGGGCTTGATGGTGGAGCCCACCTGGCGACGGCCCTCGGTGGCCATGTCGTAGGCAAAGTGCTGGAAATCGAGTCCGCCCACATAGGCTTTCACCTGTCCGTCCTGCGGACACATGCTGAAGAAGCCCGTGCGCAGGAACGACTTCAGATAGCGAATGGAGTCGAGGGGCGTCATGACCGTGTCCACCTCGCCATGGTAGGTAAAGATTTGCATCTCGGTCTTGGTGCGGAACGCCTTTTCGATGGCGTCGTCGCTCAGTCCGGCTTCCTTCATGATGCGATAGCGGTCGCTCTGCCTCACAGAGCGCTGCAGCAGCTTGTCCACCTGCTGCCGCGACAGGTCGCTATAGGGGAAGTTGGCCTTGGTCTTCCGGTCTTTGTTGAACGCCGGCTGCAGGAACTTCACCACATGGTCGAAACAGGCCTCTTCGGCATAGCGCTGCATGCGGGTGTCGATGGTGGTATAGACCTTCAGGCCGTCGGTGTAGAGGTTGTAGTAGTCGCCGTCGCGCTTCCGGTTCTTGTTGCACCAGCCGAAGAGCGGGTCTTGCTCCCATGCCAGCGAGTCGAGATAGTACTTCACGTAGCCCCATGAGGGGTAGTCGCTGCGCACGGGGCGCTTGGCCATCATGTAGCGACGCAGGAAGTCACGGAAATAGGTGGCCAGGCCCTCCTTGTGGTCGGCCACGTGGAAGTGCAGCTCCATGGGCTGGGCCACGCAGCTGTCGTGCTGCTGCTGGGTGATATAGCCGGCCTTGAGCATCTGGCCCAGCACCACATTGCGGCGCGCGGTGGAACGTTCAGGATAGCGCACGGGGTTGAAGTAGCTGGGGTTCTTGCACAGGCCCACCAGCGTGGCACTCTCGCAAATGGTCAGTTCCGACGGCTCTTTCGAGAAATAGGTGTTGGCCGCCGTCTTGATGCCCACAGCATTGTGCAGGAAGTCGAAGTAGTTCAGATAGAGCGTGATGATCTCGTCCTTGGTATAGGTGCGCTCCAGCTCCACGGCAATGACCCACTCAATGGGTTTCTGCAGCAAGCGCTCGGTGGTGCTGTGGGCCACGCCGCTGTAGAGCTGCTTGGCCAGCTGCTGCGTGATGGTGGAACCGCCGCCGGCGCTCTTCTGCCCCAGCAGACCACGCTTCACCACCGCACGGCCCAGGGCATAGAAGTCGATGCCCGAGTGCTTGTAGAATCTCACGTCTTCGGTGGCCACCAGTGCCTTGACCAGCATGGGGTCGAGCTTGGAGTAGTCCACCATGATGCGGTTTTCACGGTTCAGGTTCCATGTGCCCAGCAGCTTGCCGTCGGACGAATACACCTGGGTGGCAAAGCGATTGATGGGGTTTTGCAGGTCGGCAATGGGGGGCATGTAGCCCAGGTAGCCATTGGCTATGGCCCAGAAGCAGGCACCCGTGCCCAGCACCAGCAGCACCAGCATGGTCCACAGAAAGCGCACAAACAGTTTTCTCATCTTCTTTTCTGCATCTTGATAAATCGGGTGCAAAGTTACAAATTAACGCGCTAATAACCGAATGTTTTGCCAAAGAAAATGCGAAAAACGCACGGAACATTTTTTTTGCGCGAACAAGCGCGAGATTCGCCCGGAAATGAGCAACCACCACTTTGGCCCGATTTTTTTGAGTTTTGACCACTGCTCATAAACTACTCATGCTCAGCAGTTTGCAAAAATCGCCAATTTTACTGTGCTGCAACGGAGCCCCCGTTGCAGCGCAATGGGGCCCCCATTGCAGGTCAACAACGGCCCGATTGCAGCGCAAAAGCACTGCAACTGGCATGCAACGGGGCCCCCGTTGGCAGGCGTGCCGGCACAAAACCGGGCGCAACAGCACCAGAAACAGCTGGAAAAGGGCCGAGAAGGGGCGAAAGCCAGTGCTATTTCGAAGATTTTTTTTGTAATGATTATCGAAAAAACGGGGGCTCCGTTGTGCAGGTGCCATCATCGGGAGGATGATGTTTTTTGCATCGGCAGAACAAGAAATGCTGCCATTTCATTTGGCCAGTCAGCAAGAAATTCGTACTTTTGCAGACGAAACCTATTTTCACACCAAACAACCATACCCATGGACAAACATAATTTTGTTACGATTGCCGACCTCACCAAGGAGAAAATCCTTTACATGATCGAGATGGCACAAGAGTTTGAACGGCACCCCAACCGCGAAATACTGAAAGGGCGAGTGGTGGCCACGCTGTTCTTTGAGCCATCTACACGCACGCGTCTCTCGTTCGAGACGGCTGCCAACCGCCTGGGGGCCCGCGTGATTGGCTTTGCCGACCCGAAGGTGACCAGCGGCACAAAGGGCGAAACGCTGAAAGACACCATCATGATGGTGGCCAACTATGCCGACGTGATCGTGATGCGACACCACATCGAGGGGGCTGCCCAGTATGCCTCGGAGGTGAGCCCCGTGCCCATCGTCAACGCCGGCGACGGTGCTCACCAGCACCCCTCGCAGTGCATGCTCGACCTGTACAGCATCTACAAGACGCAGGGCACACTGGAGAACCTGAACATCTACATGGTGGGCGACCTGAAGTATGGCCGCACCGTGCACTCGCTGCTCATGGCCATGCGCCACTTCAATCCCACCTTCCACTTCGTGGCTCCCAAGGAACTGCAAATGCCCAATGAGTACAAGCTGTACTGCGACGAGCACGGCATCAAGTATCAGGAGCACACGGCCTTCAACGAAAAGGTGATTGCCGACGCCGACATCCTATATATGACGCGCGTGCAGAAGGAACGCTTCTCGGACCTCATGGAATATGAAAGGGTGAAGAATGTGTACATACTGAACAACGACATGCTGCGACTGGCCAAGCCCAACATGAAGATTCTGCACCCGCTGCCACGCGTGAACGAGATTGCCTACGAGGTGGACGACAACCCGCATGCCTACTACATTCAGCAGGCCGGCAACGGCCTCTTTGCACGCGAAGCCATCTTCTGCGACGTGCTGGGAATTAGCCTCGACGAAGTTAAGAACGACAAAACCATTATTCTATGAACAAGAAAGAACGACTGGTGGCTGCCATTGAGCACGGCACCGTGATTGACCATATTCCTGCCGAGAAGACCTATCAAGTGGCCAATCTGCTGGGGCTCTTCAATCTGAAGACACCCGTGACCATCGGCATCAACTACCCTTCGCAGAAGGTGGGCAACAAGGGCATCATCAAGGTGAGCAACAAGTTCTTCACCGACGACGAAATATCGCGCCTGTCGGTGGTGGCGCCCAAGGTGATACTGAACATCATTCGCGACTATGAGGTGGTGGAGAAGAAAACGGTGGAGACACCGTCCGAAATACGCGGCATCGTGAAATGCAACAACCCCAAGTGCATTACCAACAACGAGCCCATGACCACCCACTTCCACGTGCATGGCAACACGCTGACCTGCCACTACTGCGAAAAGGAACAGGACATCAACAAGGTGGAACTGGTATAAGATTATTTATTTTTGCCAAACAAATTCAAAACCAGAGCACCACTTCCATCTTTTCAACACATTCTGCGTATGCCGAGCATACGAAAAAAGCATGGCTGAGCTCTAAAAGCTTGCAGCCATGCTTTTTGTTTAAGCCATCAGAGGCCGGTGTTTACTTGGCATAGAGAGCCACGATGGTCTCATACTTCTCCTGCTTGCCCGAAGTCTGCTTGGGCTCTTCAACCTTCTTGCCATACTCGTAGACCTGCTCCAGCGTGAGCTTGCCGTCCTCGAAGTCCTTGCCCAGGCCGGCATCGAAACTGGCGTAGCGCTCCTTCTTCATCTTGGGCAGTTCGCTGTTCTCCAGGATGTCGGCTGCATTCAGCAGGGCACGGGCCATGGCGTCCATGCCGCTGATGTGGGCAATGAACAGATCCTCCAGGTCGGTGCTGTTGCGGCGAATCTTGGCATCGAAGTTGGTGCCGCCGTTGCCCAGACCACCATTGCGGATGATCTCCAGCATGGCCTGCGTCAGCTCGTAGTTGTTGATGGGGAACTGGTCGGTGTCCCAGCCATTCTGAGCGTCACCACGGTTGGCATCGATAGAGCCCAGCATGCCAGCGTCTACGGCGCAAGCCAGCTCGTGCTCGAAGGTGTGGCCTGCCAGTGTGGCGTGGTTCACCTCGATGTTCACCTTGAAGTCCTTGTCAAGACCATGAGCGCGCAGGAAGCCCACCACAGTCTCGGTGTCAACGTCGTACTGGTGCTTGCTGGGCTCCATGGGCTTGGGCTCGATGAGGAACGTGCCCTGGAATCCCTTGCTGCGAGCATAGTCGCGAGCCATGGTCAGCATGCGGGCCATGTGCTCCTTCTCGCGCTTCTGGTCGGTGTTCAGCAGGCTCATGTAGCCCTCACGTCCGCCCCAGAACACATAGTTGCTGCCGCCCAGCTTGATGGTGGCGTCGATGGCGTTCTTGATCTGAACGATAGCACGGGCCACCACGTCGAAGTCGGGGTTGGTGGAAGCACCGTTGGCATAACGCTTGTTGCCGAACACGTTGGCCGTGCCCCAGAGCAGCTTGATGTTGGGATACTGCTGCATCTTCACCAGGGCGTAGTCGGTGATTTCCTTCATGCGACGCTCATACTCGGCGATGGTCTCACCCTCGTCTACAAGGTCGATGTCGTGGAAGCAGAAGTACTCAATGCCCAGCTTGTCCATGATCTCGAAGCCAGCGTCCATCTTGTCCTTGGCACGCTGAACGGCATCGGCCGACTTGTCCCACTCGTAAGAACGGGTCTGGCCACCAAACTGGTCGGCGCTGGCACCACCCAGCGTGTGCCACCAAGCCATGGCAAACTTCAGCCAGTCCTTCATCTTCTTGCCCATCACCACGCGCTCAGGCTCGTAGTAGTGGAATGCCATCACGTTCTTGCTCTCTTTTCCTTCGAAAGGAATCTTGCCTGTAAAGGCGAAATACTCTTTTGCCATAATAATAAATCTTTAGTTATTAATGTTAAATGTTTTTTCTCAGAGTCTCTTTCCATGCTGCATAGGCGGCCAGATAGTCGGCACGGTTGTGCTCGTTGGGCTCAATCACCTGCAGCTTATCCAGTGTGGCAAAGGCCTCGTTGTTGTCTTTGTAGATGCCGGCACCGATGCCTGCACCCTTGGCTGCACCCACCGAACCGTCGGTGTCGTAAAGCTCGATGGTGGCACCGCTCACACCTGCCAGCGTGTCGCGGAACAAAGGACTGAGGAACATGTTGGCCTTGCCGGCATGAATCTTGCGAATGTCCATGCCCATCTGCTGCATGATTTCCATGCCATAGCAGAAGGAGAACACAATGCCTTCCTGGGCGGCACGGATGATGTGGGCACGATTGTGCTTGTTGAAGTTCAGCCCGTTGATGGAACAGCCAATCTCCTTGTTCTCCAGCACGCGCTCAGCGCCGTTTCCAAAGGGAACAATTGTCACGCCCTCGCTGCCAATGGGCACCTGAGCTGCCAGGTCGTTCATTTCGGCATAGCCCAAATCGGGGGCCACATTGCGGTGCGTCCAGGCATTGAGAATGCCCGTGCCATTGATGCACAACAGCACGCCCAAGCGTGTCTGGTCGGCAGTGTGGTTCACATGGGCAAACGTGTTGACGCGCGACTTGGGATCATAGTTCACATCGCCAAGCACGCCATAAACAACACCGGAAGTTCCTGCGGTAGAAGCAATTTCGCCAGGATTAAACACATTCAGCGAAAGTGCATTGTTGGGCTGGTCGCCTCCGCGATAGGTTATCGGAGTGCCTGCCTTCAGCCCCATTTCGGCTGCAGCCTGCTCTGACACAACGCTCTGAATGCTGAAAGTGGGAACGATGTCGGCTATCAAATCACGGTCGAATCCATAATAATCGAGCAGGAACTGGGCCACCTGCTTGTCCTTGAAGTCCCAGAACATGCCTTCAGAAAGACCACTCACAGTGGTATTTGGAGTGCCACTCAGGCGCATGGCAATATAGTCGCCGGGTAGCATGACCTTATATATTTTCTGATACACCTCTGGCTCGTTTTCCTTCACCCAGGCCAGCTTGGCTGCCGTGAAGTTGCCCGGAGAGTTGAGCAGATGGCCCAGACACTGGTCGGCACCCAGATCGCGGAAAGCCTTTTCGCCATAGGGAACGGCGCGCGAGTCGCACCAAATAATGGCAGGACGCAAAGGCTGCAAGTCCTTGCCCACACACACCAGACCGTGCATCTGATAGGAAATGCCAATGGCTGCAATCTCATCACCCTTCACTCCGCTTTCTGCCATTATCTTCTGCAGGCTCAGCTTGGCATTGTCCCACCACATCTGGGGGTCCTGCTCTGCCCAGCCAGCCTTGACGGCCATGATGGGCGCCTCTTTCTCAGGGAAAAAAGCCGTTGATACACACTTGCCGCTATCGGCATTTACAAGCGATGCTTTGACAGACGAACTGCCCACATCAAAACCTAACAAATATCTTGCTGCCATAATCGTATTTGGTAATTAATCTACTTATAATACGTTTTGGCTACAAATTTCCCTAAAAAATTTTTATTTGACAAAGAATTTGAACCAAATCAGCATTTTTTTACCATAATTTGTATGCTATTAAAATATTTTTTCCTACCTTTGCACTTTAGAATAACATATCTTCCGAACTTAAAGACCACAAATAAATATGAAAAAAAAGATTCTGATTCTTGATGACAAAGAGACCATCGCCAAGGTACTCTCCATTTATCTCATGAGCGACTACGACGTGCAGTGGCTTCCCGACGGCCTGCAAGGCGTGAAATGGCTTCAGGCAGGCAACACGCCCGACCTGATTATTTCCGACATTCGCATGCCGGGCATGCGCGGCGATGATTTCCTGGAGTGGATCAAGCAGAACGAACTGTTCCGCCACATTCCCGTCATCATGCTTTCGAGCGAAGACTCCACAAGCGAGCGCATACGCCTGCTGGAGATTGGAGCAGAGGACTACATCGTGAAGCCCTTCAACCCAATGGAGCTGAAAATCAGGGTCAAGAAGATTCTCCCTAATTAAATAAGCATGCGCGTGTACCTTAATAATTTATTAAGCAAAAACAAACGATGATTGGTGTTGTATATTTAGGAAACAATCCGCAAACAGAAGAGCGCCTGAAATATCTGCCTGGCAGGCAGGTGAAGTTCATGAAGAACTATAAAGAGGCGGCTTCTGCATGCATTCCGCATGTGCGTAATGAGCATTTCATCCTGTTCTACGAGAAAAACGTGCGCACTGAAGACATCACTGCCATCACCTACTTGCACAAGAACTGCAAAAACATCTACATCATCCTGCTCACCGACCAGTTGTCGGAGGAAGACAGGAAGACCTATCAGAAATGCGGCATCAACGACACGCTCGACATTAACGCATCTGTGACCGAGCTGAACAAAAAGCTTCAATTCATCACTGACAGGGAAAGCATCCTCTTCGACGATCAAGTATCGAAGCAGAAGATTCTGCGATTCAAGATTCCACTTTGGAAGCGCACCTTCGACATCGTCGTATCGCTGCTTGCCATCATCATCCTGTCGCCCATTCTGCTGCTGACGGCCATCGCCATCAAAATCGAAGACAGAAAAGGGCCTGTGCTCTTCAAGTCCAAACGGGTGGGCACCAACTACACCATTTTCGACTTTCTGAAATTCCGTTCCATGTATAACAATGCCGAGCAACGCTTAAAGGAACTCAGCAAGAGCAACAACCAATATGCCGAACATGAGCAGGAAGAACAAAAGACGGTCATCACCTCGCCGCTGGGCGAAGAGGCAGAACAGGAAATGTTCGACATGGGAATGGAGTCGGAAATGATGATCAGCGACGAAGAAGTGATGCTGGTGGGCGACGACTTTGTCGTGGCGGAGAGCGATTTCAACAAACAGAAGGAGGAAGACATCAACAATGCCTTCGTGAAAATAGAGAACGACCCGCGAGTGACCAAAGTGGGAAAGTTCATCCGCAAATACAGCATCGACGAACTGCCTCAGCTGTTCAACATCCTGAAAGGCGACATGTCGATCGTGGGCAACAGGCCCTTGCCACTCTACGAAGCAGAAAAACTCACAGCCGACTCGAGCATCGATCGCTTCATGGCACCCGCTGGCCTCACCGGACTGTGGCAGGTGGAAGAGCGAGGAAAAGGCGGTGCCATGTCGGCCGAAGAGCGAAAGCAACTGGACATCCTGTATGGACAGACCTACAACTTCAAGCTCGACATGAAGATTATCTTCCGAACGCTCTTTGCATTCATTCAGAAAGAAAACGTTTGACATTCAAATTGACGTCATGAACAAGATAGGAAAAATTCTTTTTGCCTTGGCATTGGCTGTTAATGGAAGCGTGGCTTACGCACAGCACACCCTCGATGACAGCGGCATCAATGCAGGATTCTTCGACTCAAGTTTCGACAAGGACATTAACTTCTCTGACTTTCACCTGCCTCCATTGGCAGTCCTTTTCGAAAACGCAAAGTCGAATCCTGATATTCTTCGCATGGCGAAACTACAGGAAATTGCACAAGCTGAAGTAACAAAGCAGAAGAAGCACATTTTTTCTTACGTCTACGGACATGCCAGCTATAGCTACGGAAAAACCGACATGTGGGGCAACGGCTCTTCAACATACAGCACCATGATTTACCAGTTCCAGGGATCTGAGCAGAACTACTGGAACGTGGGTGTAAACGTGAGCGTGCCGCTTGAAGACGTGCTCGACCTGGGACATTCTGTCAAGCGTAAGCGACTGCTTGTTGAAGAGGCTCAATATCAGAAGGACAAAGCCTATGACGACCTGAAGTTGCAGATTGTCACGCTCTATGTACGCATCACCAACAACCTGTCTGCACTGAGAAGTGCCGGTGTGAACGCTGCCATCTACCAAGGAGCCGGCGAGCTGAACGAAGTGGAATTTCATCAGGGCAACATGGAAATTGAAGACTACGCCTATACAGGTCTGCGTGGCCAGTCGGCCGTCAACAACTACCAAGGTCTGCTCACGCAAATCACGACCGATATTGTAACGCTTGAAATTCTTTCCCATACTCCAATTCTTACCAATACGACAACGGAGATTACGCTTGAAAGTGGCATTGAAAAGTCAAAGAAAGAGATTGCCAGAGAAAACAAGGCAATGGAGAAGCATATCAAAAAAGTCGTAGAGGAGCAACGCGCCAAAGAAGAAGAAATCATCAAAGCCGAGAGAGAGAGAGAAAAGGCAGAGCAGAAGCAGACAGAGAAGGACACAAAAGAATCTGCTAAGAACAAAAAGAAATAACAACCAAACAAAAGACACTGAGTATGGACATTTTCAGATATATAGTCAGATTCCTATATAAAATCAGGTGGTATCTTGTCATATTGCCACTGATTGCGCTCATCGTTGCCTGGTTCCTCACACGCAACATGGAACGCGTATATAATGCCAACACCACCATCTACACAGGCATGATTACGGGTTACAATATCGAAGGAGGCACAGGTGTGGCCGGCGGCAACGCACAGACAAACATGCAAAACCTGATTTTACTTATACAAACCGACAACACCATCCACGAAGTAGCCCTGAGACTGTTTGCCCGCTGCATGATGTACGGAAATTCCAACAAGGACAACAACTATATCACTGCCGAACACTTCAGAACTCTCAACAACAGTGTGCCCGATGATGTGAAAGCACTCATCAACCACAACAGTGAAAATGCTACCTATGCCAATCTGAAAGCCTACGAAAAACCTTCACAAGACAACTACCTGTTCGGCATTCTGAACTATCATCCATATTTTGGTATCAACAACATCACATCAAAACTGAAAGTTCTTCAGCTGAACAATAGTGATATTATTGACATTGCCTATTCTGCCAACGACCCTGGCATTGTCTATAACACGCTCGACATTCTGAACGATGTCTTTGCACGCCAGTACCAACAACTGCGCTATGGTGAGACCCACAACGTCATTAAGTTCTTCGAACGCGAAGTGGCACGTCTTTACAAAATGCTGACAGGAGCAGAGAACGACCTCATCAGGTTCAACGTGCGTCACCGCATCATCAACTATGGCGAACAGACCAAACAGCTCACATTGCTCAACATGCAGCAACAGAATGCTGAGAACGAACTTCGCATGAACCTCACCACCACACAGGCACTCATCAACTACCTGAAGAAACAGTTAGGCGACAGAGCCAAGATTGTGGAGTCAAACAAGGAGTTCACAGATCTTGTCCGCGACATTTCACGCTTGCAGTCACGCATCTCCAACCTCCGACTGATGAACAGCGAGAACGGAGGCGGCAATACTGAAGCCCAGATTGAATTGGCAAAAGCTGAAAAACAGTTGCGCGAAGCCACAACCAAAGTCAAGGAACTGACGCAAGTCATTGAAAAGAACACCTACAACACCGATACAGGTGTGAAGGCAAAGGACCTGATAGACAAATGGCTGGAGCAAGTCATTCTGCGGGAACAGACCTTGGCAGAAATCAGTGCTCAGGACATCATGAAGCAGTCATTGGACCAACAGTATCTGAAGTTCTCACCAATTGGAGCCACTTTGGAACGTAAAGACCGTCATATCAGCTTCATCGAAGGCAACTACATGGAAATGCTGAAAGCACTGAATGCCGCCCGACTGCGCCAGCGCAACCTGCAAATGTCGACAGCCACGTTGCGTGTGCTCAATCCCCCCATGTTCCCACTGAATGCCCAGTCCACCAATCGCATGATGATCTTGCTGGGTTCGTTCTTGCTCACATTTGTGCTCACTGCACTCTACTTCTTCATTATTGAAATGCTGGATCGCACCCTTCGTGACCGCATGCGTTCAGAGCGAATCACCAAGATTCCCGTCATGGGTTGCTTCCCGAAGGAAAGCACGTTGCGCTATCGCCGCTTCAACAAGACCATAAGCGACATGGCCCTGCGCCAGCTTAGCAAAGCCCTATTGCCCCATTTCCAGGAAGGACAGCAGAATGTGCTCAACCTGCTATCAACCGACGCAGCCAATGGCAAGAGTTATCTTGCACAGGAGCTTGAGAACTACTGGGTTTCCATTGGTCTGCAGGTGCGCCGACTCACTTACGACGAAGACTTCCTTGCAGAAGACAGTCGCTACATCATGGCCAAAGACGTGAAGGACCTGTGCCCCGACATTCAGCCGAACGAGATTGCCATCATAGAGTATCCCAACCTGGACGACAATTCCATCTCGCCTGCACTGCTGAACATGGGAACCGTGAATCTGATGGTGACGCGTGCCAACCGCACCTGGAAGGACGTTGACCAGAAAGCGCTCAAGGAATTGCAGTCACGCTTGAAGGATCAGAACACACTCTACATGTATCTCACCGAAGCAAGCCGCTACGCAGTAGAAGAGTTCGTAGGCCAGCTGCCACCTTACACGAAATTCAACAACTTTGTCTACCGCATGTCGCAACTTGGCCTGACCGCAACAGAAAACAGTCACGCTAAATAACAAGGCATGAGCACCACTGCCTACAATAACATCACAGAAAACGTAAACGGAGGAAGAGTCTTGTTGCTCTTTCTCTTGTTTGCTTTGGCCATCTACCAGTTTATCACGGTAGGATTCAGTGCCTTTGCCATCGTATGCTCACTGCCCATCCTTGTCATTCTTGTCATCCTCACATTCAGATACCGTCTGTTCATTTTCTGGGCCCTCATGGGCATCAATTATTTCATTCAATGGAAGAGTTTTCCCATTTCAGGCATCCCGACTTCTGTGCCCAATGAGATACTGGAGCTGCTGCTGTTGGCACTAGCAATCATTGACGTGAAAGAACTGAAGTCAGAACGAACCATCAATCCCATGTTGGGAGCCTTGCTTGTGTGGGGAGCCTTCTGCACCCTGGAAGTACTGAACGAAACATCCGGTCTGGGTATTCAAATTGCCGCCTGGTATGCAGGAGCACGCATGATGGCTTACCAGCTGGTGTATGCATTTTTGGTTTACACCTTATACATCACCAACCCAAAGATTCTGATAAGATACCTGTTCGTGTGGGCCCTTCTATCCATCTTTGCAGCCTTCTGGGTATGGAAGCAGCAGCACATTGGCCTCACGCAAATGGAAAACGCCTTCCTGCAAGGACGTGGCCGAACGACCCACGTCATCAATGGCGGCGCCACCATCCGTCTGTTCTCCATATTCAGCGATGCAGCCAACTTTGGCGTCAACATGGCAGCCACAGCCGTTGCCTTTCTGATTTTCGGCATAACGAGTAAGATCAAGAAACACAAATATTTCTTCCTGCTAACAGGACTCATCTGTGCTTGGGCCATGTTCCCGTCAGGCACGCGCACATCAACATTCTGCCTCGGAGTGGGCATTTTCACATACGTATTCCTGTCAAAATCCTTCAAGATTGCCATTCCAGTAAGCATCATAGGCATTTTGGCCTACTTCATTCTTGCTTTCACGACCATTGGCGACGGAAACGCCTCCATTCGCCGCATGCGTTCAGGCTTCAACAGAAACGATGCGTCAGCCAATCAGCGCACCATCAACCAAGCCGTCATGAAAAAATACCTGGCCGAAGCTCCCTGGGGATTGGGCATTGGCATGGGCTATGAAAACGTGCCAGCTAACAACAAATACCGTAAACTTGCCACCATCCCCCCCGATTCCGAATACGTATTCATCTGGATCCATACCGGCATCATTGGCATCACAATATTCCTGATCACCACAGCCATCATGTTCTTCGGAGCCTGCTGGATTATACTTTTCCGAATACGAAGCGACTCGCTTCGGGGCATTGCAGCAGGATTCTGCTGCGCTTTTGCTTCCATCCAGCTTGGCGGCTATGCCAACCAAGTGCTGATGCAGTTTCCAAACTGTCTGTTATTCTATGGCGGCCTCAGTCTTGTCTACGCCCTTCCCTTCTTCGAGAAAGAATGGATTCAGTATGAGAAGGAACAACTGAGCATTCAAGCAGAAAAGAAACGCCTAAAACTTGAGAAGAAACGTGCCAAACGAGTGTAAACAGCTGTCGATTATCACAGTCAACTACAACGGCTTTAAAGACACCTGCGAGTTGATTGAAAGCATCCCGCAAGACAGCGAGACCGAGCTGATTGTGGTCGACAATGCCTCCCGCAGCGACGAAGCCACCCTCATTGAGCAGCGCTACCCACACGTCACGGTCATCAGAAGCACTCGGAATCTCGGCTTTGCCGGAGGCAACAACCTGGGCATCAAGGCCGCCCATGGCCGCTACCTGTTTTTCATCAACAACGACACCGTGCTGAAAGGCAGCGACGCTGAAAAGACGGCATCACTGCAGTTGCTCATAAAAAGACTGCAATCGTCTGAAGAAATTGGCATGGTCTGCCCCAAGATCCGGTTCTCCTGGGGCAACAATCCCATACAGTTTGCAGGCTACACCCCCCTTTCGCGCATCACCCTGCGCAACCGATCAATCGGCTTTGGCGAAGCCGACCACGGCCAATACAACATTGCCCTCCCCACACCCTACGCCCACGGAGCCGCCATGATGGCCAAGCGCGAAGCCATTGAGAAAGCAGGTCTCATGCCCGAATGCTACTTTCTTTACTACGAAGAATTAGACTGGTCCCTGATGTTCTGGCGTGCCGGATTTTCGATATGGTACGATCCCTGCTGCACCATCTACCACAAAGAAAGCCAGTCCACAGGGCAGTCGAGCCCCCTCCGCACCTATTACATCACGCGCAACCGCCTGCTGTTCACTCGCCGCAACAACCCCTTTCCATTCCGGCTGCTCACCACTGCCTATCTCATCGGCGTCGTGGCCCTGCGCGATGTGGTGATGCACGCCATTCATCGGCGCCCCGACCTCATAAAAGCTACGCTAAAAGGAATATTCTGTTGAAATTCTTTGCCGATTAAATAAAAATTGCTACTTTTGCAAAAAATACAGAACATATCCAAATGAACTATTGGTGGATTCTCAATTTCGTAGACTGGGTGTTGTTTGGCATCGTCGCAATCACTGCGCTCTACATATTGATTTTTTCGATTGCATCACTCTTTAGCCGCCACTCCATTGTCAACAAGTCGAAACGTCAGCGACGTTTCATCGTGCTCATTCCTGCCTACAAGCAAGACCATGTGGTGATACAGTCCGTCAGCTCCATGCTTGGGCAGACCTACCCGCAACGACTGTTCGACGTTGTCGTCATTTCCGACCACGAAAAAGAAATGACCAACATGCGCCTGGCCCAGTTCCCCATCACTCTTCTGACGCCCAACTTCGAAGTCAGCACCAAAGCCAAGTCGCTTCAGTTTGCCGTGCTCAACCTGCCCCAGTACAAAATTTATGATGCCGTGCTGGTGCTCGACGCCGACAATGTGGTAGAGCCTGAGTTCATCGAGCAAATGAACGACGCCTACGAAGCAGCCGGCACCAAGGTGATTCAGGCCCACCGACTGTCGAAGAACCGCGACACTTCGGCAGCCCGTCTGTCGTCTATCTTTGAAGAAATCAACAACTCCATCTTCCGTCGCGGCCACATTGCGCTTGGCCTCTCCGCAGCCATCAACGGGTCGGGCATGATCTACGACTTTGAATGGTTCAAGTCGCACATCATGAAGGTGCACACCGCCGGCGAAGACAAGGAACTCGAAGCCATGCTCATGCGCGAACAAATCTTCGTAGACTATTTCGACAACATCAACGTCTACGACGAAAAGACCCGCAAGACCAACGATTTCAACGACCAGCGCAGCCGCTGGGCCAGCACCCAGCTCCACTCGCTCATCAGCAACCTGCGATATCTGCCCGGCGCCGTGCTCAACCGCCGCTACGACCACGTCGACAAAATCATTCAGTGGATGCTCGTTCCCCGCATGATCATGATGGGCATCATCATGATCATGAGCATTGTGCTCCCATTCATCTATTTCACCTTGGCCATCAAATGGTGGGCCGTGGCCGCCGTGGTCATGTTTGCCTTCGCGCTGGCCACACCCGACTACCTGGTCGACAAGAACTGGGACCGCGATTTCCTCTACGCTCCCCTGCTCACTGTCGGGGGGCTCATCAACATTGCCCGTGTGGGAAAGACCGAAGCCGACACCCGCATCAATTCGTTCTGGCAATTCTTCAAACGGCTTGTTCCTCGCAGGAGCACCCCATGACCTGACAACCCACACGGTTCATTCCACATAAGCCCAACCGCATGATATGGCAGATCATACACCTCATCGACATCCTGTTATGGCTTTTTCTGGCAGGATCGGTGCTCTATGTGGTGTTTTTTGCCCTGGCGTCGCTCTTCAACAAGAAGCCGCGCCACTCCGGCTCCCCATCCATGCAACCCCGCCTGCGTCGCTTCCTCGTTCTTTTTCCCGCCTATAAGGAAGACCGCGTCATTGTCCGCTCGGTTGTCACCTTCCTTCAGCAAGACTATCCCAGCAGCCACTATCAGGTGGCCGTCATTTCCGATAGCATGCAGACAGCCACCAACGAGCAACTGTCAGCCCTGCCCATCACACTGCTTCAGCCCACGTTCGAGAAGAGTTCCAAGGCCCGTGCCCTGCAGTATGCCATTGCCCACACAGCCAGCGACTTCGACAACATCGTGATTCTCGATGCCGACAACCTGGTGCAGCCCAACTTCCTGAGCCAGCTCCATGCCGTGTGTGACCAGGGCTATCGCGCCATTCAGTGCCATCGCATGGCCAAGAATGCCAACAACGCCATTGCCATGCTCGACGGCGTGAGCGAGGAAATCAACAACACCCTTTTCCGCCGTGCCCACAACAACATCGGCCTGTCGTCGGCCCTGATCGGTTCGGGCATGTGTTTCGACTATCAGTGGTTCTGCAACAATGTTTCCGCACTCACATCGGCCGTGGAAGACCGCGAACTCGAAGCCTGTCTCCTGCAGCAAAACGTCTACATCAAGTACGAAGAAAACATCAGCATCATGGATGAAAAGGTGAGCAGTCAGGAAAACTTTCAGCGCCAGCGACTGCGCTGGATGACGGGCCAGGTACAGACCCTGTGCCACATGCTGCCCCAGCTGCCCGGTGCCCTGCGCCACACCAACCTGAACTACATCGACAAAGTGGTTCAGCAAATGCTCATTCCCCGTGCCATCCTGCTGTGCGTGCTCTTTGTCATGAGCCTGCTCATGCTGCTGGTGTCGCCCCCGTGGAGCCTCAAGTGGTGGTTGCTGCTGCTCTGCTTCAGCGCGTCGCTCTTCATTTCAATCCCCTCACGCCTGCGCACCCATGCCCTCCTGGCCAACCTTCCAGTGCTGCCACGCCTGGTGTGGCAAATGCTTCGCAACCTTCGGCTCATCGACCGTCGAAACGACGAATTCATTCACACCACCCACGACAAATGAAGATAGCCATTCTCACATCGGGCATTCTGCCCCTTCCGGCCACGCAAGGCGGTGCCGTCGAGACGCTCACCGACTTTGTCCTGGCCTATAACGAGCGCCACCAGCTGCACGACATCACCGTCTACAGCATTGCTGACGCCGCCACCAGCCACCACCCTGCCCTGCAGTCACGAGCCAACCACTACCACTACATCGACACCACCAGCCTTGTGGCCCGGCTGCGCAAAACCATCTACCGTCTGACCCACCGTCAGGAGTATTATCATTACGCCATGCAATACTTCCTGCACCAAGCCCTCAAGCACCTGCGCCGACAGCATTTCGACCTCGTGGTCATCGAAAACAGGCCCGGCTTTGCCCTGCAGCTGGCACAAGCCACACAGGCCCGGCTGGTCTATCATCTTCACAACGACTTTCTGAACCGCCACGTGGCCCACGCCCAGGAGCTTTATCGGCTGGCCGACAAAATCCTGACCGTGTCAGACTACATTGCACGTCGTGTAAGAACCATCACGCCCAACGATGCCAAATGCGTCACCGTGCACAACGGCATCGACCTCGATGCCTTCTCGCCGTCCCATGCCAGCGGTCCCAGCCGCCGTCAGCTGGGGCTGGCCGACGACGACTTCGTAGTGGTCTTCAGCGGTCGCATCACCCCCGAAAAGGGCATCCTGCCCCTTATCCGGGCCATGAAGCAGGCCAGCAACGCTGAGCCCCGCCTGCGCCTGCTGGTCATGGGCAGTTCCTTCTATGCCAATGCCCACGATGCCGCCAACCCCTTCATAGCTCTGCTGAAAGAAGAAGCCAGCGAGCTGCAGGAGCGCATCGTCTTCACTGGCTACGTGCCCCACGCCCAGATGCCGGGCCATCTGCGCCTGGCCAACTGTGCCGTTGTGCCGTCAGTGTGGGAAGAACCCTTCGGGCTCACCTGTCTCGAAGCCATGGCCATGGGGTTGCCCGTCATCACCACGCGCCGTGGCGGCATCGGTGAGATTGCAAGTCCTGCCAATGCCATCATCATCGACGCCCCCGACGAGCCTGCTCT
The DNA here is from genome assembly GCA_902770845.1 of uncultured Prevotellaceae bacterium. GTDB lineage: Bacteria > Bacteroidota > Bacteroidia > Bacteroidales > Bacteroidaceae > Prevotella. The sequence continues at coordinate 43,361 of CACXUV010000001.1, forward strand.
GACTACCTCGTTGTCGCAGGCCATGCTGCATCTGAGCGCCCACCCCGACAAGTGCCGCATCATGGGGCAGGCCGCACTTCAGCGTGCCCGCCAGTTTTCGCAGGAGCACTTTGCCCAGGCTTTCTTTGCAGCCCTGCCCCAACCCCGTTCGTAATCCTCCAAATATAGCAAGCACATGGCATCCAGAGTGAAACGCAGCATCATGAACATCAAGGTGGGAATGTTTTTCTACCTGCTGTCGCTGGTGCTTGCCTTCTTCTCGCGAAAAATCTTCCTCGACTGTCTGGGAGCCGAGTTCATGGGCCTCACGGGCGTGCTGCAAAACATCCTGAGCTATCTGAACGTAGCCGAACTGGGCATTGGCACCAGCATCACCTATTTTCTCTACAAGCCGCTGCAGCAAGACAACCATGAGCAAACCAGCGAAATCATGTCGGTCCTGGCTTGGCTTTACCGCTGCATCGGGCTGCTCATCGGAGCCATCGGTGTGCTCGTCAGCCTCTGTTTCCCTTTCTTCTTCAGCCACCTCACGGTCAGTCTGCCACTGGTCTACTTTGCCTTCTTCTCCTTCCTGGCCACCTCCATGGCGGGCTATCTCATCAACTACCGCCAGCTGCTTGTGTCGGCCAACCAGAAGCAATATGTGGTCAATGGCTATTTCCAGACCATTTCCATCCTGCAAAGCCTCACTCAGATTGTGCTGGCCTGGCTCTGGCAGAACCTCTACGTGTGGGTGGCCGTGGGCCTGGTCTACACCGTCATTGGCTGCATTGTGTTCAACCGCCGCATCAACCGCGAATACCCCTGGCTGCACATCGACCTGAAGCAAGGCCGTAGCAACCTGAAGAAATATCCCGACATTCTGCGCAAGACGCGCCAGGTGTTTCTGCAACGCCTGAAAAATCTGCTGCTCTATCGCAGCGACGACCTGCTGGTGGCCACCTTCGTGTCCATCGTTCAGTCGGCCTTCTACTTCAACTACACCATGCTGGTGAACAAGCTGAACTTCATGGTCAACATCCTGAGCGACGGCATGAACGCCGGCGTGGGCAACCTCATTGCCGAAGGCAACCAGCAAAACACGCTGAAGGTGTTCTGGGAGCTCACCGCCCTGCGCTTTCTCATCACCGGCCTCATCGTGTTCAGCTTCCTGCTGTTCATGCAGCCCTTCATTGTTTGCTGGCTGGGCCCCCAGTGGTTGCTCAGCGATGTGGTGGTGGTTCTGCTGCTGCTCAACATCTTCATCATGCTGTCGCGCGGTGTGGTCGAAATGTATATCAGCGCCTGCGGACTGTTCCACGACGTTTGGGCCGCCTGGACCGAGCTGGCCGTCAACCTCATCGTGACACTCTCACTGGCCCCCATTCTGGGCATTCCCGGCATTCTGTTGGGCAAGATCATCAGCGTGCTGCCCATCGCCCTGTTCTGGAAGCCCCTTTTCCTGTTCCGCCAGGGACTGCACACCCGTGTTTCGGCCTACTGGCACGGCATGGTCCCCTACTATCTGGTGTTTGGCCTCTTCACCGCTGTCACCATCGCGCTGCGCCAGTATGTCGTCAGCCCCAACGTGCACAACTGGTGGCAACTCTTCGCCTGTGCAGCCGTGGTGGTGCCCGTGCTCATGCTACTCTATTTTCTGGTGCTCTTCGTCTGCACCCGTGGCATGCAGTATTTCGTTGCCCGCAAGCCAGCTGCCTATCGCGTGCTGTCGCACCTGCTGCCCAAGCGGAAAAACACCAACCACGCATAGCAGCACAGCCAGCAGCGCGCAAGGGCGCAAAATTGCATATACACATATTTATGCAAACGCAAAATTTCCAACAACCTGATTTTCAACGTCTTGCAATCGGGCCTCAATTAGGTCACAACGGGGGCCCCGTTGTGTTGCAAAAGAGGCCCCGTTAGGACACAACGGAGCCCCGATTGCAACACAACGAAATTGGTACTGCAAAACTGCATATTCTTGCATCGCCGACAACCACGCCGCCACCCGTTTCCAGAAATGCTGCCGACACAGAAAAAAAAGGAAAAAACGTTTTGCCATGCCCCCATTATTTTGTAACTTTACACGCTCAAAAAAGCAAAACATCGACAACCATGCGAATCATTTGCGACGCACCCGGACAAACCTGCAACCGACTGTGGACCTATGTGGCCTCTGTGGCCCGGTGCATAGCCGAACACCGCCACATGGTCATTCTATTCTATGACTGGACCATCGAAGACTTCCCCAACCTGCTCCACTGTCCGTTCATTCATTTTCCGCTGTGGCAGAAGTGGTATCTGGAACGGGGCAACGGCTGGAACAACTATAAGGGACTGACGTGGAAGGCAACCCACAACAAGACCTGCGACCGCCTGTTCAGCCTGCTGGGCTGCACCAAGGGCTGGCAGACCCGCACCGACACGCGCTACCTGCAACAGACGCTGCCCCAGCTGAAACACATTTTTCGCCCCAGGGAAGAAATCATGCAGAAAGCCGAAGCAATGGTGGACGGGCTGAAACAGCAAAGCGACCTGGTGGTGGGCGTACACATACGCCGTGGCGACTATGCCACCTGGCACAACGGGCGGTTCTTCTACGAACTAGCAGACTATCACCGCTTCATGCTTCAGGTGCAGGATGTCTATCGCGACCGGCGCGTGTCGTTCTTCATCAGCTCCAACGAAGAATTCCCACTCAGCATTTTCCCGGGCTGCAACTGCAGCCGTTTTGGCCGCGAGCCGTCGGGTGCCATTCTCGATCTCTACACGCTCTCGCTGTGCCACCGCATCATGGGCCCCTTCAGCAGCTATTCGCGCTGGGCTTCGTTCATCGGACAGGTGCCCCTGTGCTTTCTCGAAGCCAGCGACATGCAACTTGCCGACGATAGTTTTTCGACCATCACCGACTTCTTCCACTTCGAAAACGGCAAGGAAATATTCGACTGGTAAGCACAGTCAGCCCGCTATTTCCTCACCAGATTGTCTTCCTCGTCTTCATAGTGGTCGGTCTGGTGGAAAATGCGCGAAATGCCCTTCATCTGAATCTTCACGTGGCCCACAAAGCTCTGCCACATGGACTGCTGGCCAATCGTTCCGTATCCCGTGATGGCACGGCACCGCCGGTCGCGCACGAACACAATGCGGCCATACTTCTTCAGATTGAGTGCCATTGACCCGTCTTCGCCGCGAATAATGTCAACGCGATAAGGCTCCTTGCGCCCATAGTCGGCATTATAGGCAAACACAAGTCCACGCACCGACAGCTCCGGCCGCTTGAAATGCTGCACCCACAGGAACAGGTCGCGCGCCATTTCGAACAGCCGCAACGACAGCCGCGAGTGATTGGCATCGGGAAAATAGCTCCATGTGGCCGACGCACACGAAACGCCCGGACGCAGCAGGTGCTGCAGCATCACCTCATAATACTGGGGCGGATAGAGCGTGTCGCTGTCAACATCGAAGTAGAATCGCCCCCGTGCATGCTGCAACCCACAGCGCCGAGCATAGCCGCAGGAGTGCTGACGCTCGGTGTAATAAGGAATGCCCGACCGCTCAAAGATTTCGGCGGTGCGGTCGTTCGAGTCGTTGTCCACCCCAATGATTTCCACAGGATACGTGCACTTCATCTCGCTGATGGCCCAAAGACAAGCCTGCAAGTGGGTCTCTTCGTTGTAGGCAATGACCACAATCGAAGCCAGCGGCTCACTGCTCTGCATGGCGGCCAGCCGACTGCGCGTCTCGCTGACAATGTGTTCGGGCACTTCAGAAAACGGTTTCCCGTAGATGCTTAGATAAGGATCATACCAGGACATGGCAATTATGATTTAGATGTGATGCTTTCAAAAAACGCTTTCCATTGCGGCATGACGTTCTCGGCCTTATAGCGGCGCGCCGCCTCAATGGCTCGCTGCCCCATCTGCTGCCGCAGGCCGTGGTCGGCCATCAGTTCACGAACCCGCCGTGCAAAGTCGTCAATACTGCGGTTCTTCACGATGAAGCCATCCACGCCGTCGGTAATCATGCTGCTCGGCCCGTCGGTATCAAAGGCCACAACGGGCAGGCCACAGCTCATGGCCTCGGCAACGACCAGGCCGAAAGGCTCCCACCGCGAAGTGAGCAACAGCACGGAGCTGTCCTGATAGCAGGGAAACACGTCGGCCACGGGCTCATGCAGGCTCACGCCCTCCGCTTGCTGCAAGGCACCGGCATGGCCGCTGCCGTACACATGCAGCTGCCAGTCGTCGCCGTTCTGTTTTACCAACTGCCACACAGCAGCCAGTTCGTCAATGCCCTTTTGCGGAGCCAGACGCCCCACGAAAATGGCACGATGCTTCTCGAGTGCAGCACAGCGGCCCGACTCGTTCAGATGAACCACGTTGGGAATGGCATGCACCGCGTAGCCCCCACTGCGCCAGCGCCGGGCATCGGCCTCGGTCAGCGTCACCACGGCATCAGCCCGTTTCAGCAAACAGTAACGGCGGTGAAGGTCCCACCGGTGGCGCCACGTCAGCCTGGGGTAGTCTATCAGATGATGGTAGCCGCCGTGCGACTCTATCACCAGGGCAGCCTTACCCTTCAACTGCAACAGCAGTCCAATCTCGCCCGATGTGGTGGTCACGACAGCGTCGGGCTGCAAGCGCTTCAGTTCGCTGCCCAGCCGCTGCCGCAGCAGACGCGAGCGACGCCAGCTTTCATACAGGCGGCGACAGCCCGAATACTGATACTGAGCATGGGTGCGCACGTCCAGGTCGACATGCTGCACCTGGGGCTGCAAAGGAAAAGAAAGTGCATGCTGCCCCTGGTTGTAGGTAATGAGGCACACATGATAGCCAAACATACTGCTCAGCCAGTTCAGCTTCTCGGCAATGATGCGCTCCACCCCACCACGTTCAGCCAGTGCCGGATAAACATAAACAATCGTCATGCGCGCCTGCTCTTCAGTAAGTGTTCAAACAAGTCCTCCCACTGCTTCATGACCGCTTCCTGCGAGAATCGCCGGATGTTTGTCTTTGCCTTGGCTCCCATCTGCCTGCGCAGGTCGTCGTTTTCAATCAGCCTGCAAATCGAGTCGGCCAGAGCCTCCACGTTCAGATAGTCCACCAGCAGGCCGTCTTCCTCATGGCGAATGATGTTGCGCGGTCCATGCGGACAGTCGAACGCCACGCAGGGCACACCGCAGGCCATGGCTTCGAGCAGCACCATGGGGAAGCCTTCGTAGCGCGAACTCATCACGCAAAGCGAACTTTGCAAATACTCATCGACGATGTTTTCCACGGGGTCGTGCATAAGGATGGTGCCTTCAAGCCCCTTTTCCTGTATCCACTGGGCTACCTGGTCGTGCATCTCGCCCGAACCGAAGACATTCAGCACCCAATCGGGGTGGCGCCGATGCACAAGCTGCCAGGCCGCAATCATATAGTCGAAACCCTTGGCATCGTTGTAACGGGCCACCATGATGGCCTGTTTCCTGTCCAGGCTGCTGCAGCGGCTGGTGTTGAAAGGCACCGCATTGGGAATGACAAAGGTGTGGCCCACCTCGCTCCAGCTACGCGCATCCTCAGGCGTGAGCAGCACCAGGGCATCGAGCCGCGCCACGTGGCCATAGGTCTTCTTCTTCATGAACTTGGCCCCCAGCCAGTAGAAGCCGCCCTTCTGCTCCATCAAATAAAAGCTGCGCACATTGGCCTTCACCGTGTGGGCCTCGCCAATCTTCACGCTGCCGTCTTTCATTTCCGTAATCAGGTCGATGCTCCGCCCAATGGCCGACGCCACAATGTCGGGCTTTCGCCCTTGCAGCACCCGCCTCAGCCGCTTCTTGTACTGGCGAATCAGCACGAAATAGGTAAAGGCCCGCAGCAGCAGTCCATGCCGGTACTGGCGGTTGAAGTCGAGTCCCATGTCGATGTGGCAAACAGCCTCATCGAGCGGAAAGGACAGTTTGCGCCCCAGCTGGGCCTCGGTCACAAGCGTCACCTGGTAGCCATGACGGGCCAGGTAGTTGGCCTTTTCTATGATGACCTTATCGGCTCCGCCCTTGATCGTAAACTCCGGATAAATATAAAGAATGTGCATGAGCAAAAAGGAAAATCAGATTAAACGTTTCAGCTTGCCAAACAGGAAAATGGCCCCGACCGACAGGAACGGGGGCAAGACGCCCAGGAACCAGTAGAACAGGTTCTTGCCCCGCGCTTCGCGACTGGCCAGGATGGCAGCTAGCGACATGGGATGCCACATGATGCTGCGAATTTCGCGCGCCGTGTAAGGGGGCAGCGCCTCTTTCTTGCGCGCCACAATCTGACAGGCAAACGAGAAATCATACATCAGCAGCACCGAACAGCGCTTGGCATAGTAAGGTTTATGCCTCAGTTCTGCCCTGCGTTTTTTCTGGTCGATGGCCGCAATGGCCAAGTCCATCTGTGTCCGCGACATCACCTTGTGGCGCTTGCTCGTGAATGTTGTTTCTTCAATATAGTATTGGTAAGTAACATCGGGAAGAAGCACCGCCCGGGTGATGTAGGTGGGCAGGTCTACCGTGAACGTGAAATCTTCGCCATAGCCGTGCCCCACGGGCGTCACCCTGAGATGGTTGCGCCGCAACACGTCAATGTTGATCAGGTAGTTCCAGTTCATGACCTGAATGCCTTCGTCATAAACGTAGGTGGCAAACGCGTCGGGCTGGGAAAAGACACGGAAGGGATAAGGGTACTGCACCGCGCGTTTCCGGCTGCCATCGACAAACAGCCGCTCATAACTGCCATACACAATCTCGGCCTCATACTTCTGAGCTGCCTCATACAACAGCGCAATGGCATTGGGCGTGATCATGTCGTCGGCATCGAGCGAGTAGAAATAGCGGCCACGGGCCTCGGCAATCATCCTGTTTCGCGCCTCGCCAATGCCCATGTTCTGCGGTTGCCGCACGATGCGAATGTCCTTTCCGCGCGGGTGCTGCTGCTGATATTGGCGCACAATGTCGATGGAAGCGTCGGTGCCGCAATCGTCACAAATCAGAAATTCTATCGACTGGAAAGTCTGCGCCAGCACGGAGTCCATCGTTTGCCGCACATACTTTTCCACCTGATAGACCGGAATGCCTATGGTTACTTCATATTCCATTGCTCCTCTGTTTTAAGTTCGTCGACCACCTTCTGCATCTGTATTTTCCAGGTAAGGTGCTCAACCGAGTGCCTCACCTCGGTTGCCGCCATGCTGAAATGGTCAACAAAGTCTATGATCTGCTGAACATCAATGGGCGACTCGTCGGCAGGGGCCTTCAGCACGTAGGGCTGGTGGTCGAAGTCGCTGTCTTGCTCACTGTAGATAAAAGGAATGCCACGCGTGGCATACTCACGGTTCTTCAACGTCTTGATGACCGTGATGCCGCTGCGATGGCGGGCCAGCGAGCCAATGGCAAACTGGCATTGATTGAACACACGGGTGAGTTCATCGCCAAACAGCTGGCCATGAAACACCACCTCGTCGTGCAGGTCGTACTTCTTCAGAAGCGGAGTGAACGACCGTTCCATTTCGGCCGGATGCACACCACCCACAATGTGGAAGCACACCTTGCGCGTGCCGCCCCTCAGTTTGTATTCGCCCAGACCTGCCACCAAGCGGTCGTAGCCGTGCCAACTGTGCACTTCGGCCACGCCAATGAGGTGAAGTTCGTCGCTGTCCGATGGCTGAAGATGGTGCACGGGAATGCTGTCGAAGTCCACACCGTTGCTGATGCGGATGGTGCGCTGGCCAAAGATTTGCGTCGCGTCGCTGAAGGTCACCACGGCATCCATTTGCCCGTACAGTCGGTTTCTATAGAGCTGGTCTATCTTCAGTCCCCAGCGGGCTTTCCATTCAAAGCCTTCAAATTCCTGGTCATAAGGATAGGTGGGTATTTCGGTGACGGCATGGATACCGGCTCCTTTCAACTTTCGAAAGAAGCGTACCAGCCACGGGTTGGCATTCTGGAAACAGCGGGCATAGACCAGGTCTACTCCGTTCAGCTGACAATAGCCAAACACGCTGTCATACTCCGTGCGCTGCCGGAGTCCTGCCATCATGCCCGTTCCGTAGTCAACCAGCACGTCGCTGTCAACAAAGCGGCAACGATGGCCGTTTTCGGCAAAGTCGTAATAGCACAAATGCACTTCGTGGCCATTCTCGCGAAGGCCCTTCACCTGGTAGCGAATCTTTTTCGATATGCCGCTCACCTCGCTGAATCCATGATAGACCAGGAATAGTATTTTCATGTATCTACACGTTTTGTTTTCTTTCCATGACAGTCTGTGCCTACGGGGTTTTCTTCTCAGGCGCCTTCCGAACCAGTTCGTCGAACAGCTGCTGCCAGCTGACTGCAATCTCGCTCATGGCAAAGCGCCTCACGCTTTGCAACGCCCTTGCCGAGAGCAACTTGCGCAGCTCTGCACTCTCCATCACCTGTGCCAGCCGGGCAGCCAAGGCATCGGTATTTCCGTTTTCTGCCAGCAGTCCGTCTTCTCCATCCGAAATGATGCTGCGCGGTCCCCAGGGACAGTCAAACGACACTACGGGCAAACCGCAGGCCATGGCCTCGACCAGCGCCATGCCGAACCCCTCGAAACGCGAACTCAGCACAAAGACGCTACTGCTGCAATAGGCTTGCTCCACATCACTGGTTCTTCCGTTCAGACCGCAGCGGGCTGCATCAATGCCCAGCTCTTTGCGCAGCTCTGCGTAGGGCGTTGTGTCGCCGTCGCCATACACATCCAGCCGCCAGTCGGCAAACCGGCTATCTATCTTTGCCCATGCCTGCAGGAGCAGGTCGATGCCTTTTTCCTGCGAATAGCGGGCAATGGCCACCACGCGTTTCTCCGTGAGACCACTCACAGACTTGGGTTCAAACGACAATGGATTGGGAATCGTGGAAACATTGCTCAGCTCCGACCATGCCTCTCGGTCTTTCTCCGTGAGCACCACCAGGCGGTCGAGCCGCTTCAGCTTTCCCACCAGGCCATGCATCCAAACCTGTGCAAACAGGTTCTTCAGCCAGTTGGCATCGGAGCCTTCAAAGTTGCGGTAGTGCGCACGATTGATGTGCATCTCTCCCACTTTGCAGCTGCCATCCTTGATGGCGGTCAGGAAATTGATTTCACGGCGCAGCAGGCTCACCGTGACATCGGGTCTCAGCCGCATCAGCTCTGCCGTGAGTTTCTTCTTGAAGAGACGCTGCTTGCGCAAATAAACGGGAATCTTCCCCATGAACGAACGGCTCCACAGTTCTTCAAAATTAATATCAAGATGAATGACCTGAACTTTGGGGGAAAGAGAATAGAACAAGGGTCGATTCTTTCCTTCTGTCAGAATGATGGTTACGTCGTACCCCAGCTGCTCTGCAAAATAACTGGCTTTCAATGACAACACGCGCTCTACACCGCCCGCCATATAGAGTGCAGGAGTCAGATAAACAATCTTATATGGAGCTGAATGCAGCATCGCGTTGGTCATTTTGTGGCAAATGTACAAAAAATATTTGTAACAATCAAATATTAATTGTATTTTTGCACCAAGAAATGAAACGAATCTGTTTTCTGGTCGACTCAATCTTCACCATTGGCGGTGTGCAAAGGGTGACGGCTGTGATTGCCAAGGAATTGGCAAAGAGTTGCCATGTAACCATTGTGACGTTCGATGAGCCCAACCAACAGGACACTGCGCTCTACGGTCTTGACGAGGCCAACCTGCACTATCGTTTCTTTCACTACCCGTCTGTGGGGCGACTGCACCAGTTGGCGTGCAAGGCTTACAGTGCTTTCTATCGCAAGTATCAGCCCCGAAGCCTGTGGTCGTCCAACCTCTATGCCCGGAGTTCTTTTCCAAGCCCCCTGCGCAAAGCCCTGGCAAGCGAACTGCTCAATGGCCACTACGACACCGTCATTGGGGTGCATGCACCATTGGCCACACGACTGGCCACCATCGGGCCCCAGCTCAAAGGCACCAAGTGCATTGGCTGGATTCACAACTCGTTCGAAGCGCTTTTCGGTCCCACCTCTTTATATATAGGCCCCGACCGTCAGCGCCATTATGTCTACCAGTTTCGCAAACTCCACGCCACGGTTGTGCTTTGCCAGCACGATGCTGCCGTGTATCGGGCTTACGACAAGCGGTTCTGCCCCACTGTCATTCACAATCCGCTGACGCTCATGCCTGGTCAACCTGCCGATGGCACGTCTAAGCGATTTCTGGCCGTGGGCCGCTTCTCTCAGCGCCACAAAGGCTTCGACCTGCTCATCAAGGCTTTTGCCATTTTTGCCGAAAAGAACAAGGACTGGACGCTCGACATCGTGGGCGAAGGACCGGAAGAAGTGCTCTACCGCCAACTCATCAGCGATGCCGGACTGGAACAGCGCATCACGCTGCGCCCCTTCACCCAGCACATTCAGGACTATTACTCCCAAGCCCAGGTCTACGTGCTCAGCTCACGCTGGGAGGGCTTTGGACTCGTGCTGGTCGAAGCCATGGCCCACGGTCTGCCTGTTGTGTCGAGCGACCTGCCCACCAGCATCGAGATTATGGGGCCGTTTGCGCTCTACTTCCGAAACGGACAGGTGGAGGAACTGGCACAGCGACTGCACGATGCCACCCTGATAGACTGGCAGGAGAAGTCGCACGAAGCACGCTTCCTGGCCCGCCGCTATGCCGTTGACCACATCGTTGGTCAGTGGAAAAAACTGATATGAAACACCTGTAAGAATTATTTAAAAAGAAAAAATATGGAATATTACAGCACCAACCACACGGCACCCGTTGCCAATTTGCGCAAGGCCGTTGTCAAAGGACTTGCCGAAGACCGTGGGCTCTACATGCCCGAGCACATCAACCGAATGTCGAAGGTGTTTTTCGACAACATGAAAGACATGTCGTTCCGCGACATTGCCTACAACGTGGCCGAGGCTTTCTTTGGAGAGGACGTCGACCCCGACGCACTGCAGGACCTGGTCTACGACACACTGCCCTTCGACTGCCCTGTGGTCAAGGTGAAGGACGGCATCTACAGTCTGGAGCTGTTCCACGGCCCCACCCTTGCCTTCAAGGATGTTGGCGCTCGCTTCATGGCCCGATTGCTGCAATATTTCATCCGACAGGAGGGCAATCACGAGCAAGTGAACGTGCTGGTGGCCACTTCGGGCGACACGGGCAGTGCCGTGGCCAACGGATTCCTGGGCGTTGAGGGCATACATGTCTATGTGCTTTACCCCAAAGGCAAGGTGTCGCCCATTCAGGAGTGCCAGTTCACCACGCTGGGACAAAACATCACGGCCATTGAGGTGGACGGCGTGTTCGACGACTGTCAGGCCCTGGTGAAGAACGCATTCATGGACGAAGAACTGAACCGACACATGCGGCTCACTTCGGCCAACTCTATCAATGTGGCCCGCTTCTTGCCCCAGGCCTTCTACTACTTCAACGCCGTGGCCCAACTGAAACAGACTGGCTGCGACAACATCGTGGTTTGCGTTCCCAGCGGAAACTTCGGCAACATCTGTGCTGCACTCTTCGGTCATGAAATGGGTCTGCCCGTGAAACGATTCATTGCGGCCAACAATGCCAACGACGTTTTCTTCAACTACCTGCAAACGGGCCGCTATGAGCCCAAACCTTCCATTCAGACGCTGGCCAACGCCATGGATGTGGGCGATCCCAGCAACTTTGCACGCATCTATGAGCTCTACGGCAAGAGCCATGAGCGCATCACCAGCCTCATCAGCGGAGCCACCTACAGCGACGAACAGATCAAGCAGACCATGCGCCAGTGCTATGCCGAGACGGGCTATGTGCTCGACCCACACGGAGCCTGTGGCTATCAAGCCCTCAAAGAACTGCTGCAGCCGGGCGAGACGGGTGTGTTCTGCGAGACGGCCCATCCGGCAAAATTCAAGGAGAAGGTCGATGAAATCCTGGGCATCGACACACCCATACCCGACCGCCTGGCCGCCTTCATGAAGGGAACGAAGCAGAGCGTGCCCATGTCGAAGGACTTCTCAGACTTCAAGCAGTTCCTCATGAAGGAATAGAAAAGAGAAAGGAATTGGTCTGTCTGCGCATTACCTGCAGACAACGATTGTTCAATCCATGCGATCCCGATAGTCGGCATAGTTAAAGATGCGCAGCATCTGCAGCGTGCCGTCTTCGTGGAGCATGGCTATCGACGGATGCGTAATGCCATTGAACATGGTGGTCTTCACCGTGGTATAGTGAATCATGTCTTCGAAAATCACCTCTTCGCCCACCTGCAACTCATGGTCGAACTGCCAAGCTGACATGAAGTCACCACTCAAACAGCTGTTTCCACCTAAACGATAAACACAGCGGCCCTGCTCTTTGTCTACATGCTGGGCACCGCGCACCTCAGGGAAATAGGGCATCTCCAGACAGTCGGGCATGTGGCAGGTGAAGCTCACGTCAAGAACTGCTGTTCGTATGCCTTTGTCTTCTACCACATCGACCACATGGCTCACCAGTGGCCCTGTCTGCCAGCCAAAGGCGCTGCCAGGTTCCAGTATGATTTTCAGCCACGGGTATCGCGCGCGCAAACCTTTTAATATATTGACGAGCAGTTCCACATCGTAGTCCTTGCGCGTCATCAAGTGGCCTCCACCCAGGTTCAGCCACTTCAGCTGTGGAAACCAGCGGGCAAACTTTTCCTCTATATGCACCAAGGTGCGCTGCAGCACGTCGGCCCCACTCTCGCAGTGACAATGGCAATGAAAGCCTTCTACGTCCTGCGGCAACTGCTCCGGCAACTTGTCAGCCGACACGCCAAAGCGTGTACCAGGCGCACAGGGATTATACAACAATGTCTCCACCTCGCTGTACTCCGGATTCACGCGCAGACCAATGCTTGCCTTGCCCCCTACCCGCTCGTGATAACGCTCATATTGCGACAGCGAGTTAAATGTCAGGTGACTGGAGCAAGCCACGATTTCGTCGATTTCATCATCCGTGTAGGCAGGCGAAAAGGTGTGGGCCTTGGCGCCAAACTGCTCCATGGCCAGCCTTGCTTCACTGAGCGAGCTGGCCGTGGTGCTATGAATATATCCACGGAAAATGGGGAAGGTCTTCCACAGGGCAAATGCCTTGAAAGCCAGGATAATCTCCACATCGGCCCGTCGGGCCACATCGGCTATCAGCCGCAGGTTGCGCCGAAGTTTCTTTTCTTCAATAATATAAATGGGTGTTGACATGTTTTTCCGTCTGAGGATTAATAGACACGCGGCCCAAAGATCATCGTACCAATACGCACCATGGTGCTGCGGTGCTGCACCGCAATGGCGAAGTCGTTGCTCATGCCCCACGAACGCTCACAGAAGTGTGGCTCATCGGCAAAATACTGCTGCTTCACCTCGTCGAAGAAGGCGGCAGCGGTATCGAACTCACGGCTGATTTGTGCCTCGTCGTCGGTGTTCGAGGCCATCATCATCAGTCCGCAAATCTGCACATTGGGCATCTCGCGCCACTCTCCGCCTGCCAACAAACTGCGACAATCATCCAGACTCAGACCATACTTCGTGGCCTCTTCGGCTATGTGCAGCTCCAGCAGCACCTTGACCACACGGTCCACTTTCTGTGCCTGTTTCTGTATTTCGCGCAGCAGCTTCAGTGAGTCCACGGCCTCAATCATCGAGATATAGGGCACGATATACTTCACCTTGTTCGTCTGCAAGTGACCAATAAAATGCCACTCTATGTCCTTGGGCAGCGAGGCATGCTTTTCGCGAATTTCCTGTTCATGACTCTCGCCAAACACGCGTTGTCCCTCTTCGTAGGCGGCCATGATATAATCGGCAGGATGATACTTGCTGATGGCCACAAGGCGCACGTCGCTGGGCAACCGGCCAAGCACCGTCTTCAAATTACCTTGAACGTCGTACATCACCATTGCCTTTCTTTCCTATGCTTCAAACTCAGGCTTGTCGTCCTGCCCCTGCTGGCCGTCAGCCGTCTTCTTGTATTCAAACACATCCATAAGGGTGGTCTCGGCCACCGAGGCAATGACATAGTCTATCATGGTGCCGCCCATCACGGTATCGATATTCTTCACGGCACCGTTCAGCGTGCCGGCCTGAACCAGATAGTTCACGCTGCTGCGCTTCTCCTTCTCGGTCTTTTCGTCAATGGTAATGAATTGCAGCTTTGTCTTGTACCAGCGATCGGCCAATTCTTCGTCACTGAAGAAAATCTCCTTATAGGCAGCACGCTTAATGTCGTTCACCTCAAATTCGCCGCTAATATAGCTCGACATCTCTTCCATGATGCGCTGTTCGGCCTCCGTAAACGAGAGTGCATCGACCACGTATGTTTCTACAACCTTCTTCTGCAAGCCATCCTCCATGGTCTTCTCATAGCGAATCTTGCATTCAAACCAGTTTGCTGTTCTGCTTCTCATATTTATATTCTGCTTATTGTTTAATCACAATTTCTATTCTTCGCTTTGCGAATCGCCACGCTGAAAGCCATATTTGTTCACGCCTTTCTGCTTCTCGCGTGTCAGCTTTTCCACAATCTCGGCCGCAATATGGTCGGCACGGTCACTGGGTATGCCTGCCTTGCCTGCCAACTCGCCCTGCGTCTTCAGCAGTTCGCTGGCCATGGCGTTGTTGCTGGCTATGAAAGAACGCTCGCTCAACCCCATGCGGTCCTTGCTGTAGATTTTCGACAGCACACGTTCAGCCTCACGGGTGAACTGCTTGCGAAACAGTTCCTCGGCCTTGCTCTGATAATCTTCCAGCTGTTTCCGTTCCTCAGGCTGCAGCGTGTCGTCCACGTCTATGCCTTCATACCACACGCCCAACTCAGTCTCCGGATTGAAGCCGTCGTCCAAGTAGTCTTCGCTTGCTTCTTTCTCCACTCCCTCCACAAATTCCACAGGGGTGGTCTTGGGCATCAGCTCGAAAAACAAGCCCACAACCAGCAAGGCTAGCAACAAGGCTGCTGCCAGCGAGAGCACGGAGCGTTTCAGTCCTTTTTGTCGCACCAGTGCCTGTCGCATAGCCTCCATCGTCAGATAGCGCTGTTCAGGGTCTTCCATGGTGGCTTTCTTCACCACCTTCTTATATTCGTATGGCATGTCGCCCTGCTCGTAAATCCATTCGATAAACTTACCCAGCGAATACACATCGCTGCGCTCGTCCATGCCTTCATGGGCAATCACTTCGGGAGCCACAAACGACTCGAAGCCTTCGTAAAGACTTGTCAGATCGCTCATGGCAGCAAACGAAGAGCCATGGCACAACAGCATGGGCTCATTGTCGGCCTTGCGGGCAAACACGTTTTGGGGAGCATAGCACAGATAGAAAACGCCCTGCTCATGCCACTGCGCACTCACCTCGATGAGCCGTTTGATGGTGCGCTCAATGAATCCTTGCCTGGCCAACACCGAAGGCGTGGCATCAATGAGCTGAGCAAATGTTTGATAGTTGCCTTGTTCCACTTCTAGCTCATACACGCCGCTGCTGTCTTCGTGCAGTTCATAATGCAACTGCTGCCCAGAGACAAAGCCTGCCGTCACCTGCTGGTCTTTCTTCAGTCCTTCACAAAACGCAATATTGTCTATGAGCAAGGGCTTCAGTTCAAGCACATTGCGATATTTGCGATCTATCTTTTTCTTATAGAACACCCCCAGTGGCAGCTCCTCCTTATGACTGGCCACGCCATCCTGGGCATTTAGCATTTCTTCGTAGTTCATTACCTATTAATGTAATATCATGCTTCTTTGAGCCGCAAAAGTAAGCAAATAATCTGATATGAGCAAATTTTCGCCCTGCTTTTCTTTTTCGTCAAAGACACAACATTGGGCAAGGCATCGTATAAAACCAAGAATCGGCTGTCATCACGACAGCCAATTCCTCAAAAACAAACTACTTAAAAACTAATCTACTAAAACAAATCAAAAAAATTTCTTGTTTCCACATGCAAAAATAAGGCTTTTTCCCTCGTCTGCCAAATTTTTACGTCTCAAAAACTTCCTTATTTGATTTATGTCAAACTTCAAAAACGACAATAGTGTCATTTTTTCACTTTTTGTTATGCCGAGATAGCAAAAACTTCATATTTCACCAATAAATATAAGAATCCCCGAACCACATTGCAGTCCAGGGATTCTTTTAACATTTTAACTGTAAACTGTACAACTATAAAACTTTATAACTTTACAACTATAAAACTTTATAACTATACTTCTACATCATTCCTCCCATTCCGGGGTTACCCATCGGCATGGCAGGCTCCTTCTCGGGCTTGTCAACGATGAGGCACTCCGTGGTGAGGAACATGCCGGCGATGCTGGCAGCGTTCTCCAGAGCCACACGGGCCACCTTGGCAGGATCAATCACACCAGCCTTGCGCATGTCTTCGTAGACCTCGGTGCGGGCATTGTAGCCAAAGTCACCTTTGCCCTCGCGCACCTTCTGCACCACCACGGCACCCTCTTCACCAGCATTGGTGACAATCTGGCGCAGCGGCTCCTCAATGGCACGGCAGATGATGTTAATACCCGTCTGCTCGTCGGCATTATCGCCCTTCAGCTCCTTCAGAGCCTCCTGAGCACGGATGTAGGTGGTGCCGCCACCAGCCACAACGCCTTCTTCGATGGCAGCGCGAGTAGCACACAGGGCATCGTCCACGCGATCCTTCTTCTCCTTCATTTCCACCTCGCTGTTGGCACCCACATAGAGCACTGCAACGCCACCACTCAACTTGGCCAAGCGCTCCTGCAGTTTCTCCTTGTCATAAGAAGATGTGGTATTCTCAATCTCAGCCTTGATCTGGTTGATGCGGTCCTTGATGGCCTGCTTGTCACCAGCACCGTTCACGATGGTAGTGTTGTCCTTGGTCACCGTCAGCTTGTCGCAGGTGCCCAGCATCTCAATGGTGGCCTGCTCCAGCTTCAGACCCTTCTCCTCACTGATCACAGTGCCACCAGTGAGCACGGCAATGTCTTCGAGCATGGCCTTGCGACGATCGCCAAAGCCAGGAGCTTTCACAGCGCAAATCTTCAAACCACCACGCAGACGGTTCACCACCAGTGTGGTCAGTGCCTCCGAGTCTACGTCCTCGGCAATAATCAGCAGGGGACGTCCGCTCTCAGCTGCGGGCTGCAGGATGGGCAGGAACTCCTTAATATTCGAGATTTTCTTGTCGTAAATCAGGATATAGGGATTCTCCATGGCGCACTCCATCTTCTCCGTGTCGGTCACGAAATAGCTCGACAGATAGCCACGGTCGAACTGCATGCCTTCCACCACACCAATGTGGGTGTCACGGCTCTTCGACTCTTCAATGGTGATCACACCGTCCTTGCTCACCTTGCGCATGGCCTCGGCCAGCAGTTCGCCAATCTCCTTGTCGTTGTTGGCGCTGACGGTGGCCACCTGCTCAATCTTGTCGTAATTATCGCCTACCAGCTCTGCATTCTTGGCAATAAAGTCGGTCACAGCCTTCACAGCTTTGTCAATACCGCGCTTCAGATCCATGGGGTTGGCACCAGCAGTCACGTTCTTCAAGCCTTCCGACACAATGGCCTGTGCCAGGATGGTGGCAGTCGTGGTGCCATCACCTGCATCGTCGCCAGTCTTCGATGCCACGCTCTTCACCAACTGAGCACCGGTGTTCTCGAAGTGGTCTTCCAACTCAATCTCCTTGGCCACGGTCACGCCGTCCTTGGTAATCTGCGGAGCACCAAACTTCTTCTCAATCACCACGTTGCGACCCTTCGGGCCCAGCGTCACCTTTACTGCGTTTGCCAACTGGTCTACGCCCTGCTTCATCATCTCGCGGGCCTCAATATTGAATTTAATTTCCTTTGCCATTTTGTTTTTCTTTATTTGTTGTTCTTCTTCATTTTGTCGAAATCCGTTATCCCGTTATTCCGAAATTCCGTAATACCGAAACCCCGTCATATCGAAACCCCGAATTTATTTCTCAATAATAGCGAGCACATCGCTCTGCCGCATCATGAGGAACTTTTCTCCTTCCAGTTCAATCTCAGTGCCACTATACTTGCCATAGAGCACCTGATCGCCCTCTTTCAGGATCATCTCCTCGTCCTTCGTTCCTCTGCCCACGGCCTTGATGGTGCCGCGCAGGGGCTTCTCCTTTGCAGTGTCAGGAATAATGATACCACCGATTTTCTCTTCGGCCGGTGCAGGCACTACCAGCACGCGGTCAGCTAATGGTTTGATTGTCATAACTTACTTTTGTTTTTTGGTTTGATATATTTTGTTTTCGTTCTGCCATCCTTTCTGCCAAAAGCGTGCCAAAGCGTCGCGACTGACAGATTGGCAGAAAGGAAGCATCGTAAGATTTTATTCGAAAAATATGCTTTCGTTTCTATTCTTTTTTGTATCTTTGCAGCGAAAATGAAACTCTCGAAGAGATTCTTTGTTTGATTTGTCATGTTATGTCACTAGAGTTCAGTACATTACAGACAAATGTCATTGTCGCATCATCCCCAGCCGCCACATTCCATTTTGTGGTGACCCCAAGGTATATTCTCTCCCCAACGGCATGCTGAAGGAAAACGAAGTCCATTGGTTTCCCATGCGCATCAGACACTCCAGTCTCTCACGGCTGGAGCAGATAATGGCCTCCTTCGACGAGCAAAAGAAATTTTTTGTCACCACAGACAACATCCTGGAGACCTATGTTCCCCTCGGCTTCATCAAGGTCAGCATGACAAAGATGGATTTTGCGCCTTACCTGCTGAACTACATCTTTGTGCGCAGCACCTTCAAGACGCTGGTCGAAATCAAGAACACCAGAGAGGACTTCGAACCCTTGCGCTTTGTCACCCACCCGGAGTTCAATGAGAAGTTCGACCGCCGTAACGAAGTGCTCACCATGACCGACAAGGCCATGGCCGACTACAAGCGCATCACCGCCGAGGAGAACGAAAAGATTGTCTTCCTCCGAGACCTCAGCTACGCCTGCAAGCCCAGCCGGGAAGTCCAGATTATCGAAGGCAGGTTCACGGGTATTATCGGACGCATCAAGCGCATCAAGGGAGCCAGGTGCGTCGTGCTGCCCATCGGCTACGAACAGGCCGCAGCTGTGGTCGACGTTCCTAACAGCCACCTGCGCTATCTCACCGACGACGAAATCAGCAAACTGGCCGCAGAGCAAGGAACAACACATCGAAAACATTCATATATATAAATAAGGTATCATGAAACATTTTTTTGGAAGACTGCGCAAGCATTCATGCCTCGGAAACAAGAAGTTCACCTTTCTCTTTATGTTAACTGTCTTGCTGCTCGCTTCATGCAAGACACCGCAAGACATCACCTACCTGCAGGACGTCAGTGCCAACGTGCCCATCAAGACACAGGGCGACGGCTACA
>CACXUV010000002.1 GCA_902770845.1 uncultured Prevotellaceae bacterium
CAGAATCGTCGTAAAGGTCTTTGTCTTTTGTGCAGCTTGCCAGTGCCAATGCACATAATGAAAAGATGATAACTTTTTTCATGATAGTTGTAAGTTTGTAATGTTAAAGGCAGGATTCCGTGGCAACGGCCAGTAAGAATCCTGCCCTTATGGTTGTTTGCTTATTTATTCAGCGGTGTGCTTGAAGACAGACAGCGTATAGACGCGTCCGGCTTCGGGGTATTTGTACCAGTCCAGCTTGTCAATGCGGTTGCGTCCCCATGCGTTGAACTGCAGGAAGGCATCCTTCACGCAAATCTTTTCCTGCGGATACTGCCAGTCGCATGGAATCAGGATGCCGTGAGGATCCTGTCCGGTGGTGGCCAGTTTCACGTTCAGGTTCTTGGTTTTGTTGTAGATGTAGATGTTGTTGCCGTTCTTGGCGAAGGTGAAGTCCTTGCTCACGGTCACGGTGTCGTAGACGGCCGGAATGTGGGTGTCGCCCATGCGGGTGTTCACAAACTGTTCCTGCGGCACGCCGAAGATGGCATGCACCTCCTTGTCGTTCAGCTTGCTGGAGCCCGTGAGCCCCTTGATGTAGACCTCGTCCTGTGCGCCGGTGGCCTCCAGGCTGTAGACCACGCGTGTCACGTCCAGTCGCTGAGCCTTGATCACCACGTCGTTCAGGTCGTAGTCGCCCAGCTGTGTGTCTTCGAAAGCGTAGCTGTACACGTTTTTGTCGAGCAGTTGGTTTTCGTCGATGATTTCCACGCCACCCTCAACTGCAAATACCACATCATTGAAGTCATTGTCGTTCCAGTCTTCAAAGCCCACATAGTTCGTGCCGTTTGCGCCAAAGATGGCAGCGCGCGATTCTTTGCGTCCGTTCTTGCCCATTCCGGCCGTTGACCACTTGTCGTAGAGGTTCACTTCGCTGTTCAGCAGGCTGTCGGTATAGAGGTTTACTGTGTAGCGTGGGTAGGAAGCCAGGTCGTTGTTGTTGTTTGGATAGATGGCATAGAGCATGAATCCAATCTTCAGACCTGAAGGAAAGTCGTATTGTCCGGTGGTGCCTTCTGTGGGTTCTCCTTTTCCGAAGTAGGCCAGTGTGTAGCTATGGGCACGCTTGGTTGCCTGCCAGTTCACTTTGTCATAGGTGTCCTTACAGTCCAGCAGATGATACTTGGGCAGTTTTTGCAGGAACTCAGCACGCTGTTCGTCGTTCATGCCTTCTACATCCTTCGGGTCGTAGTAAAAGTAGTACATCTTCTCCGTCTCAATAATCGAGGCACCGCTATGCACGGGCGTCACTTTGATGGGACGTGCTGTCTGAGTTGTTGTGAAGTAGTTGGCCGTATTCACATAGAACTCGGTTTGCTGTATGGTTGTTCTGTTGTCAATTTTCTCAGGCGTAAACTTGTCTATGATTGCATTCACGTCTTTCTTTTCTGCAGCGTTGAAGTCTGTCAAATCTTCCGAAGTCAGCTCTGTGTCATAGAGTTTGTCGGCCCAGTAAGAATTTTTCCATTGCGAGTATTTCAGCGTGTCCTTCATGTAGGCATTGTTCGACACAACGCCCGCATCGGTCACCATGGGTTGTGCCACTGCGGCGCGTGTGGCTCGCGTTTCCTGTCCGAAGGTCACCTTCGAGTCGCCCACGGCAAATGGCTTCACGCGGTAGCGGTTGTCCTTGCTCACCACGGCAGCATAGAGATAGTCCAGCTCGTTGGGAGCGTCGAAGTTCAGCGTCACGGTCTGGCCCAGTGCTGCACTGGTTTCGTTCAGCACCACGGCATTCTTGTCGTAGAAGGGGTTGCCGGTGAGAATCTGCACCTTGGCCACCTCGAAGTTGCCTTTGTTGTAGCCCGTCGAGGCATCAATGTTGGCTGTGATGGCCACTTCGCCCGCCGTGAGCATGTCGTAGGGCTGGTTCATGTTGAAGTCGGCCCCCAGCATGGCTTTCACGTTCTCTTCCACCTGCGACTGGCTCACCACGTCGCCTTCGAAGAGATCCTTGTCCTTTGTACAGCTGGCAAGGGCCAGTGCACAAATTGAAAAAAGCACAAATTTTTTCATGATTAAATGAGTCTTGTTGATTTTTATGCTGCAAAAATACACATTATTTATTATATGGTTGCTCTTTTCCAAGGATGTTCTACAGATTCAGACGGTTTATTAACTATATTTTATCTATTTATGTTCTATTAACATTCGTTTTGTAATTTGCTTGTCGATATACGAATTATATTGTGTAATTTTGCCACCAAACAATAACTATTCTAAAAAATGAACACCTTTTTCCGATTTTTTTTCATGGCAGCTTGTCTGCAGGCTTCGGCGTTGTTGTGGGCCGAAGACACCGTACACTCCGTTTTCATCTATTCTCCTGCCCCCCAGTCAGGTCTGCACATAGCCGCTCAGCGCGGTGCCGACTGGGCCGACCTGGGCCAGTTGTGCTCGAGCGACTACGGCACGTGGGGTGCCGAGAAGAAGATGCACAGTCCGTCGCTGGCGCGTGCTGCCGACGGCACCTGGCGCCTGGTGTTCCAGGTGAACGACCATTCGCCCGTGATAGCCGCCGCCTACAGTGCCGACCTGATTACCTGGCGGCCGCAGGACTATCCCCGCATGACGGTGGGCAAGTGTCTGGAGCCCGTGGTGTTCGCCAACAGCAACGGCACGTTCGACGTTTATTTCAGGTCGCCGCAGGGCAAGCGCTACGTGCAGGCCACGGCCGACTTCCGCCACTTTTCGGCCGATGTGGCCAGTCAGATAGCCGACGAAGCCTGGCTGCGCGACACCGTCAGCATTGCAGGCAAGCCGTTTGCCGGCCAGTGCTTCGACCTCACGGCAGCCGAGTTGCAGGCCGTGGAGCAGCACTTTGAGCGCCAGGCAGCCGACGGTCGTCTCTCGGCTGAGCGCATGCACGACGATGCAGGGCGCTTTGCATCGATGAAATCGCCTGTTTCTGCCACGCTGCGGGTCGACATGAGCCAGCAAAAAGCCATCAGCGACAAGCTCATCGGCATTTTCTTCGAAGACATCAGCTATGCGGCCGACGGCGGTCTTTATGCCGAACTGGTGCAGAACCGCGACTTTGAATACAGCAGCAAGGACCGTCGCGAGTGGGGACCCGCCACGGCCTGGCACTCCAGCGGGCCCATCCGTGTGGAGCAGTTTGCCCCGCTCTCGGCCAACAACCCCCACTATGCCGTGGTTGCCACCGACTCGCTCTGGAACGAGGGATGGGACGGAATAGCCGTTGAAAAGGGCAAAAAATACGACTTCTCCATCTTTGTCAGGGGCAAGAAAAACTTCGTGGTGATGCTCACCGACGCCCACAACCGCCCGCTTGCCAAGGCCAGGGTGAAAGCCAAGGGCGATGCCTGGGCCCGCTACGAAGCCGTGCTCACGGCAACGGCCACGGTGAGCGATGCCCGTCTGCTGCTGTTGCCGCAGGGCAAGCAGGCGGCTGCCATCGACATGGTGAGCCTGTTTCCGCAGGAAACGTTCATGAACCGCAAGAACGGACTGCGCAAAGACCTGGCCGAGACCATTGCACGGCTGCGGCCCAAGTTCGTGCGCTTCCCCGGAGGCTGCATGAGCCACGGTCAGGGCCTGGACAACATCTATCACTGGCAGCACACCGTGGGGCCGCTGCAAGACCGCAAGCCCGACTTCAACATCTGGCACTACCACCAGACGCGCGGACTGGGCTTCTATGAGTATTTCCAGTTCTGCGAAGACATCGGTGCCGAGCCGTTGCCCGTGCTGGCGGCCGGCGTGCCCTGCCAGAACTCGGCCAACAACGCCGACGGACTGGGCGGACAGCAGGGCGGCATTCCCATGGAGCAGATGCCGGCCTACATCCAGGAGCTGCTCGACCTCATAGAGTGGGCCAATGGCGATCCTGCCACCTCGCCGTGGGCGCGCTTGCGGGCCGAGGCCGGACATCCCGCCCCCTTCAACCTGAAGTATCTGGGCATAGGCAACGAAGACATCATCTCCACCGTGTTCGAAGAACGCTATGAAATGATCTGCCGTGCCATTGCCGAGAAATACCCCGACATCAAGATCTGCGGCACCGTGGGCCCCTTCCACGCGCCCAGTGCCGACTATGTTGAGGGCTGGGACTTCGTGAAGAAGCACCCACAGCTGCAGTACATGACCGACGAACACTACTACGAGTCGACGGGCTGGTTCATGCACCACCGCGACTACTACGACCACTACGACCGTTCGGCGGCCAAGGTCTACCTGGGCGAGTGGGCCGCTTCCACAAAGACCAAGCGCCCCAACGTGGAGACCGCACTGGCCGAAGCTCTCTATCTCACCGATGTGGAGCGCAATGCCGACGTGGTTGTCATGACCAGCTATGCCCCCATGCTGTGCAAGGACGGCCACTCGAACTGGAATCCCGACATGATCTACTTCTCGAACACCACCGTGAGGCCCACCCCGGCCTACGAGGTGCAGCGTCTCTTCAGCACCTATGGCGGCGACCGCTACGTTGCTTCCCAACTGACAGCCAGCGACCCGGCGCTGAACTACCGGCTGGGAGCCAGCGTGGTGACCGACAGCAAGACAGGCAAGACATTTGTGAAGCTGGTCAACGCCCTGCCAGTGGCCGTGCAGCTGGGCGTCGAGGGCCTCTCGCTCCAGGGTGCCAGGGGCGAAGGCTTCAGCGGAAAGCCCGAAGACCAGAAGCTGTCGCTCGTTCCCTTGCAGCTGGGCAGCAGCATCACCCTGCCTCCCTATTCGCTCAGCGTGGTGGCGCTCTGAGCAGGGTGGGGGGCCTGAACAGCCCTGTTCCAAGCCTAACGGGGCCCTGATTGTTTCGATAAAGCGGACAAAAAATTTTGGCGAAATAGAACGAATTTTGGCCCATTCCATCGCGTTCTGACTGCCTTCGACTGCCCATGTAGCTCCGCTTCCGGTGCAATCAGGGCCCCGTTGTGTTTCTGTTTGGCCTCTTTTGGTGAACAACGGGGGCTTCATTGCTGTGCAACGGGGCCTCCGTTGCACAGCAATGGGGCCACCGTTGCAGGGCAGCCAGACGGGCGCTTTTCTGAAACTCCTGAGCATCAGCACGTTACAAACGTGCTCAAAACTCGCTCATTTCGACCCGAAGCAGACGTTGCTCATTAGAAATCGATTCTCAGCGCCGTTCGCGCTTTCACGAATTTCGCCGCAAGCGAGCAACTTTTAGGTTGTGTCTGTTTGTTGTTATGATGATTTTTGCTAACTTTGCAGCGCATAAGCGTATTCCCAAATTCTTTATATTATGGACATCAAGCAACTTTACGACCTCTACAAGCAGCACCCCTGCATCACCACCGACAGCCGCGACTGTCCCGAGGGCAGCATCTTCCTGGCACTGAAAGGCGCCTCGTTCAATGGCAACCAGTTTGCCGTGCAGGCCCTGCAGAAAGGCTGTGCCTACGCCATCGTGGACGAGGACATTGAGCAGGCAGCACCCGAAGCGAGCGCCCTGGCATCGCGAATCATCCGGGTGGACAACTGCCTGCAGACCTTTAAGAACCTGGCCCGCGAGCACCGCCGACAGTTCAGCATTCCCGTCATTGCCATCACCGGCACCAACGGCAAGACCACCACGAAGGAACTGGTCAGGGCCGTGCTGGCCGAGAAATACAACGTGCTGGCCACCGAGGGCAACTTCAACAACGACGTGGGCGTGCCCAAGACGCTGCTGCGCCTCAACAGCAGTCACGAGATTGCCATCATCGAGATGGGGGCCAGTCATCCCGGCGACATCAAGACGCTGGCCGAGACGGCAGAGCCCACCTGCGGACTCATCACCAACGTGGGGCGAGCCCATCTGCAGGGCTTCGGCTCGTTCGAAGGGGTCGTCAAGACCAAGACCGAACTCTACGACTACCTGCGCACCCGCGACGACGGACTGATTTTCCTGGATGCCGACAACGACTACCTGGTGGACCAGATTCGCGACGACGACACGCTCTGGATCACGCCATACTCCAGCGATCCCGAGAAGCAATACCAGTGCATCAGCGGCGAGGTGACAGAGTGCAACCCGCTGCTGAAGTTCCGCTGGCGCAAGCCCCTGAGGGACCTGGAGGAAGAGGGCGCCTCGACCAAGTGGCACAAGGTGCAGACACAGCTCATTGGCGCCTACAACCTGGACAACCTGCTGGCGGCCATTGCCGTGGGCATCAACTTTGGCGTAGACCGCAAGCAGATCTGTCACGCCCTGGAGAACTATCAGCCCACCAACAACCGTTCGCAGCTGGTGCAGACAGCCAGCAACACGCTCATCGTCGATGCCTACAATGCCAACCCTTCGAGCATGGCCGCTGCGCTCGACAACTTCAGGCTGGTGCAGGCCGAAAAGAAGATGCTCATCCTGGGCGACATGCGCGAGCTGGGCGAGAGCAGTGCCGAAGAGCACCAGAAAACGGTCGATTCCATCGGGCAGATGGGCATAGACCAGGTGTGGCTCGTGGGCGACGAGTTTGGCAAGACACAGTGCAACTATCGCAAGCTGCACGACGTGGAAGAGGCCAAGGCCGCCATCCAGGCCGAGCATCCCCAGGGATTCACCATCCTGGTCAAGGGCTCCAACAGCACCAGGCTCTATCAGTTGCCCGCCTTGCTATGATGTGGCGGAGGGTTGTGCTGCCCCTGTGGCTGCTGCTCCTGTTGCTGGCGGGCTGCCAGCAGCAGAAGCCTGCACCGTTTGGGGCCAGCGGGAATGCCGTGTACTACTGGCGAACTACCTTCGCGCTCGACTCGGCCGAACAGCAGTTCCTGCACGCCCACCACATCCGTCGCATCTTCTGCCGCTATTTCGATGTGGTGATGAGCGCTCAAGAGCAACAGCCCATGCCCAACGCCACGCTGCGCTTCGAGAGCAAAATGCCCGATTCCATCGAGATTGTTCCCACCGTCTTCATCATGGAAGACTGCATGCGCGAACCCTACATCGACAGTCTGGCGGCACGACTGGTGCGCCGCATTGGGCAGATGAACCAGACCAACGACATCGGCGGGGTGAGCCAGCTGCAGATGGACTGCGACTACACCGCCCGCAGCCGACAGACCTACTACCGTTTTCTGCGGAAGGTGAGGGCCGAAATGCAGAAGCAGGCAGCCCGACAGCCGTCGGCCGGTTCACGACTTGCGCGGCTCTCGGCCACCATTCGCCTGCACCAGCTGGCCATGCCGGCACCACCCGTGGACTATGGCGTGCTGATGCTCTACAACACGGGGGCGCCGGAGCGTTTCACCGAGCGCAACCCCATCCTCGACTTCCGCGATGTGCAGCCCTATCTGCGCCACCTGAAGAGCTACCCCCTGCCCCTGGCTGCTGCCTACCCCGTGTTTCTGTGGCAGCGCATCCTGCATGGCGTGAACATAGAACACGTGGCCGACACGGCACAGGTGATGCTCACCAAGCGGGCCGTCGAGGCCGAGCGCAGCGACGTGCGGCAGCTCATCCTGACCTATCATCTTGACAAAGAAAACATTTCACGATACACACCCCGACACTATGAAGCGATTTATCGTCATTAGCCTGCTGGCCACCGCTGCGGCCAAAGCACTGGCATGTGCCGTTCCCGGCACCCACAACTACTATCTGTTCAGCACCGTTGGGCTGCAAGACTGGCAGCAGAGCGTGGATGCACGGTGCATGGACAACTGGCGCGCCTATGCCGGAAAGACCGACATGTACTGGTTTGATGCCGATGAAATGGGCAAAATTGCACGCTCGAAGGGCGATGCGCTGATGCAGAGCTATGTGGCTCAGCTGCAGAAATACGTCGACGTGGCAAGCAAGACGCGCGAAACGTGGGAGTACCCCTCCAAGCAGGAACTGGAACGCAGAAAGCTGGTGCTCAGGAGCGTGAGACAGTATGCGCGCTCGAAGACGGGCACACGCCTGCGCTCGCAGCATGCACTGCTCTACATGCGCTGCAACATGATGCTGGGACTGCACAAGGAGAACGTGACGTTCTGGGAGCAGGCGGCATCGAAATACATCAACTCGGTCTATCGCGACATGATGCGCAACATCTATGCCGGCGCCTTGCTCAAGGCCGGACGGGCCGAGGAGGCTACGCAGATTTTCCTGGAACAGGGCGACATGGAGAGCCTTTACACCTATTATTATAAAAAACGCTCCTGCCAGAGCATCGAGGCCGAATATCAGCGCAACCCCAACTCGCCAGCCCTGCCCTTCCTGTTGCAGGACTTTGCCAACAATGCTCAGGAGGCCATCGATGCCCAGCAGGAGGGAAACTTTCCCGGAAAGCTCTACGTGCACGACGTGAAGCAGGCCGAGGCCATGAACATGTGTCGACTGGCACGGCAGGTGGTGGCGCAGGGCAAGAGTGAGGATCCGGCTCTGTGGAAGTCGGTTGAGGGCTGGATGCAGTACCTCTTCGGCAACCGCAGCGAGGCGCTCACGGCCATCAATGAGGCGGTGCGGCTGCAGGGTGCTCCGCGCATCAAGGACAATGCGCGCGTGCTGCGACTCTTCATCTGGGCGGCTCAGGGCAAGCCGGGCGATGCCTTCGACCGCGAACTGGCCGACCAGCTGGCATGGCTGGAGGACAGGGCCCGGCAGCAGCGCAGTGTGGAACCGGGCTATGAGAACCACTATACGCGCGTGTTCGACCGACTGGTGCACCAGGTGCTGGTGCCGCACTACGACAAGGCTGGACGGCACGAGGTGGCCACGGCCTTGCTGTCGGTCTACGACGAGCAGCCCGTGGTGTTCAGGATGAGTCAGGAGAAGCAACTTTCGCGCATCAGTGAGTATGGCTGGAACGGCGACTACAGCACCGACTGCTTTGTGCGCATCGACCAGCAGCCCGTGGCTCAGCTGGAAAAGTATCTTTCCTACACGCAGCAGAAGCCCCGGACGGCACTCGACGAGTGGCTGCTTGCCCGCATTCACAACGATGCTGAGTTCCTGCACGAGCTGCTGGGCACCAAGTATTTGCGCCTGTGCCAGTGGGCTGAGGCCGAAAAGCATCTGGCCCAGGTGGGCTTGGACTTCGTGAACCGCATGAACATTGCGCCGTTCATGGCCCGGCGCAGCTACAAGGTGGAGCCATGGATGAGCCGTCAGCGCTTGACAATGGAGCAGCAGGAGCCCGGCGCCGCCCGCACGGAGAGCCATCAGAAGCTGGACTTCGTGCGCGAGATGAAACAGCTGGAGCAGGGCTTCGGTACGCTGCGGGCCGACCTGCGGGCCGAGCGTGCCTATCAGCTGGCCATTCGCTATGCCCAGGCTTCCTATGCCGGCGATGCGTGGTATCTCACGCGCTACGGCAAGAGCTGCATGGACGAACCGCGCACGGACGAGACCAACATGCTGCTGAAGGCCGACGAAATGCTGAAGGTGGCCCGTTCTACCGATGATTTCGGCAGAAAAGAGCGCGCACTGTTTGCCAGTGCCTATCTGCCCATTGACCGGTGGCAGACCGAAGAGTGGAGCGAGCAGCGGTCGGACTTTGTCATGGTGGTGCACACCAGGAGCCACCAGTATCAGGCCCTGCAGGCTCTGGCTGCCTTTGAAAAAGAAAACGCGGCCCGCACCAGTGGGTACGTGTCGCGTTGCGATGTGCTCAGACAGTTCATGAAGGCGCAGCAATAGGCGGCTGCTCGCGGTCATGAATGGCAGTCAAGGCGTTCCGAAGGTGGCTACTTTCGGAACGCTTTGGCTTTCATGCGGGCTGTTTTCTTGAGCAGTTTCTGCGTAATCTTTTTAGGATGCCAGTTGGGGAAGATGTTCTTCAGCTGGTAGTGCTGGGCCTCGGCGTCGCTCAGGATGGTCTCATGCGAGCGCTGCTCGTCCTTCAGTGTGAAAGTGACGACGTTCGACTTCGGCGTGATGTCGTTGCCCTGGCCGTCGGTCGTGCGGTATTCGTAGAACAGGCTCTGCACCGTTCGCATGCCACTGGGATCGTAGCGCGTTTGTTTCAGCTTCTCGGGCGACTCCAGCCGGGTGTGAAGCAGGGCCATGCGGGGCAGCGTGTGCCAGCCACGGCCATAATAGAACTCGGACTGAATGTTACGGATGGTGCAGTGGTCGAACACATAGCCCCACTTCGTCACCGAGGTTCGGGGGGCTGCAATGACGTCGCGGCCTGTGCCATCGGCGTTGCGCGGTTCGGTCACCAGCGTGCAGCGGCTGAAGTAAACGTCGCCGGCACCGCAGATGAAGTCCACCGTTCCGTGAATCTCCGAGTCTTCAAAATAGTGCTGGCAGGTATCGTTGTCGCTGTAGTAAGTGTCCTGATAGGACAGCATGCGCACGCCCTTGCAGATGGTGCGCGTGCCACGGTCCTGCAGGCACACGGCCCTTCCGGCCGAACCGCTGTGGTAGTAGTCCAGATCGTTGCGCAGGGTGAGGTCTTGCAGGTAGAGTCCGGTGGCATGGTTGCGCAGCACGGCCGTCTTGCCAATGCCTTCGTTCTTGGCATCGGGGGCATTGCGGATGACGGTGCCCTGCGTGCTTTGTCCCACCAGGGCAATGTTGTGGCCCTCGATCAGCGTGAGCGTTCGTTCGCCCAGGTCGTAGTAGCCGTCGGGAATGAGAATGAAAATGCGCTCCGATGCTGAGTCGGCATTCTGCTTGTTGGCTGCATCAATGGCGTCGAGCAGGCTTTGGGCATTGCCTGCCTCTACCACAATACAGTCTTTGCGGGCACTTGTCTGCATGGCCAGGAGCAGTGCAAGGGCCGAAAGGAGAATCTTTGTTTTTTTCATCTTGTGCTTGTAGTAGTTGTTGTTTTTAGTTCCTATGATAATAATATGTGTTTGCAGCAGTTTCCTCATTAGTTTGTTTTGATGCCGTTTCGTGCTTGCAGCAGTTTCCTCATTGGCTTGTTATGATGCCGCTTCGTGCTTGCAGCAGTTTCCTCATTGGCTTGTTATGATGCCGTTTCGTGCTTGCAGCAGTTTCCTCATTGGCTTGTTATGATGCCGCTTTGTGCTTGCTGCTGTCCTGTTGGGAGGCAATGGCCATGGCATTGAAACGAAAAAACGCTAATCTGCCAGAAGGAAGATTAGCGCTTTTCTGCGGTGTGGTACCTCCAGGAATCGAACCGGGGACACACGGATTTTCAGTCCGATGCTCTACCAACTGAGCTAAGGCACCATCGTTTTGCGGGTGCAAAGGTAGGCATTTTTTCTTATATCTGCAAATTTTTCGCAAAAAAGTTGCACGTAATTGAAAATTTCTGCGTACCTTTGCACCCGCTTACGGGCATTCGGGATGTAGCGCAGTTGGTAGCGCACTACGTTCGGGACGTAGGGGTCGGGCGTTCGAGTCGCCTCATCCCGACCAATGAAACACCCGGAAAAGGAAGTGATTGATTTTTCAGTTGCTTCCTTTTTTTCTTCATTTTGACGCTCGTTTAATTGTTTTAGCGGCTTCTTATTGGGAATGCTTTCGTGCGTGTTTGGATAGTGACGGCTGACCCCGTTTTCTTGTGATGATGAGCAAATAGGAGCACATATTTGTACTATTTTGTTGAAAAGTCTATGATTTTAACGTATTTTAATGCAAAATATGATTTCCTGTGATTTTTTTTTGCTATTTTTGTAGAAATTAACCAGCATCAAGATTAAAATAACAAAAACAGACACTAATAGTTATGAAAAGATTGCATTTTGTTGGTGCATTGCTCTTGTTCTTTTCTGCACTTCCTGTATGGGCGCAAAACGGCAGAACAGAACTTGTTGACGTGCCTGCTCCCGAGTTTCTTCCGCATTGGCAGGTTGCCCTGCAAGGTGGCGTGGCAGCCGATGTTGGCGAGGCTAAGCTGGGTAAACTTATCTCGCCGGCACTGCAGGTGAACGGAACCTATCAGTTCTCCGAAATATTTGGTGCGCGCGTGGCAGTGAGTGGTCTGTGGGCTCGCAATCGATATTCCTATCCGCAGGAAAGGTACAACTGGAACTTTGTGCAGCCAACGCTTGAACTGAAAGTGGATCTGGCATCGCTTTTCATGGGCTGGGTGCCCGATCAGTTGGTCAGCGCCTATGCTGTGCTGGGTGGTGGCGTGGCATATTCGTTCAATAACGACGATGCCAAGAAAGCCAACAACCGTTTTGGCGTTGACTTTCAGAAACTGTGGGACAACCACCGCTGGAATCCGGTGGCCAAGGCTGGCATTGGGGCCGATGTTCGTTTGAACGACTTTCTGGCTCTTTGCGGCGAACTGAACGCCAACCTGCTGCCCGACCATTTCAACTCGAAGAAGGGTCGCCACGACAACATAGACTGGCACTTCAATGCCTTGGTGGGTCTGAAGATCAACCTGGGTCCCAGTTACAGGCAGCGCCCACCGGAGTATCGCACCATTAGCACACCCGTGGTAACGCCTGTTGCTCCGCGCGACACGGTGGCCATGGCGGTGAACATTCAGTTCCTGATCAACAGCAGTGAGTTGCGCAGCAGCGAGTATGGCAAGCTCATTCAGCTCATGAACTACCTCAAGGTGCATCCGCGCTCGCATGTTGAAATGACTGGCTATGCCGACCGACTCACTGGCACTTCGGCCATCAACGACCGACTGTCTCGCGAGCGTGCCACAGCTGTGGCCAACTATCTGATGTCTCACGGCATAAGCAGCGACCGCATCTACAAAGATGCCAAGGGCGACCGTGTGCAGCCGTTCCCCGTGAACGAGGACAACCGTGTGACCGTTTGTTTTGTGGTTGATCTGCTGGATTAAAGTTTTTATTTCGAAGTTTAAACAAAGCGCATTATAGATATGAAAAAGATCATCAATCAGCTATTGCTTGCCATGATTGTCGTGGCTGCAGGAACCATGACCGTCATTTCGTGTACTGACTATCAGGACGAGGTGGATGCACTGGACAAAAGAGTGACCATACTTGAGAACCTGACAAACAGGGTGAACACTAACCTGAATGCACTGCAGAAAATTGTAGACGCTATGGACAAGGGAGACTATATCACCAACGTGACAAAGACGGCTACGGGCACCATTGTTACTTTTGCCAAGCATGGTGCCATCACCATTCTCGATGGCGAACCTGGAGACAATGCTGCCATTCCCAACATCACCGTGGAGAAAGACGATGCCGATGGAAACTATTACTGGAAGATTGACGGCAACTGGCTCACCGATGACAACGGCAACCGCGTGAGAGCCAATGGCGTAGACGGACAGAAAGGCACAACGCCCGAGGTGATGATTGACCCTGAGACTGGCACGTGGAAATATCGCTTGGGCGATGGACCTTGGCAGGACACGGGTGTGGCGGCCAAGGGCAAGGATGGTGACGATGCACCCGGTGTGGTGCTTGATGTTGACGATAGCACCAAGGGCGAAGGCTATGTTACCATTGTCATCAACAACAATGGCACTCCTGAAAGAATCAAGGTGCCCACACAAGAGGCCATGCCTGTGTTTGTGACCAGCGTGAAGCTCACTGCATCTGGCGACATCACCATGCACAAAGGCGACATGCGTCTCATTGAGTACACCGTTGAGCCAATAAACGCCACCTATAAAGATGTGTTCTTCTACAATAAGATTTACTATTCGGTGAACACCGGCAACACCGATGCCGTGACCTATGAGCAGGGCAAGGACGGGGCTTGGTACATTCATGCCAACGACATCTGCTCAGTGCGCATGCGGGTTGTGGCTCGTTTTGCACAGAGCGACAACGTTTATGATGAAATCAACATCAATGTGATTCCCTAATCAACAATTAAAGCAACACACATTACGCTATGGCAATCATCAAGAAACACTTCTATACAGGGGCCTGGTTGCTGGCCTGCTGTGGCGTGCTGCTGGCCACCTCGGCCTGTCGCGATTACACCGACGACCTTACTTCGGTGGGCAAACGCGTGGAACGCCTGGAGGCCGATACCACATTGCTGCACAAGCAAGACAGCACCATCAATGCGTTGTACGTGCTGGCACAGGCCGTTGAAATCAACGACTATGTCATCTCGGTTGTTGAAAACGCTGACAGCTCTTACACCATCGTCTTCAAGAACAAGGGCACCGTCACCCTGCACAAGGGGCAGAAAGGCAGCAGCGGCATCGAGCACGTGTTCGGCGTGAAGCGCTACAACGATGGGCTCTACTACTGGACCATTGATGGCCATTGGCTTCTCGACAGCCACGGCAACATGGTGAGAATAAGTGCCATGGATGGTCAGAACGGCGACGATGCCACCGTGATGTTCCCCACGTTGATTAACGACAATGGAGTCTGGAAACTGTGGGATGCAAAGAACGGAACCTGGCAGACGCTGGGACAGGCCGATGGGGAGAATGGCAAGCCAGATGACATCTTGGGCGTAAGACAAGAGGGCAACACGCTCTATGTCATTACGTCCAACGGTATCTTCACCTTCGAAATCCTGTTATAGTCGGGCACTATCTTTTCGTGCATCATAAGGGCATCGCTGTTTGGGGGCGATGCCTTTTTTGTGCCAATATATTTGGTCATTTGTGGGCTTATTCGTATCTTTGCACTCAAACAACACATTTATTCGAAATGACACAAGAAGAGAAATCAATCATCGAGGGCCGCATTGTCGACGTGCTGAAAACGGTCTACGACCCTGAAATTCCTGTCGACATCTACGAACTGGGAATGATCTACAAGATCGACGTGCACGACGATGACACCACTCCTGCCAGCGACCAGGGCGACGCACAGGGGGCCACGGTAGACATTGACATGACGTTCACCGCACCCAACTGTCCAGCTGCCGACTTCATCCTGGAAGACGTGCGCACCAAGGTGGAGGGCGTGCAGGGCATCAAGGCTGCCAACATCAACCTGGTGTTCGAGCCCCAGTGGGACCAGAGTATGATGAGTGAAGAAGCAAGAATGGAACTTGGCTTTTAATGGTTATGAAGAACATCTATTTTCTTTCCGATGCCCACCTGGGCTCGCTCGCCATTCCCCACCGCCGCATGCAGGAGCGCAGGCTGGTGCGTTTTCTCGACAGCATCAAGGAGAAAGCGGCTGCCATCTATCTGCTGGGCGACATGTTCGACTTCTGGTACGAATATCGCTATGTGGTGCCACGTGGCTTCACCCGTTTTCTGGGCAAGCTCTCCGAACTGACCGACATGGGTGTCGAGGTGCATTTCTTCACGGGCAACCACGACATTTGGGCCTACGACTACCTGGCCCAGGAGTGCGGCGTTGTGCTGCACAAGAAGCCGCAGACCGTTGAACTCTATGGCAAGGTGTTCTTCCTGGCCCATGGCGACGGGCTGGGCGACCCCAACACCAGTTTCAAGCTGCTCAAGGCCATCTTCCACAACCGTGCCTGCCAGGTCATGTTCTCGGCCTTGCATCCCCGCTGGGGCATGTGGTTCGGCTTGCAGTGGGCCAAGCACTCACGGCTGAAGCATGAGCGTGAGGGCGAGCCTGTCTTCCTGGGTGAAGACCGCGAACACCTGGTGCTCTTCACCAGAAAGTACATTCAGTATCATTCCAATGTAGACTTCTTCATCTACGGCCACCGCCACATTGAGTTCGACAAGCAGCTCACCAAGAAGGCCCGACTGCTCATTCTGGGCGACTGGATCAGCCACTTCAGCTATGCTGTCTGGGACGGTGAACACCTGTTCATGTCGCAGTACATCGAGGGCGAAAGCCAATTGTAGGGGCAGGCCCTGTGCCAGCCCGCTTGCCCCTACAAGTGGCAACCGCACAGCCCCATGAATGGACGTTAAAACATTCATGAAGGTTCTTGGCGGCTATATCGTGGATCGAGAAAAAGATGAAAAAACACGCCGGTTGAGCGCCTAAACACGTTTGTTCAGTGGCTCAATCGGCGTGAATGTTCTTCTGAATATGCAATGATTTATACGAAGCTGATGACACCGCCTACTTCCTGAGCGGGGGCTTCGTTCTGGTGCTGTGGCTCCTTGGGGGTTGCGGTCTGGCCGATGCTTTCCAGAATTTCGCGGGTGCGCTTGTAGGTGGGCGTCTGCTCCACAGCCGAGATGATGTCGTCGTTGTCGAGGTCTTCGGCACGGAAAATGTAGATGTTGGGCCGACGCTTGTAGCGGCGGCTGGTCTCAGAGTCGCCATAATACTTGCCGCGACGCTCTTCGCGCTGGGCTGCCTTCTCCTGCTCTTCGGCCAGTCGGTTGGCTGCTTCGCGGTCCAGCTTGGTCAGTCGTTCCTGCATGCCGTCGACGTTGGTCATGCCGAAGCCGGTGGCCAGGATGGTCACCTTTACCTTCTTGCCCAGTTCGGGGTCGTTGGCCACGCCCCATTTGATTTCGAAGTCGCCAAACTTGCCCATGAACTCGTGCACATAGTTCATCTCGTCCATCATGAAGTCGTCCTTGGAGTCCTTTTGCTTGCAGAAAGAGATGTTGAACAGGATTTTCTTGGCATTGAAGATGTCGTTGTCGTTGAGCAGCGGCGAGTTCAGCGCATCGTCGATGGCCTTCTTCACGCGGTCTTCGCCTTCGCCGTAGCCCGTCGACATGATGGCCACGCCACCATCTTGGAGCACGGTCTTCACATCGTTGAAGTCGAGGTTGATGATGCCGTGGACGGTGATGATTTCGGCAATCGACTTGGCAGCGATAGACAGGGTGTCGTCGGCCTTTCCGAAGGCATCGAGGAACGAAAGGTCGGGATAGATGGCACGCAGGCGCTCGTTGTTGATCACGAGCAGGGCGTCTACGTGGTCGGCCATGCGCTCCACGCCGTCGAGGGCTTGGTCTATTTTCTTGTTGCCTTCGAAGCGGAAGGGTATGGTGACGATGCCCACGGTGAGGATGCCCATTTCCTTGGACACCTCGGCAATGACGGGTGCTGCGCCGGTGCCGGTGCCGCCGCCCATGCCAGCGGTGATGAAGGCCATGCGGGTGCCGTCGGAGAGCATGTTGCGAATGTCTTCGAGACTTTCTTCGGCGGCGGCGCGTGCCTTTTCAGGACGATTGCCAGCGCCCAGGCCCTCGCTGCCCAGCTGCAGTTTTACGGGCACGGGCGAGTCGTTGAGCGCCTGGTTGTCGGTGTTGCACACTACGAAGGTTACGTCGTGGATGCCTTCGCGATACATGTGGTTCACGGCGTTGCCGCCTCCGCCGCCCACGCCTATGACTTTGATGATGCTGTGCTTCTCTTCGGGAATGCCGAAGTCGAGAATATCGTTGTTGTTGTCTGCCATTTTTGTTTGTTTGTTTTGTGGGGTGATGTTGTTTGTGTGGGTGTGTGGGACTGTTATTCGTCTTCAGTGAGCTTGGTGGTGAAGTCGCTCATCTTGCGGCGGAATTTGTTCCAGAAGCTGTTTTCGCGGCGAATGCGCTCTTCTTCTTCCTTGCGTTTGCGCTCTTCTTCTTGCTGTATGCGTTTTTCCTCTTCTTGTTTGCGTTTTTCTTCTTCCTGTTTGCGTTCCTCTTCTTCACGCTTGCGGCGTGCTTCTTCCTCTGCCATTTTCTCTTCCTGCTCGGTTCGAATGACGCCGGGACCGGCCTCGGTGGCGCTGCGCGGTGTGCGGTCGGGGGCAGGCTTGGTGTTGCTGGCAGAGTTGTCCTGGAACAGGTCGCGGTTGGTGTCGAGCTCGCTTCCGGCGCAGTTGATGTAGCCCTTGGCCAGCAGGCCCAGCACGGTGTTCATCATGCCGTTGTGGGCTTTGATGAGTTCGTGGCTGGAGTTGATGGTGAGGGTCACGAACTTGGCCGTGCGAATCTTGTCGATGTGGGTGTGGTTGGAGAAAGCCTTCTCGATGTTGCGCATGTTGGAACCGCCGCCCGTGAGGATGATGCCGCCCAGCAGCTTGTCGTAGTATTCGTTGGGAATCTGTTCGCGCACGTTGAGCACGATTTCCTCCAGTCGGCCTTCCACGATGTCGATGAACTTGCGGCTCTCCACCTGTCGGTCCTGGTCGATGGAGTATTTCAGCGTGTCGTCGATCTCGTTGTTGTCGGTGAAGGCCGAAGCATACTTCAGTTTCATCTTTTCGGCGTCGGTTTCCTCCATTTGCAGCGAGGCAATGTCCTTCGTGATGTTGTTGGAGCCCAGGGGGATGACGGCCAGGTGGCGCAGCACGTTCTTGGAAAAGACGGCCACGGTGGTGGTGTCGGCGCCGATGTCGACCAGTGCACAGCCCGAACGCTTTTCGGCTTCGGTGAGCACGGCGTTGGCCAGGGCCAGCGGTGCCAGATACATCTCGACCACCTTGATGTCGGCCGTTTCGAAACACTTGTTCAGGTTCTGGAAGAAAGCCTTGCGCTCCAGAATGTTCAGGTAGTTGCCCTCCAGCCGCGAGGCACGAATGCCCACGGGGTCGAGCTGCAGTTGCGAGTCGACGCGATATTCCTGTTCGGCCACGTCGAGAATCTTCTGGTCGGGGTAGTCCAGCGTGCGGTTGGCCTCCATGAGCTCCACCACCATTTCCTGCGTGATGATGGTGTCGGCAGGCAGGTCTTTCGACACCACGTTGCGCACGCCGCGAATGCTCTGTCCGCCCACGCCCACAAACACCTGTGTGATGTGCACCTTGAGCTGGGCCTCCAGTTTCTTCACGATGTTGGTGAGGCACTGTGCTGTCTTGTCGATGTTGTAAACCACGCCCTTGCGGATGAAGGACGACGAGTCTTCCTTTGCAATGGCCAGCACGCTGATGCTGCCGTCGGGCTTCTTCTGTCCGGCAATGCCCGTCACCTTCGATGAGCCGAGCTCAATTGCTACGATAAATTCCTTGTCTGCCATATCTTTTTATGTTTTTTCTTTTTCGTCTTGTCGTTTTTATCTTCGTTTGCAAATAATCTGGTTGTCGAACTCCACGCTGACGCGCGAGTATTTGTTCCATCCGGCCTGGCTCAGACCGTAGCGATAGAACTTGCGCAGGCGTTCCAGTTTGGTTCTCACCCCCGTGGGCTGGCCCAGATAGGCAATGTGGTCGCCCACGCGCGGCACAATCTCTACAGAGCCGTCGCCGAGCACGTTGAACTGTTCTATCTGGTTCTTCCAGAAGTCGTCGGTGAGCACCAGACCGGCCAGCGGTGCCAGCACCTTTGCAGCATAGCTTTTGCTGATGCTGCCTGTGGCAATGATGAGGTTGCAGGTGTAGTCTGTTTGCGGCATCACCTCGCCGTGGCTGTCAACGAAGTAGTCGGCCCCTTCGGTCATGACGCGCACCACGGGTATGCGCTGTTTGATGTCGATGCACAGATGTCCGTGCTGTGTTTTGTAGCACTGTGCCTGTTCTATGAGCTCGTTGCCCTGCAGCGTTTCCTCAATCTGTCGGGTGTTGATTTGGTTCATGGGTTGCGACACGGGGTAGATGCGGGCCGTGACCAGCATTTGCTTCACGTGGTTGGGCGTAAGGAAGCCTTCCACCACCTCTTGCTCAATGTTGATGTTCACGTCGGTGCACAGGTTGTTCTGTTCGTCGGGCTTGTTGAAGGCGGTCATGGCCAGCACCAGATAGGCCCCCACCAGCATGTCGAGGGTCACGATGATGGCTTTCTTCCAGTTCACGTTCAGTTTCATGCGCGTTGTTGTTTTGTGGGTGTTAGAGTCTTGCTTGCAGAATGCGTGCTATCTGTGGCACCAGGTTGTCGAGATCGCCGGCACCCAGGATGACGAGCACGTCGAAAGAGCGGCCTTTCACCAGGTCGATGACTTGGTCTTTGCTCACGATCTGTTTCTCGATGCCGGGGCGCAGACGGTCGTAGATGAGCTGCGACGTGACGCCCTCGATGGGCTGTTCGCGTGCAGGATATATTTCGGTCAGGATCACCTCGTCGAGCTGGCTCAGCGCGTCGGCAAAGTCCTGGTAGAAATCGCGAGTGCGGGTGTACAGGTGGGGCTGGAAGATGGCCGTGATGTGGCGGTCTTTGTAAAGTTCGCGCAGACTGCGGGCACTCTGATAGATTTCCTTGGGGTGGTGGGCATAGTCGCTCAGCAGCACCAGCCGGTCGGTCTTGATCTTGAAGTCGAATCGGCGGTCAACGCCCCCGTAGGTCTTCATGCCTATGCGCAGCTCGTCGGCTGTGCAGCCGGCCAGTTGGGCCATGGCCATGGCCGCCACGCCGTTCTCGATGTTGATGGGAATGGGCTGTCCCAGTTCCACGTTCTTGACACACTCGATGGGCGACACAAAGTCGAAGGTGATGGTTCCGTGCTCAATGCGTATGTTTTCGGCGTGGAAGTCGCCTTCGTCGCGGCTGTACTCATAGCGGCGCACGCCAGCGACCAGGTTCTCCTTCATCTCCAGGTTCTTGTGAATAATCAGGGCACCCTCGGGCTGAATGAGTTCGGTGTAGTGGCGGAAACTTTCCAGATAAGCCTCCTTGGTGCCGTAGATGTCGAGGTGGTCGGGGTCGGTCGATGTAATCACCGTCATGAACGGCGACAGGTGGTGGAACGAACGGTCGAACTCGTCGGCTTCGATTACCACGTAGTCAGAGTTGGCCGACAGGATGTAGTTGGTGCCATAGTTCTTCGAAATGCCGCCCAGGAAGGCGTTGCAGTCCAGGTGACTTTGGTGCATGATGTGGGCACACATGGTCGACGTGGTTGTCTTGCCATGCGTTCCGGCCACGCACAAGCCGCGCATCTGTCGGGTGAGCGTGCCCAGCACCTGTGCGCGCTTCTCAATGCAGAAGTTGTTCTGGCGGAAGAACTGCAGTTCCTTGTGGCTGTCGGGAATGGCAGGCGTGTAGACCACTAGGCATGTTTCCTGTTTCTTGCAGGTGTGCGGAATCTCGTCTACGTTTTCCTCATAGTGAATGACGGCCCCTTCCTTCTCCAGTTGTAGCGTCAGCGGTGTGGGTGTTTTGTCATAGCCGCCCACCACCAGGCCGCGACTTATGAAATAGCGGGCAATGGCGCTCATGCCAATGCCGCCGATGCCGATGAAGTAAACTGCTTTTATTTGTTTGCAATCCATGTTCTTGTTTT
Source organism: uncultured Prevotellaceae bacterium (assembly GCA_902770845.1). Lineage (GTDB taxonomy): Bacteria > Bacteroidota > Bacteroidia > Bacteroidales > Bacteroidaceae > Prevotella. The sequence goes on from CACXUV010000002.1 coordinate 20,911, forward strand.
CTTTATTTGTTGGGCTGTTGACTGTTGATGCCGGTGGCATCGGCCAGTTTCAGTCCCGCTGTTTTCTTTACTTTTGAGCCAGTTTGATTACTTCGCGAGCAATGATGTTGGCCGAGTCCGGCAGGGCCATCTTCAGCACATTGGCGCTGAGCGATGCCAGCTGGGCCTCGTCGTTCACGGTGTTGATGGCCAGCTCGATGAGTTTCTGCGGTGCTTCAGCGTCGCTCACGAACAGCGCTGCGCCGCGATTCACCAGTGCCATGGCGTTTTTGGTCTGGTGGTCTTCGGCCACGTTGGGGCTGGGCACCAGAATCACGGGCTTGCCAATGAGGCAAAACTCGCTGATGCTGCTGGCTCCTGCACGGCTGATGACCAGGTCGGCAGCCTTGTAGGCCACGCCCATGTCGGTGATGAAGTCGGTCACCAACAGGTTCTTGGGCTGTCCTTTCTGCTTCAGCTGTTCGGCAATGTGCTGGCTGTAGTATTTGCCTGTTTGCCAAATGAACTGCAGTCCCGAGGCAGCAATGTCGTCGAGGTGGCCCAGTACGCTTTCATTGATGGTGCGTGCGCCCAGGCTTCCGCCCACGATGAGCACCGTCTTCTTGCCGGCATCCAGCGACAGGGAGCGCAAGGCGTCGTCGCGAGTCACGCTGGTGTCGAGCAGGGCCTGTCTCACGGGGTTGCCTGTCAGCATGATTTTCTCAGCAGGGAAGAAGCGTTCCATGCCCTCATAGGCCACGCATATTTTCTGAGCCTTCTTGGCCAGCAGCTTGTTGGTGACGCCTGCGTAGCTGTTCTGCTCCTGAATGAGGCAGGGAATGCCCATCTGTGCAGCCTTGTTCAGCGTGGGACCACTGGCGTAGCCGCCCACTCCCACAGCCACCATGGGCTTGAAGTCGCGAATGATTTTCTTGGCCATGCGCTGACTCTTCCATATCTTGAACAGCACCTTGATGTTGTTGAGCAGGTGCTTGCGGTCAAAACCGCAGATGGGCAGTCCCTTGATTTCATAGCCAGCAGCTGGCACGCGCTGCATTTCCATGCGTCCTTCGGCTCCAACAAACAGTATTTTGGCATCAGGGCACTGGGCCTTGATGGCGTTGGCAATGGAGATAGCGGGGAAGATGTGGCCGCCGGTGCCGCCTCCGCTCACAATGACTCTTAGTTCTTCTTTTTCTTTCATAACGTGTTGTATGATTTTATGTGGTGGCCGTTTTTTTCTTTCATAACGGGTTGCATGATTTTATGTGGTGGCCGTATTGATGCGCTTGGCCGAACGGCTGACGCTCAGGATGACACCAATGTAGGCACAGTTGATGATGGTCGATGTGCCGCCCTTGGAGATGAGGGGCAGTGGCTGGCCGGTCACGGGCATCAGGCCCACGGCCACCAGCATGTTGATCGTGGCCTGCAGCACCAGCATCAGTGCCAGTCCCAGCACCAGAAAGGCCGGAAAGTTGTTTTCGCAGCGGCCTGCTATGCGTGCAGCACGGAAGAGCAGGATGATGTAGAGGAACACCACGAAGATGGCGCCTAACAGTCCCATTTCCTCAATGACGATGGCGTAGATGAAATCGCTGAAAGCCTGAGGCAGGAAGTCGCGCTCGGTGGAGTTGCCCGGTCCCTTGCCGATGATGCCCGACGAGGCAATGGCAATGTTGGCATGGCCCACCTGGTAGTTCTTGTCGATGTCGTAGTCCTTGGCAGCCACGTCGTTGCCGTCGGAGTGCTTCAGTATTCGGTTGCGCCAGGTGGCAAAGCGATGGAACACGCCGCCACCTTTGATTTCGTCCTTGCTGGCCGTCTGTGCCGTGGCAGTAGCCGTCTGTGGCTCATCGTTTTTCTGCTCCAGACTGCCCAGTGTGAGCACCAGGGTGAGGAAAACGGCTATGAGCAGCACTCCAGCTCCCATCAGTTTGCCCAGCTGTGCCATGGGCACACGACCGATGAACATCATCATGAAGATGACCATGCACAGCAGTGCTGCGGTCGACAGATTCTCAATGCCGATGATGAAAGCCATGGGCATCAGCAGCCACAGCACATATTTGAAAGCTTTCTCATCGGCACCCTTGCCGTCGGCTCGCTGCATGGCGCTCAGAATCTGAGCTGTTGCAAGCACCATGGTTCCCTTGGCTATTTCAGAAGGCTGGAAGGTGAAGCCCGCCAGCTTGATTACGCGGTTGGCACCATTGATGCTTTCGCCGCCAACAAGCACCCAGAGCAGTGTGCTGAAGCTGATGAACAGCATGAGCGGTGTGATGATCTTGAAGTAGCGGCACGGGATGTTGAGCGTCACGATGGCCACGAACAGGCCGAACAGAATCATGCCCGTGTGGTAGAACAGGGGCATCATGTAGTTCTGCGACTTGTACGTCAGCGTGCTCGATGCCGAGAATACCTCGACAATGCTGATGAGACAAAGGAAGAGGAATACCATCCAGATTACCTTGTCGCCTTTAAAGAGATTGCCTATTTTGTGGTTCATATTTTCTTTTTTTGCAGCGTTTCCAGTCTTACTGGTCTTTCTCCAGCCATGACGGCCATTCAGGTTTTGTGCCTGCTTCTATAGGTTTCTCACCAGTTCCTTGAACTGTTCGCCACGGTCTTCCATGTTCTTGAACAGGTCGAACGAGGCGCAGCAGGGGCTCAGCAGCACGGTTTCGCCCGGTTGTGCCAGTTCGTAGCATGCTTCCACACATTCGCGCATGGAGTGAGTGTCGCGCACGGGCAGTCCCAGCTGGTCGAAGTTGTCGTGCAGTTTCTGGTTGTCGGCCCCCAGATAGACCAAGGCCGAGCACTTTTCCTTGACCAGCGGGATGATGGGTGCATAGTCGTTGCCCTTGTCCTTGCCGCCGATGATGAGCACCACGCGCGTCTTCATGGAGTCGAGCGCATACCAGCATGCATCCACGTTGGTGGCTTTCGAGTCGTTCACATACTGCACGCCGCGCACGGTAGTCACCTTTTCCAGGCGGTGCTCCACGCCGGGGAAGTCGCTCAGGCTTTTTCTAATCACCTCTTTCTTGATGCCGGCAATGTTGCCCGCGATGCCAGCAGCCAGCGAGTTGTAGATGTTGTGGCGGCCAGTCAGGCTCAGAGCCTCCTGCTCCATGTTGAAGGGTTCGGGCTTTTCGATGACATACTTGCCTTCTTCGATGTAGCCTATGGAGCCTTTCTCCTTCAGTTCCGAGAACGGGTAGCGAATGGCCTTGATGTCGTATTTCTCCAGTTCGCGCTGAATCACGGGGTCGTCGTTCCAGTAGATGAAGGCATCTTCGCACGTTTGGTTCTGCAGGATGCGCATCTTGGCATTGACGTAGTTCTGCATTTCGAAGTTGTAGCGGTCCAGGTGGTCGGGCGTGATGTTCAGCAGGATGGCAATGTTGGCGCGGAAGTCGTACATGTTGTCCAGCTGGAACGAGCTCAGCTCAATAATATAATATTGGTGTGGCTCTTCGGCCACCTGCAAGGCCAGCGAGTGTCCGATGTTGCCTGCCAGTCCGCAGTCATAGCCCGCCTCGCGGAAGATGTGGTGGATGAGGCTGGTTGTGGTGGTCTTGCCGTTAGAGCCAGTGATGCAAATCATCTTTGCCGTTGTGTAGCGGCCAGCAAACTCAATTTCGCTGATGATGTGTATGCCCTTTTCAATTGCCTTCTTCACCATGGGAGCCGTGTCGGGGATGCCCGGGCTCTTGACGATTTCGTCGGCATTGAGAATCTTTTCCTCGGTGTGCTGTCCTTCCTCCCATTCAATGTGTCGGTCGTCGAGCATCTGCTTGTAGCGAACAGCTATCTTCGACATGTCCGAAACAAACACGTCGAAGCCCTCTTTTTTTGCCAGTACTGCGGCACCTGCACCGCTTTCTCCGGCTCCTAATATAACGATTCTTTTCATCTCATTTTAAGTGTTATGATGGTTAGTGCCGCCAGGATGATGGTGGTAATCCAGAAGCGGATGGTTATCTTTGACTCATGGAAGGGGCGGTGCGGCCATCCTTTCAGTACATAAGTGGATGTTGGGTCCAGTTGACTGTCCAGCTTGCGGAAGTTGTCGTGTATGGGTGTGGCTCGGAACACGCGCACGCGTCGGCCTTTGCGTTTCTGAATCTTGAACCACTGGGTCTGGATGATCACGCTGAGGCTTTCCACAAAGAAGATGCCGCACAGGATGGGCAGCAGCAGCTCCTTGTGTATGATCACGGCACACACGCCGATGATGCCGCCAATGGTGAGCGAGCCCGTGTCGCCCATGAAAATCTGGGCAGGGTAGGCGTTGTACCACAGGAAGCCAATCATGGCCCCCACAAAGGCGCATAGGAACACCACCAGTTCTTCGCTGTGCGGAATATACATGATGTTGAAGTAGCTGGCATAGCCAATGTGGCTCGACACGTATGCCAGTATGCCCAGTGCCACGCCGATGATGGCCGAGTTGCCGGCACACATGCCGTCCATGCCGTCGTTCAGGTTGGCACCGTTCGACACGGCCGTGACCACCAGGATGGTCATGAGCACAAAGAACACCCAGCCCGCAGCCACCTTATTGCTGCCCATGAAGCTCATGATCTTCGAGTAGTTCAGGTTGTGCTCCTTGATGAAGGGGATGGTGGTCTGCAGCGATTTCACAGCCTCCTTCTTGTGTTTCACCACGATTTCCTGGTTGGGGCTCACCGTGTTCACGTTTTCGCGCACCACGGCATCGGGGCTGAGCCACAGCGTCAGGCCCACGATGAAGCCGATAGACACCTGTCCGACAATCTTGTATTTGCCCTTCAGTCCGTTCTTGTCGCGCCTGAAAATCTTGATGTAGTCGTCGAGAAAGCCCAGGAATCCCAGCCAGAGCGTGGTGGCCACCATGAGGATGATGTAGATGTTGCGCACGCGTCCCAGCAGAATCACGGGCAGCAGGATGCTCACAATGATGATGATGCCGCCCATCGTGGGCACGCCTTTCTTCTCCACGCCGAAGGGGTCGATGGTCGCGTCGCGTTCGGTTTCGAATATTTTCTTGCGCTTCATGTATTTGATGAAGTGCTCGCCGAACCATGCCGAGATGACAAGCGACAGAATCAGGGCCAGCAGCGAGCGGAACGAAATGTAGCTCCACATGTGGGCCCCCGGTATGTTGAATTGCTCTAAGAAGCGGAAGAGATAGTAAAGCATATTTCCGATGTTCGATTTACATGTTTACGATTATGCGCCGAAGATGTTTCTCACCTCTTCGCGGTCGTCGAAGTGGTGCTTCACGCCTTTCACCTCCTGATAGTCCTCATGGCCCTTGCCAGCAATGAGAATCACGTCGCCTTTCTGTGCCAGAGCCACGGCCGTCTTGATGGCTTCGCGGCGGTCGGCGATGCTGATCACCTTCTTCAGCTGCTTCTGGTCAAGTCCGGCCAGCATGTCGTTGATGATGTCCTGCGGCTCTTCGAAGCGCGGGTTGTCGCTGGTGATGATCACGCGGTCGCTCTGCTTCACGGCCTCCTGTGCCATGAGTGGTCGCTTGCCCTTGTCGCGGTTGCCTCCGGCTCCGCACACGGTGATTACCTGTCCCTGTCCGTTGAGCACCTCGTGAATGGCCTTCAGCACGTTCTCCAGGGCGTCGGGTGTGTGGGCATAGTCCACGATGGCGGTCACGCCGTCGGCCGAGCGTATGGGTTCCAGTCGTCCGGCCACGCTCTTCAGCGTGCTCAGCACCAGCAGCACGTCGTCGGGCTTTTGCCCCAGCATGAGTGCAGTGCCGTAGACGGCCAGCAGGTTGCTCACGTTGAACTTGCCAATGAACTGCACGCCCACTTCGTGTCCGTCCATTTCCAGATACATGCCTTCAAAGTGGCACTCAATGATGCGTGCCCTGTAGTCGGCCATGGCGCGTGTGCTGTAGGTCTTCACCGTGGCTTGTGTGTTCTGCACCATGTACATGCCGTTCCTGTCGTCGGCGTTGGTGATGGCAAAGCTGCCCTTGGGCAGCATGTCGAAGAACGCCTTCTTGGCGTCGCGATAGTTTTCCACCGTCTTGTGATAGTCCAGGTGGTCGCGCGTCAGATTGGTGAAGATGCCGCCTGCAAAGGTCAGTCCGCCGATGCGGTGCTGTGCAATGGCGTGGCTGCTGCACTCCATGAACACATACTGGCAGCCAGCGTCGACCATGCGTCGCAGCAGTCGGTTCAGCTCGATGGGGTCGGGCGTGGTGTGGTCGGCGGGCACGGCTTCGTCTTCGATGTAGTTGCACACGGTTGAGAGCAGTCCGCACCTGAAGCCCAGCTTGCGGAACATATTATATAATAAGGTGGCAATGGTGGTCTTGCCGTTGGTTCCCGTCACGCCCACCAGCTTCAGTCGGGCCGAAGGGTTGCCCTGGAAGGTGGTGGCCACGGTGCCCACGCAGGCTTCGGTAGACTGCACCTGCACGTAGGCGACGCCCTCGGCAGGCTGTTGGGGCAGGTCTTCGCACAAGATGGCGGCGGCCCCCTGTTGCAGTGCCTTGTCGATGAACTTGTGGCCATCGGTCACGGTTCCCTTGATGGCCACGAAGAGATGTCCTGGTGCAATGCGCCTCGAGTCGATGTTCACGTCGCTGATTTCCACGTCGGCAGGGCCGATGATGGACTTCACGTCAACGTTTTTCAGCAGTTCACTCAGTTTCATATCGCGTTATTTTCTGTTTTTTTCTCAATTCAGTTCCAGTTCGCACGTCATGCCGTCGCGCAGCGTAGCGCCGAAAGGCACGCTCTGTCGCTTCACGCGTCCGGTTCCGCTCAGTCTCACTTTCAGTCCGCGTGTCTCCAGCATGTACACGGCGTCGCGGGCCCCCATGCCCGTCACGTCGGGCATGCTGTTGCGTGGCTGTTTCGTTTCTGTCAGCCTCACCTCCTGTCTGTTGCTCTCGGTCTTGCCCCAGATGGGTGTGCCGTCGGCATAGTTGCCGCCCCATCCGCCTTTGGTGGCAATGCCCAGCTGGTTCAGCACATAGTCGGCAGCCAGCACGTTGCCGTTCTTCACCTCGGGAATGAGCACCGAGGTCGAGTCGTGGGCATCCTCAAGCTTCACCTTCATGTATTTGGCCATGACGCCTTCGGAAATCTGGTGGAACACGGCTCCGGCCATGCCGCCGCCCGATGCCGGCAGTCCGGGCTTCTTCAGGCACACGATGCAGGAATAGAGCGGATTGTCGGCGGGGAAGTATCCGCAGAACGAGAGCCAGTACCACATTTGTCCGGAGCGATAGCCTGCGCCGCCTTGCGACACCTGTGCGGTGCCCGTCTTGCCAGCCACGGCAAAGTGTCGCGAGCCGGCCTTCTTGCCCAGTCCCTGACTGACCACGTGTCGCAGCACGGTCTGCATGGTTTCGATGGCTTGTGGTCTGGCAATCTGCTCCTTGATCACCTCGGGTTGTGTTTCATAGATCGTCTCGCCGTCTTTGCTTATCTGCTTCACGAAGCGCGGGCGCATCATGCGGCCGTTGTTGGCAATGGCGTTGTAGAAGGTCACGGTGTTGATGGGTGCAATCTGCGTTTCGTAGCCGATGCTCATCCAGGGCAGTGTGGTCTTGCTCCAGTACAGCGCCTTGTTGGTGGTCTTGGTGTCTGGCCAGCGAATCTTGGGCGGCTTGTAGCCCACGATGGGCAGTGCCAGGTCGGCGCCGATGCCCACGCGATAGAGTCCTTCCACATATTTTTCGGGTTGGTTGTGGTAGAACTTGTCTATCACGTAGCTCACGCCGATGTTGGAGCTCACCTCCAGCGTGCGTGCCACGTTGATGCTTCCATAGCCGCCCTTGTGCCAGTTGTGGTCCTTCATGTTGCTGCCATACATTTTCATGACGCCGTTGCCGGTGTGGATCACGAAGCTGGTGTCCACCACGCCGTCGTCGAGAGCCACGAGAAACGAGGCCGTCTTGAACACCGAGCCCGGTTCGCATCGGTAGCTGATGGCATGGTTTTCCACCTCGCGGTAGCGTCCGTCGTTGCCCTGTGTCATGTTCACGATGGCCTTCACGTCGCCCGTCTTCACCTCCATCAGGATGGCCACGCCCATCGATGCGTTGTCTTTCTCCAGTTCTTCCACCAGAGCCCGTTCGGCCAGGTCCTGCATGCCCACGTCGATGGTGGTCACGATGTCGGCCCCGTCCACGGGCGGTGCCACGGTGATGTTCATGTAGCGGTCGCGTATTTTCTGGTGATGCGAAATGCCGTTGACGCCGCGCAGGATCGAGTCGTAGCTCAGCTCAATGCCGCAGTAGCCCGAGTCGCTGGCCACCTTCACCTGTCCCACGGTGCGCTGTGCCAGCGAGCCAAAGGGGTGTCGGCGCGCGTTGAAGGTCTTCCAGTGGAATCCGCCCTTGTTGGTGGGCAGCGAGAAGTAGGGCAGCTTGTGCACCTCGGCAAACGTGTTGTAGTCTATGCGGCGTTTCCACACGGGCCAGTGGCGTGCTCCCACAGTGCCGTTGCGCATTTTCTTGTGGCGTCCTTTCTCCAGCTGCTCGCGAAATTCGGCTGCACTCTGGTTGGGGAAAATCTGGTGCAGGCCCTCGCACAGGCTGTCGAGCTGGGTGGTCCAGATTGAGTCGCGCTTGCGGCTCCATGCCGTGTCGGTGGGGTCGCCCGGCTGGAAGTCCATGAAAATTTTATATTCCGGTATGCTCGAAGCCATGAGTTGTCCGTCGCAGCTCAGGATGTTGCCACGGTTGGGCTTCACGCTCACACTGTCTTGTTTCATCTTTGCAGCCACGGTGTCCCAGTAGCTCTTCTTGCCCGTCATGATGTAGGCCGCCTTGCCCACAATGGCAAAGCCCACCAGCGTCAGCAGCACGGCAATGGCCATGTAGCGCGGCATCACTTTCTTTTTCTCAAACTTGCTCATCTTCTTTCCTGTTTCAATTGTTCTGCGTCTTTATTGTTTCTTCTCGCTCACTCTTCGGGCACGAATATTTTATAAGGTGGCTGCTGACTTTGGTGCAGCACGCTGTCTTTGTTGTTGCGCAGGGCCTCTATCACGTGGCTCTCGCGGCAACGCTCGGTCAGGTTGCTCGAGCTGGAGAGCGCCTTGTATTTCGAGTCCACCAGCTGTGTTTCCAGCTGTGCAATGTCGAGCATGTCCTGCTGGCACTGGTAGCGGAAGGCCACATAGACCGTGATGAACACCACGATGAGCAGCAGCAGCCACACCTGGCGGCGCACCAGCTGGGCCGAGAGGATGTCGCCACCCAGTATCTTGCGCAGCGTGAGCGTGCCTATGGGGGCATCGTCGTCCTCGCTGACGCTCTGCTTGATTTGCTCCAGCGTCAGTCGTTCCTTCTTGGTTTGTGGCTCCGTGCTGTCCTGTGCCACGGTTTCCACGGTCTCATCGTCGTTCGTCTTCATGCTTGCTTTGCTTTTTCGTTCTATACTCTTTCGGCCACCCTCAGCTTGGCGCTGCGGCTGCGCGGGTTGCGCTGCATCTCGTCGTCGGTGGGTGTCACCACCTTGCCTCCTATCAGCCTGAAGGGCGACTGCGTGCGGCCGAAGAAGTCTTGCTCCACGTGTCCCTCGGCATTGCCGGCCTTCATCACGTTCTTCACGATGCGGTCTTCCAGCGAGTGATAGGTAATCACGCTCAGTCGTCCCCCCTGGCAGAGCAGCTCCTGTGCTCCGGCGAGCATTTCGCGCAGTGCCTGCATCTCGTTGTTCACCTCGATGCGCAGTGCCTGGAACAGCCGTGCCAGGTCTTTCTTGGCGCTGGGTGGCGGCAGCAGTGCGCCCTCTTCCTCGTCGCTGGCGGTGGCCTTGATGCCCAGCGTGGCCATCAGGTCGCTGGTGGTCAGGATGGGCTTCGACAGCCGGGCCTTGGCTATGGTGGCGGCCATGCGGCGCGCCTGCTTCAGTTCGCCATACAGGTAGAGCACGTCGGCCAGCTGTTCCTCGCTGTAGTTGTTCAGCACGTCGGCAGCCGTCTTGCCGGCCCTTTTGTTCATGCGCATGTCGAGCGGTGCATCGAAGCGGAACGAAAAGCCGCGCGTCTCGTCGTCGAAGTGGTGGCTCGACACCCCCAGGTCGGCCAGCAGGCCGTCGATGTGGTCCACCTCGAAGTAGCGCATCCAGTTCTTCAGATACCTGAAGTTGCTGCGTACGAAGGTGAACCGGTCGTCGCCGATGATGTTTTTTTCTGCGTCGGCGTCCTGGTCGAAGCTGAACAGGTGGCCGTTGGGGCCCAGCCGGTGCAGGATTTCGCGCGAGTGTCCGCCTCCGCCGAAAGTCACGTCTACATAGATGCCGTCGGGCTGGATGTCCAGCCCGTCGATGCTCTCCCGCAGCAGCACGGGAACATGATATGTGGTGGCTTGTATCATCATCCTATTTCCTGGGTCTTGCTCATGATAGCCTTCAGCTTGGCAGCAAAGTCGGCCTGCGGCATGAACGGCTTTTCGGTCTTTTCGAGCGCCCAGATTTCTATGCGGTCGTTCATTCCAATGAAGCGCACCGCCTGTGCTATGCCTGCTTCTGCCAGCAGGTGCTTGGGTATCAGGAAGCGACCGTTGCTGTCGAGCGTCAGCATCTCGGCCTTGCTCATGTATTCGCGCAGCACCATCTGCTCGTCTTCGTCCCATTCCGACACCTTTGCCGAAATGTCGTCCAGTCGCTTCACCCATGCGCTTTCGGGATAGAGCACCAGGCACTTGCCGTGCACGTCGGTGCGCAGCACCAGCACCTCTTCGCCTGCAGCCTGCAGCTGCTTGCGATAGACGGCGGGAAGGAACACGCGTCCCTTGGGGTCGGTCTTGGCTTCTGTGTTACCTAAAAAGCGCATGCGTTCTTTTTCTAAAATAGCTCGGTGCAAAGTTAGTAATTTTTCCCCACTTCACTCCACAATTCCCCACTTTTTTTTCAATCAGCCCCAATTTTTTGTTTTCAAGCCCTTTTCGGGGGCCTGTTTTGGCACAAACGGGCGGTTTTGTGCAATGTTTTTTTCATCATTTTCGGGCAACGTGGCAGCGAGGGTGGGGAGTCGTGGGGCGACAGCTGTACGTTGGGGGCGATGCCGATGCGCTGCAACGGAGCCCTGGTTCTTTCGATAATCTTTACAAAAAATTTTTGCGAAATAGCGCGCCTTTTCCTCTCCTTTGTTGTATTTTCGTTGACGTTTTGCCCCCATTCGCGTGGTCTGCGCGCCCTGTCGTGCCACAACGGGGCCCCCGTTGCCGCACAATGGTGGCCCCGTTGCTGTTCAATTGCGCCCCCGTTGTCGTGCAATGGCGGCCCCGTTGCGGTGCAATCGGGGTTCCGTTGCGTTGTTTTCTGTTCTCCTTTCTCTCTGTTTTGGCGGACTGTTTTGTTGAAACGGCTGAAAATCAGTCATTTGGCGAAACTCGCCCAAAACTCAAAAATTCGGGCCAAAATAAAGTTTGCTCACCGTCAAGCGAATCTCAGCGCCGTTCGCGTCAATTTCTTTCGACTTGCACGGTTGTCATCATGTAGGGGCTGGCACGGGCCTGCCCCTACATTCGTTCAACCGTACAGGTCGTTTTTCCTCTTTTCTGCGACGGTTCCTGCTCCGTTCCTTGGCCTGTGCTTTTGCACTCCCAAAGCCCAAAATGATGGCTTTTTGCACATTTTTTCACAAAAAAATAGCAGAGTTGAAAGATTTTTCGTATTTTTGCACTCTGAAAGCATGTTTGGAGTAAGCATAGCATGAGATTACAGCATGGAAACAATAACTGAAAAGACCCTTGACATTGAGAAGATATTGCGCGAGAAGATGGGCAGCAAGGCACGCTTTGTGCCAGGCTTTGCCGTGAACTGGCTGCGCGGAATCATTCATGAAGACTTCCTGAACAAGTTCATCTGGGACGCCCGCGACCTGCAGGGCACGCCCTGGCTGGAAGCCTGTCTGGACTATTTGCAGACCAAAGTGGTGGTAGAGGGGCGTGAGAACCTGCCTGCGAAAGACGATGGGCGGCTCTACACCTTCGTGTCGAACCACCCCATGGGCGGCATCGACGGCGTGGCACTGGGGGCGGTCATTGGCCGACAGTACGACGACCGCTTCCGCTATCTGGTGAACGACCTGCTCATGAACCTGCCGGGACTGGCTCCGCTCTGCATTCCCATCAACAAGACGGGCCGTCAGGCGCGCAACTTTCCGCAAATGGTGGAGACGGGCTTCAGGAGCGACTACCACATGCTCATGTTTCCCGCCGGACTGTGCTCGCGCCGCCACAATGGCGTGATTCGCGACCTGCCGTGGAAGAAAACGTTCATCGTGAAGAGCGTCGAGACACAGCGCGACGTGGTGCCCATCCACTTCGACGGGCGCAACAGCGATTTCTTCTACCGCCTGTCCAACATCTGCGACCGCTACGTGAAGAAGGTGAACATTGCCATGCTCTTCCTGGTCGACGAGATGTACAAGAACATGGGCAACACCTTCCACATAAAAATAGGTGAACCCATTCCCTGGCAAACCTTCGATAAGTCGAAAACACCGATGGAATGGGCGCAATTTGTGCAAGACAGAGTTTATGAGCTATAGCTATAAATAAACAGAATCAATGGAACAGCCCATCATTTCACCTATTGCCAAAGAGGTGCTCCTGAGCGAACTCACTGCCGAGCGCCAGCTTCGTATGACCAACAAGAGCCACAACGAAATCTATATTGTCACGGCACACAACGCCCCCAACGTGATGCGCGAGATTGGGCGATTGCGCGAGATTGCCTTCCGCGAGGCTGGAGGCGGCACAGGAAAAGAGTGCGACATTGACGAGTTCGACACCTGCGAGAACTGCTACAAGCAACTCATCGTGTGGAACCCCGAGGCACAGGAAATCATTGGTGGCTACCGCTATCTGGAGGGAACCAAGTGGCAGATGGACCAGAACGGACAGCCCATACTGGCCACCAGCCACATGTTTCACTTCAGCCAGAAGTTCCTGACCGAATACATGCCTTACACCATCGAGCTGGGACGCTCGTTTGTGAGCTTGCCTTACCAGAGCTCGCGCATGGGGGCCAAGAGTCTCTTTGCGCTCGACAACCTGTGGGACGGTCTTGGAGCCCTTTCGGTAATCATGCCCAACGTGAGGTATTTCTTCGGAAAGATGACCATGTACCCCAGCTACATCCGCGAGGGACGCGACATGATACTCTATTTCCTGAAAAAGCATTTCGACGACAAGGATCAGCTGGTCATTCCGATGAAACCGCTGAAAATAGAAACGCCCGAAGAAAAACTGGCTGCCATTTTCACCGAAGACGACTTCAAGGAAGACTATAAAATCCTGAACCGCGAAATCAGGCGGCTGGGCTTCAACATTCCGCCGCTGGTCAATGCCTACATGAGCCTGTCGCCCACCATGAAACTCTTTGGCACGGCCATCAACTACGGCTTTGGCGACGTGGAGGAAACGGGCATTCTCATTGCCATGGACGAAGTGCTGGAGGAAAAGAAGGTGCGCCACATTGACTCGTTCATTGCCCAGCATCCCGAAGCACTGAAGATTACGAGCGGTGCCAACAAGGTGATTTACAAGGAGAAAAAATGAAGAAAGCTGCCCCACGGGCAGCTTTCTTCAGATAATGGGAAGCGAGATACCGCATATTTTCTGGTAAACATCGAGCGCGTAGACGTCGGTCATGCCGCTGATGTAGTCTATCACGGCCATCAGCCGCGTCTCCAGGTCGGCACTCTCAATGTCGTACTGACTGCTCACGCGGCCAATCAGCTGGCGCGAGTAGTAGCGCTCCGGATGCTCAATGGCCTCGATCATCAGTTCCATCAGGGTGGCCATGATGCGATAACCCGACAGCTCCACGTCGAGAACAGGCTTGCTCATGTAGATTTGCTCCTTCGAAATGAGCGTGCAGTGCTTATAGGCTTCGCGCTGCAAGGGGGCAATGTGGTCGATGAGCGAGCCCGTGAAGCGGCCCTGCAATATTTCGTCCTCATGCTCCAGGAAGGTGCGCGCGCACTCGTTTTCCAGCTTGCCTATCACGCAGGCGCGCAAATACTGAATCTTTTCGTTGTCGTCGGTCAACTGCTCGCAGGCTATGCGCTGCATGATTTTCTGCTGCGTCGTTTCGTCGAAGAAGTTCAGCATCAGTCTTGAAGTCTCGTCGACCGACAGAATCTTCAGCTTGTGGGCATCTTCGAGGTCCATGATTTCATAGCAGATGTCGTCGGCCGCTTCGACCAGATACACCAGCGGATGGCGGGCATAGCGCAGCGGCTGGCCAGGCTCTGAGAGGCAAATAATGCCCATTTCATCGGCTATTCGCTGGTAGGTGGGCGCTTCGCTGCAGAAGAATCCGAACTTGCCTTTCTTGCCGGCAAGGGCCGACGAGAAAGGATACTTGACGATGGAGGCCAGCGACGAGTAGGTCATGACAAAGCCGCCGGGACGGCGCCCGCAGAATTGATGGGTCAGCAGGCGGAAGGCGTTGGCGTTGCCTTCAAAGTGGGTGATGTCGTTCCAGAAGTCTTCGCTCACCTTCTCTTTCAGATAGGCACCCTTGCCTTCGGTGAAGAAGGTCTGAATGGCCTTTTCGCCAGAGTGGCCAAAAGGCGGATTGCCCATGTCGTGGGCCAGACAGGCGGTGGCCACGATCTGGCCAATCTCAGCAAACAACGGGCCGATGGAATCGCCTTTTTTTGACAAAATGTGCTGGCTCACGTCGTTGCCGAGCGACATGCCCACGCTGGCCACTTCGAGCGAGTGGGTCAGGCGGTTGTGCACAAACACGCTGCCGGGAAGAGGAAACACCTGGGTCTTGTTCTGCATGCGCCGGAACGGGGCCGAGAAGATAAGACGGTCGTAGTCGCGCTTGAACTCCGTGCGGTCGTCGTGACGCTCCGGGTGCCGGTGTTCCTGGCCCAGCCGGCGGTTCGATATGAGTTGGTTCCAGTTCATCATCATGCTGCAAAAGTACTACTTTTTCAGCATAAAAACACATTTTAGCACTAAAAATATGGCTGTTTCAGCAGAATTCTGTAATTTTGCACGTTATATATGAATAAGGTAATGAAAATCAAAGTTGTCAACCGGGGGCACCAGCCCCTGCCTGCCTATGCCACAGAACAGAGTGCAGGCATGGACCTGAGGGCCAATATCAGCGAGCCCGTGGTGCTGCGTCCCATGGAGCGCAGGCTCATTCCCACCGGACTGCACATCGCCTTGCCCGATGGCTGCGAGGCACAGGTGCGTCCGCGCAGCGGTCTTGCGCTGAAGCATGGCATCACCGTGCTCAATGCACCGGGCACCATCGACGCCGACTATCGCGGCGAAGTGGGGGTGGTGCTCGTCAATTTGTCGGATGCCGACTTTGTGGTCAACGATGGCGAGCGCATTGCGCAGCTGGTCATTGCACGCTACGAAAAGGCCGCTTTCATCGAAGTGGAAAGCCTCGACGAGACCGAACGCGGACAGGGCGGCTATGGTCACACGGGAGTAAAATGAGAAGAATGCTTGAAATGAAAGTCTTGCACCAACGGCTTCTGGCCGCTGTGCTTCTGGGGGCCAGTCTGCTTCCTGTGCAGGCTGCCCGCGACGAGCAGGACAGAAAGTACGACGTGTACTTCCTGGAGGCCATGATGCAGCGGCAGAAAGGGCATCACGATGCAGCCTTCGACCTGCTGGGCCGTTGCATCGAGCTGCGCCCCGATGCAGCCGAAGCCCACTTCTTCCAGGCCCAGTACTATGCCGAAATGAAGATGAACGACGAGGCTGTGCGGGCCTATAGGAGGGCCTACGACCTTTGTCCCGACAATGTTACCTACATGGAAACGCTCGCCCAGGTCTATGTGGCACAGGAGCAGTGGGACTCGGCCATTGTCGTCGTGAACCGCCTCTATGAGAAAGACAAGGGGCGACAGGACATGCTCGAAATGCTCTACCGCCTGCACCTGCAGCAGCGAAGCTTCGACAAGGCGGTGGAGGTGCTGAACCAGATGGAGCAGAACGACGGAAAAAGCGAGCGGCTGTCGCTGGCCAAGAGCAGTCTCTTCATGCAAATGGGCAGGAAGGAAGAGGCCATCAACGAGGTGAAGGCCCTCTCGGAGCAATATCCCAACGACCTGAACTACCGCACCCTGTATGCCAATGCGCTGATGATGGACGACCGCACCGATGAGGCCAGGCAGGTGTTGCGCCGCATTCTGGCCGAAGAGCCCGCCAACTACCGTGCACAGCTGGCCTTGCGCACCTACTATCTGGACATTCAGGACACGCTGCGTGCCGACTCACTCACCCGAAGTCTGCTGCTGAACGCCAACACCAGTCTGGACGAAAAGGTGGGGCTGATGCGGCAGGAGATAGGCTACAGCGAGCAGCAGGGCGGCGACAGCACCCGCGTGCTGGCCCTGTTCCGCGAAATGCTGGGACAGCCCGGCGTCAGCGCCGACATGGCTGAGTTCTGTGCGGCCTACATGAAACTGAAGCAGATGCCTCGCGACAGCGTGAGCAAGATGCTGTTGCGCGCGCTCGAGATTGCTCCCGACCAGGCTTCGGCACGGTTGCAGCTAGTGCAGTATGCCTGGGAAGACGAAGACGACGAGCAGGTTATCAGTCTTTGCCGGGAGGCACGCCAGTATAATCCCGATGAAATGGCCTTTTATTACTATCAGGGCATGGCCTTCTACCGGCAGAACGACCACGAAAGGGCACTGGAAGCTTTCCAGAACGGCATCAGCGTGATTACCGACGAAAGCAATCCTGCCATCGTGTCGGACTTCTATGCCGTCATGGGCGACCTCCTGCATCTGAAGGGCAGGGTCAGGGAAGCCTTTGCAGCCTACGATTCCTGTCTGCAATGGAAGGACGACAACATCGGTTGCCTGAACAACTATGCTTACTACCTGAGCGAACTGGGACAGCAACTGGACCGTGCCGAGGAAATGAGCTACAAGACCATCAAGGCAGAACCCAAGAACCCAACCTATCTTGACACCTATGCCTGGATCATGTTCATGCAGGGACGTTATGCCGAAGCGCGCATCTACATTGAACAGACCCTGCAGAACGACTCTGCCACGAGCGGCGTGGTGCTGGAGCATGCCGGCGACATCTACGCCATGAACGGCGATCTGGACACGGCCTTGCGCTACTGGCAGCAGGCCCTGAAAGACCTGCCGGGCAAGAAGGTGCTGATGAGGAAGATCAAGCGGAAACGCTACGTGAAGTGAAACAACCCGCATGAGGGAACAATAACGAAAAATACATAAAGAAAATGAAACTATCGAGCATTACAAAACTGGCCGCACTGGCCGTCACGCTGAGCCTGGCTTCGTGTGGCACGCACAAGAAAGCCACGGAGACGGAGGAGAAAAAAACTGAAGTCAAGAACCTGGAAGTGCAGTCTGACTTTCTGAAAAGGGTGAACGGAACGGCCTATGACAAAACCAAGGCCGTGTCGTCGAAACTCAAGTTCACAGTGGAGATGGGCGCACAGAAGCTACGCCTCACAGGAAACCTGCGCATGATGCGCGATGACGTGATTCGCCTGCAGCTCATGGCCTTTGGCTTCGTGGAGGCAGGACGCCTGGAGTTCACCAAGGACTATGTGCTGATCATGGACCGCATCAACAAGCAGTATTTGCAGGTGCCCTATAAGTATGTGGACTTCCTGCGCAACAGCGGCATCGATTTCTATACCTTGCAGGCTTTGTTCTGGGACGAGCTGTTCATTCCCGGCAACACACAGGTGGACCAGGATGCACTGTCGAACTTCACAACCAACATGGGTGGCGACGAGGCCATCATCTATCTGGAACAGGGAAAGATAAACTACAGCTGGCTGGCCAACGAGAAGACGGGACGCATCAAGATGACCAACATCATGTATCGCGACCCCGTGAACGGCAATGCACAGCTGAACTGGGACTACGACGGCTACAGCCCACTGAACGGAAGCCTCTTCCCCGACAACATGATCGTGACGCTCACGCTGCCCCAGAAAGAGGTGAAAGTGGAAATAAAGCTGACCTATCTTGGCTCTGACTACAACTGGGAACCTCGCACCACCGTTTCGGACAAATACCGGAAGGTGGAAATCGACGAGATTCTGCGACGCTTCATGAATCTTTAGTTGAATCTTTAGTTCTATGAAGAAGGCTCTTGTCATGCTTCTTTTGCTGGTGTCTTGCCTTGCTGTGGATGCACAGAAAAGCAAGACTGCGGCTCAGCGTAAGCCCGCTGCCACCGCGAAACAGACGGCAAAGAAACAGACCTCTGCTGCCAGACAGACCTCGCGAAAGGCGGCCGCAACCTCGAAAAAACAGCAGGCTGCCAGACGGACGAAAGGCAAGACGACGGCCACGAAGGGCAAACGACAGCAGACCGCTGCGAAGAAGCAGCAACCCACCGTGTCGGGACTGCGCGCACAGAAAGAAAAGGTGGTCAGGGAGCGCACGGCCAACGTGAAGCGAAAGGCTGAACTGGAGCGCAACGTGAAGCGGGGCTTGGAGAATCTTATGACGCTCGATACAGAGATTGCCAGGCAGCGAAAGCTCATCGACACCATTCGCAGCAACATTTCGACGCTGAGCGGCCACATCACCATGCTCGACAGTCAGCTGGTGACCCTCGGCCATGAACTCGACGAGCGACGCAACCGCTACATGCAGTCCATGCGCTACATGCACCGCAATCGTTCCATTCAGAACCAGCTGATGTTTATCTTCAGTGCCGACAACTTCAACCAGATGTACCGCAGACTGCGCTTTTCGCGCGAATATGCCTCCTATCAGAGGGCTCAGGGCGAAGCCGTGAAGTCGAAACAAGAGCAGGTGACGCGGAAAAAAGAAGAGCTCAGTGCGGCCAAAAAGCAGAAGAACCAGCTGCTTTCGCGCGGAGAACAGGAGAAACGCACGCTGGAAGGCAAGCAGAACGAGCAGCAGGTGCAGGTGGACCAGCTGAAGAAACAGCAGAAGACCGTGCAGAAGCTCATTGAGAAGCAACAGCGGGAAGAGGCCGAGCTGAACGCGCGCATAGACAAGCTGATAGCCGAGGAGATTGCCCGTGAAAAGGCACGGCGCGAGGCTGAGGCACGAAAGAAGGCCGCTGCCGAGGCTGCCAGGAAGCGGGCTGAGGAACTGGCACGCAAGAAAGCGGCTGCCGAGGCTGCACGCAAAGAGAGCGAACGGCGTATAGCCGAGGCAAAGGCACGGGAAGAGAAGGCCAAGGCAGAAGCGCGGGCTGCATCGAGGGAGGCGAAGGCTGCGGCCCGCAAAAAAGCTGAAGAGGCGGAGGCGGCGCGTAAGGCTGCCGAGCGCAGGGCCCATGAGGAAGAAGTGGCACGCCGACAGGAGATTGACCAGGCCAGGAAGGCCGAGGAAGACTATTCCGTTCCGGCGGCTGACCGCAAGCTCAGTGGCAGTTTCGAGGCCAACAAGGGCCGCTTGCCGTTGCCCATCACGGGTGCCTACAAGCTGGTTCGTGGCTTTGGGGCCTACACTCCCGAAGGCACCCGCGTGCAACTGCAAAGCAACGGATGGCATCTGAAAGGGCAGTCGGGCAGCAGGGCACAGTGCATTTTCGACGGAGAGGTGAGTGGCATCTACTACCAAGGCGGCTCTTACATCGTCACCGTGCGCCATGGCAAGTACATTTCGGCTTATATCAACCTTGCCTCGGTCAGCGTGCGCAAGGGCCAGCAGGTGTCAGCACGACAGGTGCTGGGCACGCTGGGCGGCGACAACACCATGCAGTTCCAGCTGCGCAACTGGACCAGTCTGCTCAACCCCAGTCGCTGGTTGGGCCGATAGAACTCATTACGAAAAAGTTTCGGAAATCAGGATGCTGTACTTTTGTATGGCATCCTTTATTTCGCTCAGACAGATGAACTCGTCGGCTGAATGGCTGCGGCTGCTCTGTCCGGGGCCCAGCTTGAACGACGGGAAGGGCATCAGGGCCTGGTCGGAGAGCGTGGGCGAGCCAAAGGGCACCATGCCCATGCCCACGCACTGCTGAATGAGCGGGTGGTCTTGTGCAATGCTCGACGAGTGCAGGCGGAAGGAGCGTGCTTCCAGCCGGCATTTCTTCATGTTTTTCTTCAGGAAATCGAACACCTCTTCATTCTGATACAGCTCGTTGGTGCGCACGTCGATGATGAAGTGCAGCTTGTCGGGCACCACGTTGTGCTGTGTGCCGGCCTCGACCACCGTCACCGAGAGCTTCGTGGGGCCCAGGAAAGGACTCACCTTTGGAAAGCGATAGTCGCGCAGCCACACCAGGTCGTCCAAGGCTTCGTAGATGGCATTCACCCCTTCGTTGCGGGCGGCATGTCCGCTCACACCGTCGGCGTAGCCGTCAATCACCATCAGCCCCTTCTCTGCCACAGCAGGCTGCATGCCGGTGGGTTCGCCCACGATGGCCACATCTATTGCGGGCAGTAAGGGCAGGGCACGCACAATGCCGTCCTTGCCCGACACCTCTTCTTCGCAGGAGGCCAGGAAGATAAGGTTGGGCTGAGTGATGGGAGTGGAATTCTGAGGGGAGTGAACTGCATCTGCAAACATTCTGAACACCTGCAGCAGCGACACCAGACCGCCGCCGCAGTCGTTGGAACCCAGTCCGTAGAGGCGGTCGCCCTCGATTTGCGGCACAAAGGGGTCGCGCGTCCAGGTGGCCACGGGCTTCACCGTGTCGATATGGGCATTGAGCAGCAGCGTGGGGCTGGCGGGGTTGAAGTGTGGCGAAACGGCCCAGATGTTGTTGCCCTCGCGCTGTGGCTGCAAGCCCCAGTGGGCCATCCTGGTGAAGAGCACGTCGGCCGCGTGGCTTTCGTTGCGGCTCACCCGTGGTGTGGCAATCAGCTCCTGGAGCAGTTCCACCGCATCGTCGAAATATCGTCTTGTATTTTCCATAACTGTTGGCAAAGATACATCCTTAGACTGGCGGAGCCTCGCAATTACTTCTGTCTTTGCCTTCATATTTTTTGTCCTCCTAAATTATGTATGATATATTTCTCTTGAGATTGAAATCTCAGCTGCAAAGATACGAATTTATTTTGAAAAGTTTGGCAGTCTCGTTATTTTTCTCTACTTTTGCAATTGTATTTATATAATAAGGTGAAGTATATGCAGCAGATTAACAGTCATCTGTCACGTCTCGTTCATGATGTCGCCGCCCAGCTGGGCGATCGCGAGGCACTCATCTACAAGGATTTCGGTGGTAGCACGTGGAAAAGCTATTCCTGGAACCAGTTCTCTGCCATTGTCAAGCAGGTGTCGAATGCCATGCTCAATATGGGCATTGGGGTGCAGGAAAATGTTGGCATCTTCTCGCAGAACTCCGTGCAGTACCTGTTTTGCGACTTTGGCGCGTGGGGCATCAGGGCCACCACCATCCCGTTCTACGCCACCAGCAGCGAACAGCAGATTCAGTTCATGGTGTCCGACGCCAAGATTCGCTTCCTGTTTGTGGGCGAGCAGGAACAGTTTGACAAAGCCAAGCGCGTGTTCCCCATGTGCAAGACGCTGGAGCGCATTATTGTCTACGATCCGGCAGTGCGCGTCGATGCCAGCGACTCGTCGGCCATGTATTTCGACGAGTTCCTGCGCCTGGGCGAGGGACTGCCCCGCCAGAGCGAGGTGGAGAGCTTGCAGGCACAAGCCAGCTTCGATGAAATCGCCAATATTCTTTACACCAGTGGCACCACGGGCGACTCGAAGGGCGTTATTCTCACCCATGGCCAGTATCATGCTGCCTTTGAAGCCAACGGCAAGTGCGTGCCCGTAGATGAGAACGACCGCGTGATGAACTTCCTGCCCTTCACCCATATCTTTGAGAAAGGCTGGAAAATTCTGTGTATCACCGCTGGTGCGCGCCTCATTGTGAACACTCGTCCCATGGAGGTGCAGCAGAGCATGCGCGAAACGCATCCCACCTGCATGTCGGCTGTGCCCCGTTTCTGGGAAAAGGTCTACATGGGTGTGCAGGAGAAGATTGAAAATTCGGGTGCCGTGCAGCGCAAGCTGTTCCAGCATGCCTTGTCGGTGGGCCGCAAGCACAATATTGAGTATCTGGCCAACGGGCGTCGCCCACCCATGGCCCTGCATCTGGAGTATGAGATGCTGAATAAAACGGTGTTCTCACTCGTGCGCAAGGAACTGGGACTAGAGAATGCACATTTCTTCCCAACGGCAGGTGCCACCGTGTCGAGCCATGTGGAGGAATTTGTCCATTCCATCGGCATTAATATGATTGTGGGCTACGGCCTCACGGAAAGTCTGGCCACTGTGTCGTGCGACCACCTGGGCAAACCTTTCACCGTGGGTTCGGTGGGGCACCCCATCGAGGGCATCAGCGTGAAGATCAGTGAAGAGGGCGAAATTCTGCTGAAGGGTCCCACCATCACACGTGGCTACTACAACCGCGACGACATCACCCGCGACTCGTTCACAGCCGACGGCTATTTCCGTACTGGCGATTCGGGCTACATGCAGAACGGCGAGCTGTTCCTGAAAGACCGAATCAAGGATCTTTTCAAGACTTCGAACGGTAAATACATTGCCCCGCAGATGATCGAGTCGAAGCTGCTCGTCGACAAATACATCGACCAGATTGCCATCATTGCCGACCAGCGCAAGTTTGTTTCTGCCCTCATCATTCCAGTCTACTCGTTGCTTGAGGAGTATGCCCGTGAGCACAACATCTCGTTTGAAAGTCGTGAGGATTTGTGCAAAAATGAGCGAATCCATCGAATGATGATGGACCGCATCGACACCCTTCAGCAGCAGCTGGCCCACTACGAACAGGTGAAGCGCTTCACCCTGCTGCCCCACCACCTGTCGATGGAGAAGGGCGAGCTGACGAACACGCTGAAGATTCGCCGCCGCGTGCTCAACGAAAACTATAAGGAACAAATCGACGCGATGTACGCCGAATAAAAGTATATGATAACACAAGATCAATTAAAGGATGTGCTTGACCGTGCGGACGCACTGTACAAGTACTTGAAGATAGACGAGAAACGCATGGAGTACGAGGAGGAGGATCTTCGTACCCAGGCTCCTGACTTCTGGGAGGACCAGAAGCGTGCCGAGGAACAGATGAAGAAGGTAAAGGGCATCAAACGATGGCTCGACGACTACCAGGAGGTTCGCACTGCTGCCGACGAGTTGCAGCTGGCTTTCGACTTCTACAAGGAGGAGATGGTGACCGAGGAAGAGGTCGACGAGGGCTATCGTCATGCCATCACCGCCATCGAGGCCCTCGAGTTGCGCAACATGCTGCGCCAGAAGGAGGACCCCATGGATGCCGTGCTGAAGATTAATAGTGGTGCCGGAGGTACCGAGGCACAAGACTGGGCACAGATGCTCATGCGTATGTACCAGCGCTGGGCCGAGGCTCACGGTTATAAGGTGTCTATCGCCAACCTGCAGGACGGCGACGAGGCCGGCATTAAGAGCGTTACCATGCAGATTGAGGGTGGCGAATATGCCTATGGCTACTTGAAGAGCGAAAATGGTGTGCACCGTTTGGTGCGCGTCAGTCCTTACAATGCCCAGGGCAAGCGTATGACGTCGTTCGCCTCCGTCTTCGTATCACCGCTGGTCGACGATACCATCGAGGTGTATGTCGACCCTGCCAAGCTGTCATGGGACACGTTCCGCAGCTCGGGTGCCGGCGGTCAGAACGTCAACAAAGTAGAGTCAGGTGTCCGCCTGCGCTACTGGTATACCGACCCCGATACCGGCGAAGAAGAGGAAATCCTCATCGAGAATACTGAGACGCGCGACCAGCCCAAGAACAAGGAGCGTGCCATGGCCCTGCTGCGCTCACAGCTCTACGACCGTGCCATGCAAAAGCGTTTAGAGGCACAGGCAAAGATCGAGGCAGGCAAGAAGAAGATAGAGTGGGGCAGTCAGATTCGCTCGTATGTCTTCGACGACCGCCGCGTAAAAGACCATCGCACCAACTTCGAGACCCATGACGTAGATAGCGTGATGAATGGCAAAATCGACGATTTCATCAAGGCATACCTCATGGAATTCCCCTCTAATGATGAAGAGTAATTAATAACTAAAATAATACAACTATGAAAAAAAGTAATGCAAAGCGTGAGGCCTGGCAGAAGAAGCAGGAGGAGCAGGGTAAGAAAGTCGTGATGTGGATCTTTGGAGCACTCATTGTGCTCGCCATCATCTACCTGGTCTGGACCTTCTCAATGATGGCCTGATGGCGCAGGAAATCGAACGCAAATACCTCGTGCTTGACTCATCGTACAAGCACGAGGCTTATTCTTCCAGTCACGTCCGCCAGGGCTATCTCTGCAGCGACCGTGGCAAAACGGTACGTATACGCCTTCGCGACGACCGTGCCTATATCACCATCAAAGGACCCTCGCTCGATGGCGGCCTCTCTCGCTATGAGTTTGAACAGGAGATACCCTTCGAGGATGGCGAGAAGATGATGTCGCTCTGTCAGGAGGGACTTATCGACAAAACCCGCTGGCTCGTCCGTTCGGGCGATCACACCTTCGAAGTCGATGAATTTCATGGCGACAACGAAGGACTGGTCGTGGCTGAAGTCGAACTCAGAAACCGTGACGAACAGCCAATAATTCCCCATTTCATCGGAAAAGAAGTAACAGGCGACCGCCGTTACTATAATGCCCAGCTGTGTGTTAATCCCTATTGTCGTTGGGATAAGGAATAACACTCTACCAACCTAAGTCGGCAAGTCCTGCAGCCTGGTACCATGCCATCTTATGGATGTTTTTGTTTTGTATGTCAATGACATCACGAATGTCCGAGCTATACTTCGACGCATCCATCGGCACATACATGCTCACACCCCCATAGCGCTCCTCGCTAGCGGTGAAGTCACCGAACGTCACATGGTTGGCCTGCCAGGGATATGCGAACTTCTTATAGGCTACTGCCGCGTTATCAGCCTTGTCAAACACCTGTTTCCACGCTTCGTACTCGTCCGTGGCGGCATGGCGCATCATGAAGTCATTCATGTCAATCAGCGTCTTGTCAAAGTAATAGATGAGTCCGTTTACGTCTGGATAGCGGCTGTCAGGCAGGCTGGGCACGAACGATGCCAAGGCTTTTTTGGTCGCTGCGGCGAGTGCTTCCATAGCACTTGTCCTGATGACCGACAGTGGCACTCTCCAACCGTACATTACTTGGGCGTAATAGGCATCGGCCATCTGCTGGTAGAAGGTCTCGCTCTTGCTGAACATCGTCGGCACCAGGGTGGAATATGGAGCGCCCTCGCCTGGAATCTCGGCTGGCGAGGCCATGATGTAGTTGGTTACGTCTCGCAGTTCGTAGGCACTCTCCACGCTCTGGAAGTCACAGCAGTCGGCAAAGATAAACTCCAGCTTGGGTACTACGGCCAATGCCTTTGCCATATCGGGAATGTTCATCCACGTTTTACCTCCTGAAGTAGTCAGGCCGTAAGCCCTGCGAGCCTGTGCCGCCTGCTCGTTGTCCTTGTATATCCACCCGTCGGCATGTCCCCACAGCACCAGTCCGTAGCTGTTGCACGGATAGCGTTGCACCACCTGCTCCATCGCCATCTGCAGCACGCTGGCATCCGACGATTTCAGGTCGCTGCCAAATGTTTGCAGTCTGGTGGTGTCACCCTTTGCCACTTCCAGCAGATAAGACCTTTGTCCCCGCTTGTCAACAAACAACACCAACTTCTGGTGTTTGTCCAGCTCGCGGCTGCCCGCCATCATTTCCTTGATGTCGTAATTAATATAGCTTGACAGGTCGTTGTCGCCAGCCATATATACCAGCACCGCGCGGTCTACATGGTCGTCAGTATCCTCTTGGTCATCGTGACTACAGGCGACAAAGAGCAAAAACCCTGCTATGATAGTGATTATCTGTTTCATTGAGTGCAAAGTTACAGTTTTTTTCTGAAACACAAAACTTTCTTAGTTGAAAATGATGTTAACCGCAAGTACGACATCTATGGCCATACGGGTACAGAATATTCTCCCTATCAGATTAGTACTGTCTATCAGCCTGCCAACTATCCCAAGTTGAACGAAACCTTCGAAGAAGAGAGTCAGACTCCGTGAGTAGAAAGAAAAATGGGGGCCGCGCAGATTGCGCAGTCCCCATTCCTAATTCTTAACTCCTAACTCTAAAACGGGCCGTGGCCCATGCAACTCGTGGTGGTGATGGCGGTCAGGAAGGCGGTGAGGGCGGCTACTAGCATCTTCACCGCAATCTCAATGATTCGTTTCTTCAGCATAATTTCTCATTTTTGATTGTTGAATGTTGTTGAGACAAAAACCATAAAAACCCCTCTGCTGATGCTTTCGCTCTTCGAGCTTTCGTGCTGATGTCATGGCTTTGTGCTTAAGAGCTGTGGCTCTTGCACCAGCCCTCGCCTCACAATTGACAACTGAGGTTAAGACCCTTGTGCCAGGTGAAGAAGTGACTATCGTGATAGACCATAATTATAGCGAGTAAAAGAATGAAGAAGTAGTTGCGTCACCCCTTCCGATATTCCTTCGGACTCATACCGTTCAGACGTGAGAAGAACTTGCTGAAGGAGGGGGTGTCAGCGAAGTGGAGGTGGTCAGCAATCTGGGTGATGCTCAGTTGGGAGGTTTGCAACAGGAAGGAGGCCTCCATCAGTAGCATCTGATTGATATAGTCGACAACGGTGCGGCCAGTAACCTGACGGACCACGCGGGAGAGATAGACGGGAGAGATATGGAGCTGGTCGGCGTAGAACGGGATGTCGTGGTGCTCAGCAAAGTGGCGGGGCAGCAGACGGATGAAGCCGATGAAGATTTCCTCCACACGCTGGGGTGTCTGGCGTTGTACGATGGCACGCTGCTGGGCGTTCTGCAGGTCGAGCAGGAATATGGAATAGAGCATGCGTAGCACCTCGCCTTTATAGATATGATCGGAATGAATATAGCCGATGATTTCTTTCATTTTTGCTATCAGATGCTGGGCGGCATCTGGGGCCAGTGTCTGCTTCGGCTCATGCAACTGCACGATAGGCAGGTAGGCCAGATGTACGAGGTCGTGGACGGATGGGGCCTCGATAGTGACATGCTCATCGGCCATCAGGCAGTAGCCGTGAAAATCGTCGGAAGTGGCGATGACATCGACAGGGAGGCCCGGCGAATAGGTGTACAGGTCGTTGGGGTGAAACGTCAGTTCACGGCCATTGTAGTAAATCGTCATCCACCCTTTGTCAACCAGCATAAAGGCGAAGCTGGACACGAATCCGCGCTGCAGGTTACTACGAAGGATCTTCACCGCATCTGTTTCTAAGCAGTACATCCCTGTGTCCCAGCCTTTTTCGGGCAAGTCGTCGCCTACAAATGTTGGCAAATATTCATTCAGCGTGTACATATCAATTGCAAAATTACAAATATTTTTTTAAGTTGTATCGTTTCAGACAACTTTTGTATTGTTTCAGATTTGGATTCGTAGTAAAAACATCGTAACTTTGCGGCGTGAATATATTATTAACAACTAAAACAAAAGCATTATGGACAAGCAGAAATCAATTGAGTCATTACAGTTTTTCGTAACTCATCTGGCAGAAGGTGCCATGGTTCACAAACAGCAGGGCATGATCTTCAAGGCGCAGGGCTTCACAAAGCTCGGAGAGAAGTACATCGGCCACTTCGGTGAGGAGATGGGCTGGGTAGAGAAGTTCACAGAGCGCATCCTCGACCTGGGAGGAGATGTTAAGTTCGAGGGCATGAAGAGCCGCGACCTTATTGGCAATCCCATTGAATATGTCAAGGCTGACCTCGCCATTCAGGAACCTGGCGTTGAGTTGCTGATGAAGTGCATGGAGGGCGTGAAGGACGATCCCACCACTTACGACCTACTGAAGGCTTATCTTGCAGACGAAGAGGAAGACCTCTACTGGAGCCAGGGCGCAGTGGAGCTCATCGAGAAGATTGGTATCCAGAATTGGCTGGTGACACAACTGTAAAACTAATGACACTCGCGTTTCATCCTTTGACGTTGATAGACCGCGAAGCGATGCAGGCAGTTACGCTACCCTCTGGGCGGCGTAACTGCAACTATAATTTTGCCAACCTTGTGGGATGGAAGTTTCTGTTCGGCACCGAGGTGTGCGTGCTGGAAAAAGCCGTGGTGCTGCGCTATACCTTCGATGGCCAGCGAGCGTATATGGTGTGTACGTCAGAAGCATTGTCGCAGGAGCTGATTGAGGCGTTACTTGAGGATAGCAAGGGAGATTTCTCCGACGGAACGGAGTGTGGTGCTGCAATGACATTGATTGGGCTTGAAGACTCGCAAGTACCCCAATTGTCCGGATTCTTGATTTCTGTCGAGTCAATTCGTGACCGCTACGACTACATCTATTGTCGCACGGATCTCGCAACGCTGCATGGAAAACATCTGGACGGCAAGCGTAACCACATCCGTCGTTTCCGTACGCAGCATCCCGATTTTGAATATCGTCCTCTAATGCCGGAATTCTTTGACGAATGTCGCCGGCTGACGGAAATATGGCAGGAAGAGAAGGGCGGTAACGATACTATACACGCTGAGAAACAGGTGATGGAGACCATATTTTCCAATTGGGACGCTCTCGGCATGATTGGCGGAAGCATCTTCGTGGACGGTCGTATGGTGGCGTTCGCATACGGCTCTGCTGTCACAACCGACACCTTCGACGTCTGCGTGGAGAAAGCCGACCGGCACGTGGAGGGTGCCTTTGCCATCATCAACCAGCAGTTCGCTGAGCATCTGCCTGAGCAATATGTCTATCTGAACCGCGAGGAAGACATGGGAATCCCAGGTCTTCGCCAAGCGAAATTGTCGTATCACCCTGAAATACTATTGACCTACAATGCCGTACATATTACAGAGAATGACTGAAGATGACGCGCTGTTGACCGCCCGCTGGATGGTGCGACAGTACGGTTTCGACCGTGCTGAGGTGGAGTCGTGGGTGCAAGACCTGCATTTCAACTGGCCGTTGAGTGTCAAGGCCTTAGATGAAGACGGCCATGTCGTGGGGCTGCTCAACATGAGTGACTATCGCATTGAGGAGGAGACGCCGCAGATTCTGAAAGATGAGCCGGAGCTGATAAAAAGTCTGAACGCTCAGCGTTATATTGCTGTCTTTTCGTTCATCGTGGCTGAAAATTATCGTGGTACCCGGTTGAACTACGACATGCTGATGTCCATCATGCCCGAGTTGAAAACCAACTACGATTTCATCTTCATTCCTGTGCTGCATCGCCTCAAAACCCATCAATACTGGCAACGCTGGGGTGCAAAGGAGTTTTACCGCGATGCGGATTGTGTGTGTTATAAATTGGATATTTAGTATCTTTACACCCTAAATATAATCAGATATGACAACGTTAATCATAGGTCTTTTGATTCCACTGCTGGGCACTATGCTCGGCTCAGCCTTCGTGTTTTTCATGAAGAAAGACATGTCGCCGAGGCTACAGAAGTCGCTGTTAGGCTTTGCATCGGGTGTAATGGTGGCAGCATCTGTGTGGTCGCTGCTGATTCCGTCGATGGAGATGGCGGCAGACAGCGGACGGTGGTCTGTTTTGCCTGCTGCTGTGGGATTCCTGTTGGGTATGGGATTCCTGCTGATGATTGACGAGCTGACACCCCACCTGCATATCGGAACTGACAAGCCAGAGGGTATGCGGTCGCATCTTTCAAAAACCGCTATGCTGGCTTTAGCGGTCACCATCCACAACCTTCCTGAAGGTATGGCTGTGGGTGTCGTTTTTGCTGGTGCCGAGAGTGGTACCTCAAATATCTCACTGGCCAGTGCTGTTGCTGTAGCACTGGGTATTGCTATCCAGAACGTGCCGGAGGGAGCTATTATTTCCATGCCTATGCGTGCGGCTGGCAATTCCAGGTGGAAGTCTTTTCTTATCGGTTCACTGAGTGGTGCCGTCGAACCTGTCGGAGCCGTTGCTGTTCTGTTGTTGGCTTCGCTGCTGATGCCTATTCTGCCTTATATGCTAGCCTTTGCAGCTGGTGCTATGTTCTATGTAGTTGTCGAGGAACTTATCCCCGAGGCCTCCAGCGGTCAGCACAGTAATCTCAGCACCATCGGATTTGCCATCGGCTTTGTCCTGATGATGGTACTCGACGTGGTGATGGGATAGCTCCTTATTGGTGATCTTTTTCGAGGGTGACGACTGGCTTGACGAGATGGAGCGTATGTTCCGTACAGCCAAACCCATGATGGACTTTACAAACTCTGTGATAGACGATTACGAATAAACTAAAAGTTATTTTAGGGCTATTTACTCAGTTGTTTCTTTGCTATACGTTTCGTCATACCTATGGCACCGGCAGGACATACCAGACGGCAGAGGTGGCATCCTACACACTTGGTGCCTACCAGACGAGGACGACGGGTCTCATGGTCGAAGACAATGGCCTGATGGCCACCATCGCTACACGATACCTCGCAGCGGCCACAGCCGATACACAACTCTTTATCGAACTTTGGATAAATAATGGTGTCGCGGTCCAGATGATCAGGATTCTGGAACTTCTCCAGCCGCTCGCCCACCAACTGCTGCAACTCTGTGACGCCGCGCTTGGCCATATAGCGCTGCAGACCCAGTATGAGGTCGTCGATGATGCGATAGCCATACTGCATCACGGCGGTGCATACCTGCACGTTGCCGCAACCCAACTGAATGAACTCCAAGGCGTCGCGCCACGTCTCGATGCCGCCGATACCGCTCAGGTCAAATTGAGAGGTGAGGGGTGAGGGGTGAGGGGTGAGCGTTCTCATCTGCGCCAATTCCAGCACATGGCGCAGGGCTATAGGACGCACGGCACGGCCTGAGTAGCCCGAAATAGTGCGCTGTCCTGACACCTCCGCGTCGAAGGTCATCGTTACCGATTTGATGGTGTTGATGGCCGAGATGGCGTCGGCACCAGCTTCCACACAAGCGACAGCAGGCTCAGTGATATGCGTGATGTTGGGTGTCATCTTCGGGATGACGGGAATCTTCACACTGCTTTTCACACAGGCCGTATAGGTCTTCACCAGTTCAGGACTCTGCCCCACATCGCTACCCATACCCTTATGCTTCATCTGCGGACACGAGAAGTTCAGCTCCACGGCATCGCAGCCAGCCTCTTCGGCCATGCGGGCCAACTTCATCCACTCGTCCTCGTTCTGTCCCATGATGGAGGCGATGACCACCTTTGTGGGATAGTCCTGCTTCAGTCGGCGCAGGATGTCGAAATCCATCTCTACAGGGTTTTCACTCAATTGTTCCATGTTGCGGAAACCGTAGAAGTCACCGTGCGAGGCATTATTGTGCATGGCGTCGAAGCGTGGCGACACCTCTTTGATTTCCTGCATGCAAATGGTCTTGTAAAACACGCCTGCCCAACCGGCATCGAAGGCACGGGCTACCATCTCGTAGTTGGTACATACGGCCGACGAGGCCAGGAAGAACGGATTCTCGCACTTGATACCACAAAACGTGATATCGAGCGAAGGATAATGAGTGTCGTCCACCTCGTCCTTGTGGATACTGCGCAGCATCTCCTTGATGCGGATGGGCCAGTTGTAGTGGATGCAGGCCTCTTCTGCCCGCTCCAAGTCAGCGTCCGTGCAGTCTTTCACCCATTGCAGGGCGGGCTTGTGGTTGTCGAAGCGGATGGCACGGATGGCGCGCGCAGGATCGCCCGTCTTGCAGGCCTTGGTGCAGGGTGCATCTTGGCACAACAGACAGCGGCTAGCCTCTTCGTATATGTTCACCCTGCGCAGTCTCACATCTTTCAGCTTTATCTGGTTGTTCTCCAACGACTCGACGATGGCCAGCGACTCGATGTGCGTCACACCGGCATCTACCAGCACCTTGCGACCGCCTTGGAACTCCTTCTCTATGAGGAATCCCATGCCCACCAGCTCTGCACCGGCCTGCTGGCAAAGGTCTAAGATGGCCAGTCCCGTGTTGCCGTACGCCAGGAAATCGTCTATGAACAGTACGCGATCACCGCTCCTCAGGTGTTCACGGCTGATGATGAGAGGGCAGTCCATGTCCTTGGTAAACGAGTGTACTGTCGCAACTAGAGAATCGCCCATCGTTGAAGGTTTCTGCTTCTTGGCAAACACCACCGGCAGCTCCATCATATATCCCAGCATCACCGCTGGTGCAATACCTGAAGCCTCGACGGTTACTATCTTTGTCGCTTCCAAATGGCCAAAGCGCGAGAAAAACTCTACCGCCACCTGTTTCATCAGGTAGGGGTCCATCTGGTGGTTGATGAAACGGTCCACCTTCAAGATGCCACCTTCCAGACAGTGGCCGTCCTGGATGATGCGATTAATCAATGTTTTCATAGGCTTGAACTGTTTTAGGTAACTATTTCTTATAAAAACTGCTGTAGTTTTTCGCGACAAAGATACACATTTTTTTTGAAATCAGCACACAAGTTCCTGTCTTTTATTACTTTGTTCTTTTCAGGGTGTATTGAAATATGTTACACGTCAGTATGTTAATTCAGTATACGCCCTTTTCAAAAAGGGCAGAGAAATACTGGCGAAAAACAGGAAGAAGATACCGATGATGGCAGCCGACGAGGGGCGAGGGGAGAGATTGCTTCCACCGAACTGGCACTGATACTGAATCATACGTTCGACATAGGCATCGACCGTAGACCAATGGCCTGTCTGTACTTCGGCAACAAGACGGGGAAAGACCTCGCGGATATACCGCTGGTGCTCAGAATCCATAGAGTGGGGGAGTTCGTCTGTGGCACTATACCACGATACTACGCCCCCCTGCTGATGAGGAAACAGACGCATGGATTGCCAACCATCGGCCAACAAGACGTAGCCGGCAAAAATCTGCTCAACGGTAAGGCTATCGGCAGGCTGGATGGTCTTGACGGCATGGGTAGACAGCGTAGACACTGAGCGGCCATCGGCAATGAGCAGCTGACAGAAATGTGCAGCCTGCGCCTGCGGGATGACCTGAGGCGCTGCATAAAGAGATGCTGACCCTACCGAAAAAAGCAGGGCCAGCACAAAAAGAAATTGTTTTATCATCACTATATCGATTCAATGAATTTTACGATAGCGTCACGATCGGATTTGGGCAGATTGTAGAACTTCTCAGTGGCACGATAGCCATCCGACTGCTTAGAGTAGCCATGCCACATGATGGCCTCAACAACGGTGCGTGCACGGCAGTCGTGCAAACGGTCGTCGGCACCAGTGAGACGGCGACTCAAACCGCGTCCCCATAACGGCGTAGTGCGACACCAACCAGTACGGATATCGTTGGCCATGAACAAACGGTGCTGAACCAAGTCGGTATAAGGCCAGATAGTCTGGTGGGCGTACTTCGGCAGCATACTATTGGCGTTCTTGCCTATCTGCTTGGCATAAGCCTTGGTGCTGGCATCGACCCACATATCGTCAGAGCCAGTGGTCCACGACGGACGGTGACAGTTGGCACAACCTATCTCGCTGAACAGTTGCTTGCCACGCTGTACATCGGCGTCGTTCAAGTTACGGGCAGCAGGCACAGCCAAACCTCTGTGCCACACCATAAACTGATAGTACTGCTTGTCGCTCATCTCCTCAACGCCATTATAGGGCGCACCGTTCAGCAGATACTTTTCGAAGGTCTCCTTATAAGCGACAGACGGGGTGTTGAGCACCTCGTAAACACGATTGGCAATGCCCTCGTCGGTGCCGTCGGCATAGTATGGATACAGAATGCTGGTGGGCGACGAACCATGCTGCTTGATGTAGCTGATCACCTCAGGATCTTCGCTCTGAGCCTTGGCCCACGCTGTGGTGGTGTAGAGCCAATGGCGGTCGCTGCGGGTGACGTTGGTGATGTTCCAGATGGCATTGGCACCAGCACCGTCCTGCAGCGAACCACGGGTCATGGCGTAGGTGAAGCGCTTAAGCGGACCATGAGAGCCACGATGTGCGCCAGTATCGTTGTAAGGTGCCGAATAGTAGGCAGCAGCCTTGAAGGTGTTGGCCTCCTTGTCCCACATGGCGGGGTTCATCTCGGCAAAGCGAGCCTCTGATGCCCACTGCTTCTCAATCTCCTCGTCGTCGATGGCATCGAGTAGGGCAGTACCGTAGATGCCGATGGTTGATTCGAGGCGTACATCGTAGTCGGTAGGCTTCGGATTGGTGTTGAAGGCCGACTGCGGGATGCGCACCTCAGGATAGATCAACGAATAGCTCTCACCGTCAGGGAAGGTCATCGCCAGTCCACTCTCCATAGCCGTTACGGTCTTCCACTCTATCTGTATCTGCGTCTCGTCGATAGGTGCCTTGAAAGGCGCCATCGCCTGTGTCTGCGGCATACCCGTCACCTCAGAGATATAGGCATTCGTGCCCGGGTGATAGATCACTAGCAGATAACCGTTGCCGATAGTGTTGGCACGATACTCCGTCTGGCGTTTGCCGTGGCCGTAGCTCGGATGACAGGCAATACAACTGTTGCGCACCCAGGCTGGACCCAAGCCGCGACGGGGGGCCTGCTCAAAGGTATATAAGTGCTCGAAGAAGTCTTCGCCGGTATTAAAGTCCTCCTCCATACCTGCAATGTTCTGAACGGCAGGCGTAGGCGCAGAATAACTGGCCTTCTCGGTAGTGCCCAGTTCTCCGCCAGGGAACCACTCTTCAGCCGTGAAGTTACCTGTGGCCTTGCCAAAAGCCTGTTCCTCAGTCTCCAGCGGACCCAGTTCGGTCAGATCATTGCTGTCCGAACAAGCGGTAAAGGCAGGCGCTACCAAAAGCCCTGCCAGTACCATTTTTAAAATATTTTGATAATGTACCATATCTTATTCTTCTACGTCCCAATCCTCATCGTCTTCAAATGCGATGTTCCAGATGGTGCAACAATACTTCACGAAGGGTGAAGGCATGTTGCTGATACCCTCGATGGCGCTGACATAGGCACCCTCTACCTTGTTATCTATGGCATCCTGCTTCACGCTGGCAAAGAAGGTGTGGAAGCTGTACTTGTTGGCCGTCTTGTCGGTAGAGCCGAGCCATACGTTACGGATAGAACGGATGTTATCGCGGAAGTCGGCGATGGAGTTGTAGCTGTAAGGCGACTCCACATACGACACGTCGCCGGCAGAGAACGGGTTGGCAATCTTGGCAGTGCCCACCTCGTTGGCGATGGCCAGACAACTGCCCTCATCGTCAGAGAGAATCTGGGCAATGGCATCCTTCAGTGTGGGGAAACTACTGTTAGAACCGCTGATACCTGCATTGATGAGGTTGTCGCCGAAGGAGAGACCCTTCTCGGTCTGATAGTCGAGGCCGGCTGCCTTTACAACGGCCATACGACTGGCATCCTTACCGCCGTCCCAAGCGCACTGCAACTGGAAGGTGCGCTGCTTGAGCAGGGTGCAGACGGTCTGGGCGTAGGCCAGTTCCTGTTCACCAGAGACATGTTCGAAGTTCTTGTAGGTGTCGTTGCCCTTCAGTTCGGCCACCTTACGTGGCTGACCGTCGCGGAAGAGGATGAACTCCAGCGCGTGGAAGCCAAGGATGGTGGCATTGGAGAGCATCTCGTCGTTCATGCCGCTGTTGAAGTAACTGAGCAACGCCGAGCGGTTGAGCGGCCATGAGTCGATGGTGGGGTCGATGTCGAAATCAGAAGCGGCACCACCAAGGAACGCCTCGCTCTGCTCCCAGTACATACGGGCGGCCTTAAAGTCACGGCAAGCCTCATCAATCTGAGCCTGAGTGATAGTGCTGGTGGTCAGGCCGTGCAGTGTCTTCTCAAGCGCCTCGGTGTTGTCGGCCAACTTGGTGTAGGTAGGCACGATGACTTCGCTGACCAGATTCTTCAGTACCTCGCGTAGATAAGCCTCCTGAGCCTCAGAGAGCTTGGCACTACCAATGATGGCGTTAGCAGCCTCAAGCTGACTGACGATATCAGCACAACCGTCCACGGCACCCTCGCCAAACGACTTCACTGAATAGTTGGCAGCAGTGGTGTTCGGGTTGTAGTTGTCGTCGTCGACAAGTGGTGTTGTCTCAGTAACATTGAACACAGTTTCTGCGTTGTTCTTGTCGTCATCCTTACTACATGATGTAAATGTCATTGCGCCCATCATCAGCGCCATGGATAGAATAAATTTCGTTTTCATTTGCGTTATGTTTAATTCTTAACTCTTAACTCCTAATTCTTAATTAAAGAAAGAATCCCTCGTAGGCTACCCCAATGCTGATAGACGGCTCGTTGTTGTACTGGCTCTTCAGCAAACGGTTGGAATACTCGGCCTTGATGACAATCTCTGGTACGGGATAGTAGTTCACGCCAAAGGCCATACGCTTCACCTCGGTATAGTCGTAGGCCGTACTTTTGGTCATGCTCGCATAGGGGTTATACTGTTCATAGCGGCCGAAGACGTAGAACTTCTGATCATCGTTTCGCAGACTGCTTATCTGCGAAAAGACATCGTAACCAGCCTCGATGCCTACGGCGTATGCATTCTTGCTGACAAAAGCCGAGTGGTGATAGGGCGACTTCTTGTTAGTACGGTTATAGACGTATTTCAGTTGTTCCGTATCACCCAGATAGCCATAGTCGGCCTGTCCGCGGATGATCCAGTTGTGGGCATTGTAAGTGAAGTCGAAGGCACCAATCAGTACTTGGCCCTTATACTCTGCATCCACACCGTTGGCGTTTCTGGGATAGCTGTTGCCAATGCTCTCGCCATAGTAGCCACTCAGGCCCAGACGAAGGCCTGGAACCGAATAGTTATCCAGACGGAGGGCTACACCATATTTATTAGCCACTTCGAACTCCAAGGGATTGGCTGCACCTTTCTTAATCCAGTTTGTGTTGGTGAAGTTGTCGGCATTCAATCCCGCCAGCAACTGCGCCTCATAACGGAACTTTCCGTAACGGCCAAAGAACGACACACCCGTCTGGTGCCATGTGCTGGGCAGAATGGTATTCTCGCCCTCAGGACGATAGACGGTGAAGAAGTTGAGTGGCTCGTGATGAGCATTGTTCAAACCCACTGGTACCACGATATGACCGAATCGGAGATTGGCTGCACGAGAAAAAGTCTTCTGAATCCAGAACTGCTCCAGCTCTACCTCGCCACCCTTCTCGGTCTCCTGTTCCCATTCGCCGCCTTCCTCGTCTTCCTTCTCATAGGCCAGACCAGCGCCACCGTGTTCAAACTCCCAAAGTCATACCCAAGATAGATGACGGCATGGGGAATGTCGAAACGTCCGTGACTGGGGTCGTTTCTATGCTCCTCGGGCTGACTGTAACGGCTCACGTGATCACTAAAGAAATTGCGCGTATAAGCCACTTCACCGTAACCACCCACGCTCAACCTGTTGCCTTTGGCATGATTCATCACACTATCAGCGGCATTCACCTGTGCATTCGCTGTCAACACCATGCTGATAAATGCTATAAAACTCACTAACCTTTTCATGCTTTTTCTGTTTTTGGCTGCAAAAGTACGGCGGTTTTTGCGCATCTGCAATACCTAAAAACGATGATTCTGTCTCATAATACCTACTAATGGGGATTGCGTAATTATATAAAAATGTGTACCTTTGCACCCGGTAATTAAATGTAGGTATGAAGAATCAGAAAATGTATGAGGCGGACGACAAGATGATCTCGCTCATCCGCGATAATTACGATCTGCTGCAGTCGTTAGGCAGTTTCGGTATCAATCTGGGTTTTGGCGACAAGACCGTACAGGAAACCTGTGAGGATAACGGCGTAGACACCTATACGTTCCTTGCTGTGGTCAATTTTACAGCTAACGGCTATGGTGAGTTTGAGTCTGACGAAAAAATCAGTATACCTACGCTGCTCCACTATCTTGAAGCAAGTCATGCTTACTTCCTCGACTTCCAGTTGCCCTATATCCGCAGGGAACTCTCGGAGTCGCTCAACGAAAATGATTCCTTGGCACGACTCATTCTCCGCTTCTACGATGAGTATGCCCGTGAGATACGCCAACACATGAAATACGAGCAGAAAACGCTGTTCCCCTATGTAGAGTCACTGTTAGAAGGACAGCCTGCCAACGACTATAATGTTGAGACCTTTTCAAAGCATCATGGGGCTACCGACAAGAAGTTGCGCGAGCTGAAGTTGTTGATTATTAAATATTTACCGCAAGACGGCCTGCATAACAATCAGCTCACCGCCACGCTGCACGATATCTACGAGAATGAGGTGTGGCTGCGCCAGCATGCTGAGGTCGAAGATCATATTTTTGTACCTGCCATCCGTCGGTTGGAGCAGATCGCTAAACAGAATGATGTCACCAAGAATATCTCAGAGATGGTGTTCAAAGGTGGCATTGGTCAGAACCCAGAAGCCCTCTCCGACCGCGAGAAAGATGTCATCATTTCGCTTGTGCAAGGTATGTCGAACAAGGAAATCGCCGACCATCTCTGCATCTCGACGAATACCGTCATCACTCACCGCCGCAACATCGCCCGCAAGCTACAGATTCACAGTCCGGCAGGCCTTACTATCTATGCCATCGTCAACGGACTGGTGGACATCTCTGCGGTAAAAATCTGACTCTTAGAACGCTTCTGATGCGCCAGCGTCGACGGGCAGAAAGACACCGTTGACGTAGCTGCCACCACCAGTCACTACGGCACGCTGACCGTCAATTCTGAATGCATTCATTGTCTGATATCTTTAATTCTTTTTCGATTGCAAAGTGAAAATAAGTAAACCGACGAGGGTTCCTAACACGACGCCGAGACTGTCGGCCCAGAAATCGAGCCACTCGCCCGAGCGGGTGGTGGTGCAGTGGGCTTGCAGCAGTTCCATGAGTCCGCCGAGGGCGACGAGGAAGAGAATGGTGAGGAGTGAAAAGTGAATCGTCTGCCGGCGTCTGGAAAGATGGGTGTGGCGTACGTGCTCCCACCACATGACGCTGCAGGTGCCGCCATACATCACGAGGTGAGTCCACTTGTCAATAAAGGCGACATCGTCGAGTGGTGTCTCAGGAAAGAAGGGGGTCAGCGAGAGCACCCAGATGAGTGTGATGCAGATCAGCGAGCAGGGGTAGTGGCTTACAAAATGATATATTTTCTTGGTCATTTCTTTCAATTTTGATGCAAAATTACGAAAAACTTGTCAATTATCCATAATAATTTCGTAATTTTGCAGGCGTTATGACAAAACAGATTAGCGAGCGTGCCAATTTCGGCAGCAAGTTAGGCATCATTCTGGCTACGGCGGGTTCAGCCGTTGGGCTGGGTAACGTGTGGCGTTTCCCCTATATGACGGGCGAGAACGGTGGTGCCGTGTTTATCCTGATTTATGTGGTGTGTGTGCTGTTGCTGGGTATTCCCTGTATGATTAGCGAATTTATCATTGGCCGTCACGGACAGTCGAATGCCGCCCGGTCTTTTCGCACCTTGGCAGGTGGCACCCCATGGGCACTGATAGGCTATATGGGTGTGCTGACGGGTTTCCTGATTGTCAGTTACTATGCGGTGGTCAGCGGCTGGTGCCTGCAGTATGTGTGGGCGTCGCTGGCCGGTCACCTGCAGGGTGATCCTGAATACTATAAGACCTATTTTACCGAACTGTCGGCCGACCCCGTGAAGCCGGTGCTGTGGACAGTGGTCATCCTGGGCATGAGCTATCTGATCATCGAGCACGGCGTGCGCAATGGTATTGAGCGCGCGTCGAAGATGATGATGCCCACGCTGTTTATCCTGCTGTTGATCATCGTCGTGGCGTCGTGTCTGTTGCCGGGAGCCGGCAAGGGCATCGAGTTCCTGTTGCGCCCCGACTTCTCGAAGATTACCAGCGACGTGTTCCTGGGGGCACTGGGCCAGGCGTTCTATTCGCTGAGCATCGGCATGGGTGCGCTGTGTACCTATGCCAGCTATTTCTCACGCTATACCGATCTGACCAAGTCGGCCACGCAGATTGCCGTTATTGACTGTGTGGTGGCGGTTTTGGCCGGTCTGATGATATTTCCTGCAGCGTTCTCTATCGGCGTCAGTCCCGACAGTGGGGCGTCGCTTATCTTCATCACGCTGCCCAACGTCTTTCAGCAGGCGTTTGCCGCCATTCCGGCGTTGGGCTATGTGGTGTCGTTGCTGTTCTTTGTGCTGTTGTCGTTAGCCGCACTGACGTCGTTGATGTCGCTGCATGAGGTGGCTACGGCGTTCTTTGAGGAGGAGTTGCACACCACCCGCAAGCGTGCCGCCCTGTTGGTTACTGTGGTCACGTCGGTTATTGGTGCGTTCTGTTCGCTGTCGCTGGGTGCCACCGATGTGCTGACATTTGCGGGTCGCAGCCTCTTCGACTGGTTCGACT
Organism: uncultured Prevotellaceae bacterium; assembly: GCA_902770845.1. Taxonomy (GTDB): domain Bacteria; phylum Bacteroidota; class Bacteroidia; order Bacteroidales; family Bacteroidaceae; genus Prevotella. The sequence goes on from CACXUV010000002.1 coordinate 61,176, forward strand.
TCGTAACGGGTCAGGTGTTCCTGCCCATCGTGGGCTTCCTGACGTGTCTGTTTGTCGGCTGGGTATTGCCTCACAAGGTGGTGCGCGACGAGTACACCAATTGGGGAGCACTGCGCGGACGCTCCATTCACCTCTTTCTGTTGCTGGTGAAGTATGTCTGTCCGCTGGCCATCCTTGTCATCTTCCTTCATCAGTTGGGATTGTTGAAGTGAGGAATGTTGAATGTGGAATGTTGAATGAGAAATGAAGGAGAGAGGTAATTTCGGCAGTAAGTTGGGTATCGTGCTGGCAACGGCAGGATCGGCTGTCGGACTGGGTAACGTGTGGCGTTTCCCCTATATGGCAGGGGAAAATGGTGGCGCGGCATTTATTCTGATATATATTGCTTGTATACTGGTGCTGGGCGTGCCGGGCATGGTGAGTGAGTTCATCGTGGGGCGCCACGGACAGGCTAATGCTGCCAAGGCTTACGACCTGCTGAGCAATGGCAAGCCCTGGAAACTGGTGGGCTATCTGGGCATTCTGACGGGAACCATCATTCTGGGCTTCTATGCCGTGGTGGCCGGCTGGTGTCTGCAATACCTGTTTGCCTCTGTTGCCGGACAGCTTAGCGGCGATGCGGCGTATGTGAAAGACTATTTCGTCACATTCTCGAGCGACCCCGTCAAACCCGTGCTGTGGGGTGTGGGCTTTATTCTGTTGACCCATATCGTCATTGTGCGAGGGGTGCGCAGAGGCATCGAGCGGGCCTCAAAGTGGCTGATGCCCATCCTGCTGCTGTTGCTGGTGGTCATCGTCGTAGCCTCGTGCATGTTGCCGGGGGCTATGGAGGGCGTGCGCTTCCTCTTCCAACCCGATTTCTCGAAGTTGAGCAACAAGGTGCTGCTCGAGGCCCTGGGTCAAGCGTTCTTCTCGCTGTCGCTGGGAACGGCGTGTCTGTGTACCTATGCCAGCTACTTCTCTCAGCAGACCAATCTGTTGCGTTCGGCAGGTCAGATAGCTCTGCTCGATACGATTATAGCCATTCTTGCCGGTCTGATGATTTTTCCTGCCGCAGCGAGCGTGGGTGTCAGTCCCGACAGTGGTCCGTCGCTCATCTTCATCACGCTGCCCAACGTGTTTCAGCAGGCGTTTGCCGCTGTACCTGTCGTGGGCTATGTCATCAGCCTGATGTTCTATGCCTTGCTGGTATTTGCCGCCCTGACCAGCACCATCTCCATGCACGAGATCGGTACGGCATTCTTTACCGAGGAGTTCTCGCTACCACGTCCTAAGTCTGCCTGGATTGTTACCGTTGTGACATCCGTCATCTGCTTCCTCTGTGCGCTGTCCGTCGGTGCCAATCCCGAAATAAAACTCTTGGGCCATTCGCTCATGGACTTCTGCGACCAGCTGACAGCCAATATCATGCTGCCATTGGGTGGTATGCTGACCTGTCTTTTTGTGGGGTGGTTTGTTCCTAAGCAGATGGTGCGTAGCGAGTTTACCAACGACGGCACGCTGGCAGCCACCTTCTTTGGCATCTACCTCTTTGCCGTACGCTATGTGTGTCCCATCGGCATCATGTTGGTATTCCTTCATCAGTTGGGCATTCTATGAACAGGAGTGACAGGCGGATTGCTGTAGCGGCTACACTGGTAGCGGTGATGGCCCTGGTGGCGTTGTTTGCCACCGATGGAGAGGACAAGACACCTGTTTCCACCGCTGTTCGACAGGACAGCGTTGTCTCGCAGCGTCCTCACCGGCAGGGCTATTATCGTGTGGCGTCACAGCAGACGGTAGAGACGTTTCCCTTCGACCCCAATACAGCCGACTCGTCCCAGCTGCTGCGCTTGGGCTTGCAACCCTGGCAGGTACGTAATATATATAAGTACCGCGCGCATGGTGGCATCTATCGTCACAAAGAAGACTTTGCCCGCCTCTATGGACTGACGGTCAAAGACTACCGCCGTCTGGAGCCTTTTATTCGCATCTCGCCTGACTATCAGCCTGCCGCAAGCCTTGTGGGTGACCGACCACGTATGGTCCGCGATACCCTGCGCTATCCTCAGAAGTTCGATAGTACCGCACGAGTCGCTCTGAATACCGCCGATACGGCGTTGTTGCGCCGCGTGCCGGGCATAGGCAGCTACTATGCCAAGGAGATTGTACGTCTGCGCCAGTGGCTGGGTGGCTTTGTCAGCACCGACCAACTCGATGAAATCGAGGGCTTCCCTGCTGCTGCCAAGCGCTATTTCACCGTTTCCCCGTCCGATGTCCGTCGGCTGAACATCAACCAGCTATCCCTTCAAGAGCTGCGCCGACATCCTTATATCAACTACTATCAGGCCAAAGCCATCGTAGATTATCGCCGTCTGCACGGCCCTATACGCAGTCTGAACGACCTCCGTTTCTCGCGCGACTTTACCCCCGAAACCATCGCCCGTTTGGCACCTTATGTGACATTTTGATTGATATAGGTCAATAACAACACTTTTTTTGCAAAAAAACTATCAAATTGTTTTGTTGTGTGCGAACACATTCGTACCTTTGCATCGTCTTCAGAGGAAGTCTTAAAGGTAAAGAAAGATTGTTTAAGGATTAGTTTTTAAGTTAGATTCATATTTTGTTTTAGGTTAGTAGTTTTGGTTAGTTAGTAAGATTTTGGTAGAGGAAAATGAAAAACATACGAAGAGGGAACAGTCGCGAGACCGTTCCCTCTCGCTGTTATTACGGGACTCTTTTTTGCTCGTTCCCCTGTCATGCGCAATCGGCATTCAGGCTATGAATTAACATGCTTGAAGTCGTACCTCAATGATGTCGAAGTCGTACATGAACGGTGGTGGAGGAGTGGAGAAGTGGAGTAAAATCTTAAACTTTCCCGCGTACGTGCGTGTGTACGCGAAAAAGTTTAGAAAACCACTGTATCATTTTGATTCCCTGAAGGAAGAAAAATTGGGTATCCAGGTGATCCACTTTTTGATGAAAACATTTTGAATTGTTGATATAAATATGTATCTTTGCGCTGTAAATAATATGGTAGTGTACAATTACAACGGCATGAAGAACGACGGCCTGATACTTCGCCAGGACACAACGCTGCTGTGGCAGTTCGACGGCGGGTATGTTGACTTGGATGCCAACGGCACCCCGACCAGCTGGAACTATTACGTCACCGACCACCTGGGCAGTACA
>CACXUV010000003.1 GCA_902770845.1 uncultured Prevotellaceae bacterium
TATATTAAGGAGAAAATGAAATTATGAATCTGCTATCAACACTTCTGGGCAACCTGAACTATGGCACCATTCTGTTGTTGATGCTGCTGGAAAGCACCGTTATACCAGTACCATCCGAACTGGTTGTGGCTCCGGCAGCCTATCATGCTGCCAGTGGACAGCTGAACGTGTTGCTGGTGGTGCTTTTTGCCACCATTGGGGCCGACATTGGGGCTTCGATCAACTATTTTGTGGCACTATACGTGGGACGCCCCGTTATCTATAAGTTTGCCAACAGCCGCTGGGGAAAGATGTGCCTGTTGAACCAGGAGAAAGTAGAGAAGAGCGAACGCTACTTCGACAATCATGGTATCGTGGCCACACTCACGGGCCGACTTATTCCTGGCATTCGACATCTCATCAGTCTGCCTGCCGGACTGGCTCGCATGAACTACTGGAAGTTCCTGCTCTACACCACCATTGGTGCCGGAGCATGGCATGCCATTCTTGCATCACTGGGTTGGTATCTGCACGCCATCGTGCCCGAAGACCAGCTGGAAAGCACCATCACACAGTACAACCACTACATTGTGGGAGCCATTCTGGCCATTGTAGTACTGGCCGTTGTTTGGATTTTTATTCGCAAAAAAATAAAGAAAAACTCTAAATCCTAACTCATTATGCCTCGAATCAACAACCATTTAGTCATCATGGCAGGTGGCGTGGGAAGCCGCTTTTGGCCAATGAGCACTGCCGAAACGCCCAAACAGTTTATCGACGTGCTGGGCATCGGGAAAACATTGTTGCAACTCACCGTTGAACGCTTTGGCTCCCTGGTGTCGCCCGAGAACATCTGGGTGGTGACCAATGAAAGATATGCCGACATCGTGGCACAACAGTTGCCCAACATGCCTCGCACCAACATCTTGTGCGAGCCATGCCGACGCAACACAGCTCCCTGCATTGCCTATGTGTCGTGGCGCATCAAGTCGAAAGACCCTAAGGCCAACATCGTGGTAACGCCTTCAGACCATATCGTGATGAACATACAAGAATTTCAGCGCGTAGTGGGCGACTGCATGAAATTCACCTGCGACACCGATGCCATTGTGACACTGGGCATGAAGCCCACAAGACCCGAAACGGGCTATGGCTACATTCAGGCCAACCTAGCAGCACCGTCGCTGCGTAACAAAGGCATCTTCCGCGTTGACTCTTTCCGTGAAAAGCCTGATTTAGAAACAGCTCAGGAATACATCAGCCACAAGAACTACTTCTGGAATGCTGGTATCTTCATCTGGAACGTCAACACCATTGTGAACGCCTTCCGCATGTATCAGCCCAAGATGGCCAAGATTTTCGAAAGCATGCTGCCTGCTTACGGCACAGCGGCTGAACAAGAAACCGTCAACGAGAAATTCCCCACCTGTGAAAACATCTCCGTTGACTATGCCATCATGGAGAAAGCCGAAGAGATTTTTGTGTGCCCCGCCGACTTTGGATGGAGCGACCTGGGCACGTGGGGCTCACTGCAAACACAGACCAAACGCGACCTCTATGGCAATGCATGCATAGGCCAGGACATCAGCCTGTATGAAACCTATAACTGCATGATTCACACCACGCAGGAAAAGAAAGTTGTGGTACAAGGTCTCGATGGCTATATCATTGCCGAAAACAACGACACCTTATTAATATGCAAGCTGTCGGAAGAACAAAGAATCAAACAATTTTCTGGTGAAAACTAATATGGACAACAAACAAAAAATTGCTCTCATTACGGGCATCACAGGACAAGACGGCAGCTATTTGGCCGAGTTCCTCATCGAGAAAGGCTATGAAGTGCACGGACTGCTGCGCCGTTCTTCGTCATTCAATACCGCACGCATTGAGCACTTGTATCTTGACGAATGGGTGCGCGACATGAAGAAAAAACGACTGGTGAACCTGCACTGGGCCGACATGACCGACTCATCGTCGCTCATACGCGTCATTGGCGAAGTGCGCCCCACCGAAATCTATAACCTGGCTGCACAAAGCCATGTAAAAGTGTCGTTCGAAGTACCCGAATACACTGCCGACACCGATGCCAACGGCGTACTGCGCCTACTCGAAGCTGTGCGCATCTGCGGACTGGCCGATACCTGTCGCATCTATCAGGCCAGCACCAGCGAACTCTTTGGAAAGGTGCAAGAGGTGCCTCAGAGCGAAACGACGCCTTTCTATCCCCGCTCGCCCTACGCCGTGGCTAAACTCTATGGATTCTGGATCATGAAGAACTATCGCGAGAGCTACAACATGTTCTGCTGCAACGGCATCTTGTTCAACCACGAAAGCGAACGCCGTGGCGAAACATTTGTAACCAGAAAAATTACTCTGGCTGCTGCACGCATTGCCCAAGGCTATCAGGACAAACTCTATCTGGGCAATCTGAACGCCCTGCGCGATTGGGGCTATGCCAAGGACTACGTGGAGTGCATGTGGCTCATTCTTCAACAACCCAAACCTGAGGATTTCGTGATTGCCACCGGCGAATATCACACCGTGCGCGAGTTCTGCACACTGGCCTTTCGCGAGGTGGGCATCGAACTGGAATGGCAGGGTGAAGGCATCAACGAGAAAGGCATTGACAAGAAGACGGGCAAATCGCTTGTCGAAGTCGATCCCAAATACTTCCGTCCTGCCGAGGTGGAGCAGTTACTGGGCAATCCTGCCAAAGCCAAGGAGATACTGGGCTGGAATCCTCGCAAGACATCATTTACCGACCTGGTGAAAATCATGGTGCAGCACGACATGAAGTTTGTCAAGAAGCTCTTCTTAAAAGAACAGATGGATCATGATGCTGAATAAAGACGCCAAAATCTATGTGGCAGGACACCGAGGACTGGTGGGATCGGCCATCTGGAACAACCTGAAACAACGCGGTTATACCAATCTGGTGGGGCGCACGCATGCCGAACTGGATCTTTGCAATCAACTGGCCGTGAGACATTTCTTCGACGAAGAACGTCCCGAAGCTGTGGTATTGGCAGCTGCTTTCGTGGGTGGCATCATGGCCAATTCGCTCTACAGGGCCGACTTCATCATGCAGAACATGAAGATGCAATGCAATGTCATTGGCGAAGCCTATGCACACGGAGTGCAGCGACTGCTCTTCCTGGGCAGCACCTGCATCTATCCCAAGAACGCGCCACAACCCATGAAGGAAGACTGCCTGCTCACATCGCCACTGGAGTACACCAACGAAGAATATGCCATTGCAAAAATTGCCGGACTGAAGATGTGCGAAAGCTATAATCTGCAGTATGGCACCAACTACATTGCCGTAATGCCCACCAACCTATATGGCCCCAATGACAACTTCCATCTAGAGAACTCGCATGTGATGCCTGCCATGATGCGCAAGGTGTATTTGGCAAAGCTGATTCACGACAACGACTGGCAGGCCATCCGAGTCGACATGAACAAGCGCCCCGTTGAAGGTGTCAATGGCCAATACAGCAACGACGAAATAAAAACAGTGCTGGCCAAATATGGCATTCACGACAACAAGGTGGTGCTTTGGGGAACGGGTAAGCCACTCAGGGAGTTTCTTTGGAGCGAAGACATGGCCGATGCCTCAGTACACGTACTGCTGAATGTGGATTTCGCCGACATCATTGGCATTGAGAAATATTCAAGCGTGCACTATGGAGCTAAGGCCGACGGCGTAGTAGACCGCAACCACTCTGAAGGCCGTGGTGGTGCCATACCACAGTTGGGCGAGATTCGCAACTGCCACATCAATGTGGGAACGGGAAAGGAACTGACCATTCGCGAACTTTCGGAACTGGTGGTCAAGGCCGTGGGGTTCGAAGGTACGGTAGAGTTCGATGCCAGCAAGCCCGACGGAACACCCCGCAAGCTCATCGACGTTGAAAAGCTGCACAGCCTGGGATGGCGACATAAAGTTGAAATAGAAGACGGCGTGAAGATGCTGTTCGACTGGTATAAGAACAGCCTCAAGAACGAATAAGTCTCAAAGACAAATCAGTCTCAAAAGCGAATTCATCTCAAGGAAGAATCTGCCTCAAGGACAGACAGAAAAAAGTCTCAAAGCAACATGTACTATTGAGACTTTTTTCTGTCCTAAGATTTCCTAAAAAGCTATTGTTTAATCTTATCCCACGTCTGGCTCTGCGAAGCATTGATACCGAAGACAATGTCGTAGACCGATTCTTTCTCCTTCTGCGTGCCTTTTCCTTTATAGATATTAGCCAACTCGTCTTTCTTATAGTCAGTCCAAATCTGCGGCAACAGGCTCAGCGGCTTGTCTTCATGAGCTTTCTTCAATCCCTCCTGCAAAGCAGTGGTCACATTGGTACGACCACGCTCCACATTATTAGCCATCTCGTCAAGCCCCTGCCGATAATAATCGTACTGCAACTGGCGGAAGGGCTTCATAGCCTCATCCAGATAGTCGTTGATAATGGCAAAACGATTGCGCGAATCATCAAACGACTTCCAGCCTGGAAAATCAAGGTTCTGCGCATTGTTCACCAGATACATGCAACGCTGCAGCACCTCGGTTCCCCCCATGGGAGAAAAACTGTCAAGGTCAAGACCAATGATTAAAAAAGCATAATAGGCAAACAGAGCCACCAACTGGTTGTCAATAATCTCTTCGGAAAAGTTCAATTGATCGAACTGAGCAAACTGGAAATCAAAGTTCTTGTCTCTATTATTATATAAAGTGGTGGTATAGGCCGAATTATATACGGGTCGGTTGGCCTGAATGAGGGCTGTGCACGTGAAACGGTTCTCACTTTGATCATACTTCGTCACAGTGATATTGAACGAACACGATATGCGTTCATTCTCTTGAAACTGCAATTCCGTCCACTGCCGATCATTGACAAACTGCGTCAAGGTCTGCTCCAGGTTTTCAAACACAGATGCGTCCGTGCCTTGAATCTGACTGTGATTGATGTTGATCTTGGCATTCAGTTCCTGCGAAAAAGCAGAAGCCGACAACACCCCACAGCACAATGATGTCATAACAAATCGTTTCATTTGCATGATGGTATCTACTTTTGATGATTCATGTATGCCTTTAGCTCATCCACAATATCGTGGGCCACCTCCAGCTTTGGTTTCTTGACAAAATCGTGCTTGCCGCTGCGCGACAAAATGCTAATCTGATTGTCATCGCTTTGAAAGCAAGTGCCGGCATTGCGCAGACTGTTGAGCACAATGAAATCGAAATTCTTCTTTTTCAGCTTGTGCTGGGCATTCTGTTCCTCGTCATTGGTCTCAAGAGCAAAGCCAGCAAGAATCTGTCCTTCCTGCTTCATGTCCCCCAATTCCTTGGCAATATCAGGATTGGGAACCAGATGCAAATCCATCGTCTGCCCCACCCTCTTGATTTTCTCTGTGGCAACAGCATCGGCACGAAAGTCGGCCACCGCCGCACAGAGTATAGCGGCATCTTGCGAAGAAAAGTTTTCCTTGGCAGCCTCAAACATTTGCTGACAGCTTTCCACATCCACACGACGAATGGCCGGATGATTGGTTTTCAGTGCCACAGGACCGGCTATCAGCGTAACCTCAGCTCCACGACGTGCACACTCATGTGCCAGTGCAAAGCCCATTTTCCCGCTACTGTAGTTGCCAATGAAACGCACAGGGTCAATCTTTTCATAAGTGGGACCAGCTGTGATCATGATGCGTTTGCCGTCCAAGTCTTTCTCTTCGAAGAAACGATCCAGACTGTCCACTATCTTTTCTGGCTCTTCCATTCTGCCTTTCCCTTCCAGTCCGCTGGCCAGGAAGCCACTGCCAGGCTCAATGATTCGATTGCCAAAAGAGCGAAGCCGTTCCATGTTGTGCTGAGTGGATGGATGGGCATACATATCAAGATCCATGGCAGGAGCAATGAACACAGGAGCCTTCATCGAAAGATAAGTGGTGATGAGCATATTATCGGCCACACCGTTTGCCATCTTTCCAAGCGTAGACGCCGTACAAGGAGCAATGAGCATGGCATCAGCCCACAGTCCGAGCGACACATGACTGTTCCAAGTGCCGTCACGTTGCGAGAAAAAATCACTAATGACGGGCTTCTGCGTCAGTGCCGACAACGTGATGGGCGTGATAAATTCCTTGCCTGCCGGCGTTATAACCACCTGCACTTCAGCACCAGCCTTGATCAGACCTCTGATGATATAGCAAGCCTTGTAGGCAGCTATCGACCCCGTAATGCCAAGAACAATTTTCTTTCCTTTCAGCATAATCCACTCATCATGTAAAACAAGCTATTTGTTCTTCTGTGCCTCACGCAGACGAATGCGCGTGAGCACCTGCTTGGTGTTATAGGTAAAGTCGCCCGAAAGAATCCAAGCATAATAGCCCGAATCATAGCGCAACACATCGGCCACGGTCTTTCCCTTGTGCTTGCCAAAATTGAAGTACTCCGTCATGACAGGCTTTCCATCTTTATCCAAGATGGTGTTGCCCTTGGCATCCTTGGCTTCGCCCCAAACAATGCGCCCTGCAAAGTCAACGTTGTTGTTGGTCTTGGAGAACTCGGCCAGGAAAGCCATATCGTTTTGCAGCACACGACCTTCGGGATCTTCGCCCAGTTCGCGCTGATGCTCTTCGGTATAGTAATCCAGTTCGCCCATCAGCACACGGTAGGTTGCCTCAGTATCCTGGTCGGCACGGTGTGCCTCGAAGTCGTCTTCCATCTTTCGGCCGCAAAAGAACTTATAGGCAGCTGCCAGGTTGCGACTTTCCATCTTGCGGAAGATGGTGAGTGCATCAATGAGCCGACACTTAGAGAAGTCAAAATCAATGCCTGCGCGCAAAAACTCTTCTGCCAACAGGGGAATATCAAAGTGGTTCGAGTTATAGCCGGCAAAGTCGCAGCCTGTAAACTTATCGCTCAGCGTTTTGGCCAACTGCTTGAAGGTAGGCTTGTCCTTCACATCATCGTCGCTGATGCCAGTGAGCTGTGTAATGACGGGCAGAATGTGGCATTCAGGATTGATCAGGTGATCGCCTCTTTCCTCGCGTCCGTCGGGAAACACCTTAATATAAGATATCTGAATAATACGGTCCTTGACTAAATCAAGACCGGTCGTCTCCAAATCGAAGACGACCAGTGGTTTCGTTAGATTGAGTTTCATGATTCTCGTTTAATCATTAATCAGCATAGGCATCATGAGCATCAGCACGTCCTGATTCTCGGGCTGTTCAGAAGGCAGCACCAAGCCAGCACGGCTGGGGTCGGCCAGCTGAATGAGCACTTGTTCGCAGTCGAAGTTGCTAAGAATCTCAATGAAAGAAGAACCCTTGAAACCAATGCTCATCGGCATTCCATTGTAGTCACAGGTCATGCGCTCCGTAGCCGTCTTCGAGAAGTCATAGTCTTCTGCATCGAGTTGCAGGGTTCCATTTTCCACATGGAAGCGAATGAGATTGCTCGAATCGTTTGAGAAGGGCTGCACACGACGCAAAGCAGAAAGCAAACTCATACGGTCCACCGTGAGCTGATTGGGGTTGCTCTGCGGAATCACCGAGTTGTAATTGGGGTAGCGTCCCTCAATCAAGCGACAAATGAGCACGCCGTCTTCATAGTTCACCTCAGCATTGCGGTCGTCAAAGCGAATCACCACGTCGCCACCATTCTTGCCCAGCACGCCCTTCAGCAAAGAGGCTGGCTTCTTGGGCAGGATGAAGGAGGCAGGCTCCTCGCTATGGATGGTGAGCACCTTGTTGCGCACCAACTTGTGACCGTCGCTGGCCACGATGGCTAGACACTCCGGAGTGAGATCAAAGTAAATTCCGTTCATCACAGGGCGCAACTCGTCTTGTGCGGTGGCAAAGATAGAACGGTTGATGTTGTCGCTCAGCAGTTGCGTGCTGATAGTTATCTCATGTACGCCGTCACCCACCTGCTGTGGCTGCGGAAACTCGTCGGCATTCTCAACGGGCAGCGAGAACATACCGTTCTGATAGCTGATGCGGGCAATGTTATCGCTCTGATTCACCTCAAAAGAGATGGGCTGCTCAGAAATGCCTTTCACAGCTTCCAGCAAATCGTGATTGCCCACGCAGAAGCGCCCGTCGCTATCAGCCTCGTTCAGTTCCATCGTTGTCTTCATCATCACCTCACTGTCAGAAGCTGTGAGGTTCAGTCGACCATCAATGATTTCAAACAGGAAATCGCCCAAAATAGGCAACGAGTTCTTGCTATTGATGACTCTCGAAAGCGCCAGCAAACGGCTGCTCAGGGCAGTACTTGATACAGAAAATCTCATATTCTTTATAATTATTGTTGTTGTTTTCTATTCAGACTACAAAAATACAAAAAAAGTGTGTCTGTTGCAAAAATATTGCGAAAAAATTATTTGTTTTCAAACTATTTTAGTAATTTCGCAAACGAATTTGAAAAAATACAAAAATAATAGCAACAAGATTATGGATTTAACAGGAAAAGTGATTGCCATCATGGAGGCAAGAAGCGGTGTGTCTGCACGTACACAAAAACCCTGGATGACACAGGAGTACGTAATAGAAGTGCCTGGACAGTATCCGCGTAAGATGGTATTTAATATTTTTGGCGAAGATCGCATCAAGCAATTCAACATTCAACCAGGTGAAGAACTAACCGTTCAGTTCGACATTGATGCACGTGAGTACAATGGTCGCTGGTTCAATGATATTCGTGCTTACAACATCATTCGCGGTCAAGTGGCTCAGGCTGTGCCTTCAGCTACGCCCTTTGCCCCCCAGCAGCCAGCCGAGGCTCAAGGTGCCAACGCCCCATTCCCCCCCGCACAAGAGCCTGCAAGCGAGAGCACAGCCGACGACTTACCATTCTAACTAATCATAAGCTTACAGCTAAAGAAGGCATCTTCCCAATGGTGGGAAGATGCCTTCTTTTTTGCGAATGAATTGGACATTCATCCCGATTTGAACAAATTCTTTTATTCCGACTTGAACAAATCCTTGATGCCACCCAGACTGCCCAGCAGGTTGGTTGCCTCGTAAGGCAGATAAACGGTCTTGGTCTTGTCGCCTTCGGCCAGTTCCTGCATCATCTGAATGTACTTCTGTGCCAGCAGATAGTTGGCAGGGTTGGTGCTCTTGCCCACGGCCTCGGTAATCAGTTCGATGGCTTTTGCCTCGGCTTCTGCCTTGCGAATGCGAGCCTGAGCCTCACCTTCGGCCCTCAGTATCTCCTGCTGCTTGGCAGCCTCGGCACGGTTCACCATAGCAGTCTTTTCGCCCTCCGAAGCCAATATCTCGGCTGCTTTCTGTCCTTCAGAGTTAAGAATCTGTGCACGCTTGTTGCGCTCAGCCTGCATCTGCTTCTCCATGGCGGTGAGCACAGAGTCGGGAGGCGTGATGTCTTGCAGCTCCACGCGGTTCACCTTCACGCCCCACTTGTCGGTGGCATCGTCGAGCACGGCGCGCAGTTTGGTGTTGATGGTGTCGCGCGAGGTAAGCGTCTCATCCAGTTCCAGCTCGCCAATGATATTACGCAGGGTGGTCTGCGTAAGCTTCTCGATGGCATTGGGCAGGTTGTTGATTTCATAGGTGGCCTTGAAGGGGTCTACAATCTGGAAGTAGAGCAGCGCATTAATTTCGGTTTGCACATTGTCTTTCGTAATCACGTTCTGCTTGGGGAAGTCGTAGACTTGCTCGCGCAGGTCGATGGTCGACGAGTAGACGTAGCGACCGTGGTGCAGCACCACGATGTTCTTTGCCTTGTCGATAAAAGGCACAATGACATTGATGCCCGGATTCAGCGTGGCATGATAGCGGCCCAGGCGCTCAATAATCTTGGTTTCCGACTGCGGAATGATAACCAGCGCCATCTTGGCAAAAACAATGACGCACAGCACAATGGCTAATAACACATAAAGTCCCATAATATGAAAGTTTTAAAAATTAGAGAATGTCGAAATCAAAAAAACATTCATTCATACGTGTGAAATTCTTTCAACGGTGATGATGATGCTTTCGCGCGAGACAACCCGCACGGGGGTTCCCACCGGCAGTTCTTCCTGATCAACGGCCTCTGCCTTCCAGTCGTCGCCACTCAGGGCCACACGACCGAAGCCTCCGGCAGGGATGGTCTGGCTGACACGGCCCGTCTGCCCAATGATGGCATCGGCATTGCTCACACGATTGTCTTCGCCCCGATGAAGATAGCGCAGGGCAAAAGGCCGCACCTGGAAGATGCTGAACAGCGTGACCACTGCAAACACGCCCAACTGCCAGTAGAAGCCGGCAAAGGGCGACACCACAGCAGCACCCACGGCACCAATGGCGAAACACATGATGAAGAAATCGCCCGACGACAGTTCGAGCAGCAGTCCCAATACGGCTATCACTGCCCACATTTGCCACAAATTGGCTGAAAGATACTCTATCATACTGTATTCTGGTTTAAAGGGTTATACGTTTCTCATTCTGCATGGCCAACAGCCACGTCTGGATGACACCTCTTTTTATATTTATAGCGACAGCACAAAGTCGTCCCAGTCCTTGGTCGAACCTTTCTTGCCGAATATTTTCTGATACAGCCTGCTGCGTGTGGTGGCCACGCTCTCCTTGGAATGGGCCGTGAGCAGGGCTATGTCCTTGGGAGCAATGCGCACCTTGGTGAGCAAGCACACATGGTAGTCTTGTTCCGACAGACGATACAGGCTGTAGAGCTTTTCGGTGAAGCCTGTGTAAAGACCATCGACCAGCGTTGCCAACTGCGGCCAGTGCTCGTCGCTCATGCTGCGGCCTTCCTGCAACAGTTGCTTGATCTTCATGTAAATGTCCGAATTAAATATATCGGTCTCGGCGCGTTGCCGTTTTTCGTTCTCTATGCGTGCAATGGTGTTGGCATAGTCCAGCCGTGTTTTCTTTTCCTCGAGTTCCAGTTTCAGGGTCGAGTTCTCGTCGCCCAGCTTTTTGATCAGGGTTTCCAGAGCGACAATCTTCTGCCTGTTGGCCTCCACATCCTGCTCGTCGAGCAGGGTGTGCACCTTGCTCAGTCGCTCTTGCAGCAGCAGAATCTTGCGGCGGTTGCTCTGCAGCATCACCATAAACAGGGCCACATAGGTCACCGTACCTATTATTAAAAGGAACAGCTCGCGGTTGGTCAATATCGTCAACATCTGATTCATGCCGCAAAGATAAACGAAAAAAGCGAATTACGCAAACATTTTGGTTTGCAATAATTCGCTTTGCATGCAACGGGTTCTCAATAGTTTGCAAGGTCAAAAACTCAAGAACTCACAGAACTCACAAAACTATTCCAGTGGTTCGAGCTTGATGCCAAACAGATTCACCGACTTGTCCTTTGTCAGCTCGTAGTCGCCAGCTTCCAGCACCTGTGTATAGGTGTTGCCCGTGCCGGTAATCTTTGTACCATTAATCTTGATGCTGGCCGTTTCGGTGCTAGCAAAGTAGAGCGTCAGCTGCATCTTCTGTGCAATGGAGAACTTCACGCTGGTGCTCGATTCCATCTTCAGGCAGGTGTCGTATGTGGCGCCATCGATTGTGGCGCTGCCCTTCGAGTTGGAACCATTGCCACCAACGGTAAAGAGCGACGAACTTGGTGTGCCGTTCTTGTCGAACGTGCAAAGAATGGTGCCTTCCACCACAGGATGAGTGCCCTGACTGGTGGTGTCGGTGGGTTCTTCCCCACCCTGCTGCGAAGCCTCCTGGCCAAAGATGCCCAGGAGCGACGACTGATAGCTGTCGATGAGTTTTTCCAGTTCTGCGTTCACAGCATAGTCAGTATCGTCAACGGCATTGTTGAACACAAACTGGCAATCGCCGTGGTTCATTCGGCCGGCGCCATACTGTCCCGTAACCAGTGCGGGCACATCGGCCGTGGCGTCGGGTGTCAGTTCATAGATGAGCTGCGGGTCGGTATCGAAGTTATTGTAGGAGGTTCCGCCCGCAAGCGTCTTCACGTCGGCAGGCACCTGCTCGTTGCGGGTCGTGGCCTCATAGCAGTCAAAGCTGGTCTTGTTGGTCTGATAGGTAATGGGCGTGTAGTAGCTGCTGCCCTCCGTTTCGGCATAGATGTTGCCAAACGACTTGATGATGCCGCCATTTTCGCCCGAGAAGGTGCCGTCGCCCTTGGCATCGGTGCCCTGTTTCGAACTGAGCAGTGGGTCATGGGCATGGCGGAAGTAGTTGTTCTCGGCAAAGCAGCTGGCACCCGTGGTGACACCTACGCCATACTTGGCATTGCCGTCGTAGTAGTTGTTATACACATGAACGCTCATGGTGCGAATGCGCGGATGGCGCGAGTCGCTGTGGTCGAACCAGTTGTGATGATAGGAAATATAGTTGGGTCCGTTCTCGCTCTTCATGCCAAACATGTTGCTCTTGCCCGTGTCCCAGAAGTGGGAGTAAGACAGGGTGACAAACTGCGAGTTGCCTTTCACGTCGATGGCACCGTCGCCCTTGATATGGTCGCCAGAGCCATGCACTCCGTAGAACACGTCGATATGGTGCATCCAGATGTGCGAATTATCGGTATCGAGCGAAATGCCGTCGTCCATGCAGCGCATGATGCCCAGGTTGCGAAACTCCACGCTCCTGGTCTTGCGGCACAGAAAGCCAAAGCCATGAATGGTGGCATCGTCGCCAATGCCCTCGAAGGTGATGTTCAGCTCGCTGTGTGCTGCCTTTCCCTTCACCTGTATGCCCTCTTCCTTGCTGCCAAACTCGTCTACGTCGGCAGCCTTCACTGTGCCAATGAAGCGCACGGCCAGCGGATTGGTCACGTTGCCCTCCTCATAGGCGGCAATGATGGCCTGCAATCCGGTGAACTCGCCACTCGACAAGCGTGCTTTCACGGTCTTGGCCGTGGCCGCCGTGACATAGATCACAACAGCACCCTGCTTCAGCGAACCGTCGTTGTTATAGGCTCCCACTCCTTTATCATATTTGAAATGGGCATAGCCCTGACGATCGTAGGCCATCACCGTGAGTTTTCCAGTCTCAACGGCAGCCGAGGCTATCTCTGTTCCCTCGGCATCAATGGGCACCACGCGCAGCTGGTAGTCGTCGGCAGGCGTCAGGCCCACCACATCGGCACGACCATAGGCACCATAGTTTCTCACCAGCTGAGCGTCGATCAGCTCATAGGCTTTCTTGTTGCCTCCCTTCACATAGACATGATAGCCCGAGGCACCGGGATAAAGCGAGAACTTGGCGTAGGCCGACTCCAGCCAGCCACGGCTCTCGATCACGCCCGGCTGTGCGAAGGACACCATCACATCGGCCTTGCTGGCCCGCTGTGTGGCAGCCTGGGCAAAGCTCATCTGCACGCTGTCTTGCTCCAGGGCTATCTCAGTGAGCTTCTGATCAATGACCTTTCCCTTCACGAAAGGGGTCTGCGCCATTGCCGTCAGAAGCGCAAGCACGGAAATGATTGTCAGTAGATGTCGTTTCATTGTATGATTCTTTGTTTTTGTTAGTAATTTTTTCTGTACGAATATTCTATCATTGTTCCGTCAGGACCTGCTGGCATGAAAGCCTTCCAGGTTCTCATATTTTCGGGCCATCATCCTGGCATACACATTGCGCAGCCACCAAGGATGGGTCACGGTGAAGAACAGTCCTATCACAATCAGGACGAAATAGGCATTCTCTTCATCCAGCACAAGCAGCAGAACGGTTGCCATGAGTAGGGGGGCAAACATGGCCGTCAGTTCCAGCACGAGCTGCAAGCCGTTCTCCATGTTGCCCTTGCCCGTGAGTTTGCGGTCGAGCGGCAGCGTCTGCTTGTTGTAGACGGCCAACTGGAACATGATGAAATAGAGCAGACCACTG
The DNA here is from genome assembly GCA_902770845.1 of uncultured Prevotellaceae bacterium. Taxonomy (GTDB): domain Bacteria; phylum Bacteroidota; class Bacteroidia; order Bacteroidales; family Bacteroidaceae; genus Prevotella. Next base: position 13,816 of record CACXUV010000003.1, read on the forward strand.
GAAACAAACAGATAGGCGGCCATCATCAGCAGCGAGAACTTGCCCGCAAAGACGGCAGGCAACATGAGCAGCAGCGGCACCAGCAGTATGGACACGTGGAAATAGTACTTGGCCCGCAGGAGCGACAGTGTGTTTTCGCGATGCACCATGAGCAGGTCTATATAGTTGCCTTCGGGCCCCATGACCTTGACAAGAGCCGTTTCGCCATAGATGCTGAAGCAGTAGTAGCACCAGAAATTGAGCATCAGGAAATTGTCGTATATGTCGCTGAACGTGATGATGAGCGACAGCACGACCACCAGTCCCAGGCTCATCAGCACACGCGAACGGATGGCCTTGTTGCGCATGATGCTCTTCAGCTCCAGTTTCAGGTACTCGCCCACCTGGCCGAAACGCTCCAGGAAGGTGAAGTCTGACACCTGCTTCAGTGCCGTGGCCTGTTTCTCTTCGCGCGCAATCTCTTCATACACAAAGGCATACTGCATGGTTCTGTTGATCCACAGCAGCACGGCCAGCAAGCCAAAGCAGAGCAGCAGCATCCACCAGGAGCCTCCCTGTTCGGCCACGAAGTCGGCAGCAGCCTCAAAAAGATGCAGCTGGTCGTCAGACAGCATCAAGCCAAAGTACAGCCCATAGAACGCTGCAGGCACCAGCCACCACAGCAGCGAGCGTGCCACCAGCGTGCGCACCAGCAGATACCACTGACTGTTGAACATGACGAGCAGCATGCCGCAGAGCAGCACAGTGAGCGCCACAAGGAATGATGTGCCACCTGCCCATGTTATAATGAAATAGGGCACGAAGAGTGCAAGCCACAGGGCATTCCAGCCACTGCAGACCGACGTCGTCAGAAAGGTGTCGATCACGGCTCTGCGCGGCATGGGCAGCAGCATGTAGGGTTTCATGAGCATCACGGGCGTTTGCTGGGCCATGAAGCGCATGCCGAAGTCAATCAGCAACAGCAATGGCAGGATGACCAGCACAAAGGCCGGCATGTCGCCCTCATTGGCTGCCATGGCCATCATCACGCCTATGCCAATGAGATAAATCGACATGAACCCACCACCAATGATGGCAAGCACCTTGGCCACCATGCTTTGCTCGAAAGCTGGCGACCGGCGAAAGCCCAACTGATTGTTGTGGCGCAACAACAGGAAAAGTTGCAAACGGGTCATGTGAGGGTGAGTTTTTGAGTTTCTGAGTTTTTGAGCTAGCGAAGGTCAATCACCTCAGCCGAAGGAAACTCCTTCGAGTTGAATCGGAACGCATCGTCGGCCAGGCTGGCCTTCTTCAGGTTCGAGATTGTGAAGGTGGTCCACTTTTGGCCTTGCAGCATCTTCACCTCTGTGGGTGCGTACGATTTCTTGTCGACGGTGATGAAGATTTCCTGCACCTTGCGCTTGGCATTGGTCGACGTGAGGTGCACGTTATAGGCCGCTGCCGTGGTGTTCATGGTGTACTTGAATCCCTTCTTATACATGTTGATGAAGTTATAGGGATTGATGGCCTGCAACTGGGCCTCGGTGGGTGTCACCACGCTCACCTCGTTGTTTTTCTTCAGATAGGTCCACTGCGTGGTGCCGTCGAACCACATCGTGGCCTGCGGCGTGGAAGCGCGAAACTTCTTGCCCTTCACGGCAATGGTGCCACTCACATTGCTGTACTGGGCACTCTGCATGGTGAAGTTGGCCTGAATGCCTTCCTTGGCACTGATGGTTGCGGCACACTTGTCGAGCACCGACTTGGCCGTCTGGCCCATAGCCACACCGGCAAACACCAGCAGCATGCTGGCAATGATAAATAGTGTCTTCTTCATTATTTTCTAAGCGCGTTTAATAATTGTTCCAAACTCAGTTCGTCTTGTATGAGCACTTCGCGGGGCTTCGAGCCATGGGCCTCGCCCACCACACCAGCCTTTTGCATCATGTCCATCAGTCGGCCGGCACGGTTGTAGCCTATCGAAAACTGACGCTGAATGAGACTGGTCGAGCCCGACTGCTTGGCCACAATCAGGCGTGCAGCATCTTCGAACATGGGGTCCAGGTGGCTCAGGTCCACGTCGGAGTTGCCACCACCCACGTCGTCGCCTTCGTCCACGGCGGGTTCGGGCAGTTCGAAGGGTTCCTGATATCCTTGCTGGGCGGCAATGAAGTTGTTGATGTCGACCACCTCGGGCGTGTCGACAAAAGCACACTGCACGCGAATGGGCTCTGTGCCAGCCAGATAGAGCATGTCGCCACGACCTATGAGCTGCTGTGCGCCCATGCGGTCCAGAATAGTCTTCGAGTCGATGCCCTGGCTCACCTTGAAGGCAATGCGGGCAGGGAAGTTGGCCTTGATGGTGCCCGTGATGATGTTGGTCGTGGGGCGCTGCGTGGCAATGATCATGTGAATGCCCACGGCACGGGCCTTCTGCGCAATGCGGGCAATGGGCAGCTCTATCTCCTTGCCTGCGGTCATGATCAGGTCGCCATACTCGTCGATCACCACCACAATATAGGGCATGAACTTGTGGCCATGCTCCGGATTCAGCTTGCGGGCAATGAACTTGCGGTTATAGTCCTTGATGTTGCGCTCGCCGGCAGCCATGAGCAGCTCGTAGCGGGTGTCCATCTCCACGCAGAGGCTTTGCAGCGTTCTCACCACCTTCTTCGTGTCGGTAATGATGGGCGACGCGTTCTCGTCGGGCACCTTGGCCAGGAAGTGGTTGGCAATGTTCGAATAGATGCTGAACTCCACCATCTTCGGGTCCACCAGCACAATCTTCAGTTCGGCGGGGTGCTTCTTATATAATAAAGAGGTGAGGATGGCATTCAGTCCCACCGACTTGCCCTGACCCGTGGCACCGGCCACCAGCAGGTGGGGAGCCTTGGCCAGATCGAACATGAACACCTCGTTGGTGATGGTCTTGCCCATGGCACAGGGCAGGTCCATCGTTGTTTCCTGAAATTTCTTCGAGTTCAGCACGCTCTGCATCGACACCGTCTGCGGCTTGGCGTTAGGCACCTCAATGCCTATCGTGCCCTTGCCGGGAATGGGCGCAATGATGCGAATGCCCAGTGCCTTCAGGCTCAGCGCAATGTCGTCTTCGAGCGTTCTGATTCTCGAAATGCGCACACCCTGCGCCGGCGTAATCTCATAGAGCGTGATGGTGGGGCCCACGGTGGCCTTGATCGACGTGATGTCGATGCCAAAGTTGCGCAGCACCTCCACAATGCGGTTCTTGTTCTGGGTCTGCTCCTCCATGTCGATGAAGGGCTTGCCGTCGTTCTCATACGCCTTCAGCAGGTCGAGCGTGGGATAGCGATAGTTCTCCAGGTCGCGCTTGGGGTCGTAGGGCTCCAAGTCCTGCACAGCCGTTTCCACCAGCTGGCCACTGGCTTTCTCGTCTTCTTCGCCCAGCGCCACGTCCAGTCCCACTTCTTGCGGTTCCTTCTTCAGCTCCTTCTGTGACTCCTTCTGGGGCTCTGCTTTAGCAGCATCGTCACCGGGAACGGGTTCCACAGAAAGGTCGGTAAACTCCACCGTCTCCGTCTGCGGATTGTCAAACACCGTGGGGTCGTCCTGCGTCTCAATCTGGTTCTCATAACTGTCTTCAGGCTCAATCTCGTCCTGCGACGTGTCGACCACCTTGAACTTGATGCGGTCGAGGAACTTGGTGGGGTTCAGCAGCTTGCGAATCATGAACACCGTTTCTGTGCTCAGATAGGTGAGATAGGCCAGCGCCACCAGTGCCAGCACAGCCGTGAGCCCTGGAGCACCCACATAGCCCTCAATCCACTGACAGGCAACCAGTCCATGATCGCCACCGGGACAAAAATGGCTGCTGTCCATAAACGGCGAGAGAAACTTGGCCATGGCCACCGACAGCCACACCATGAGCACCATCAACGAGAAGAACAGCTTCCAGAGATTCAGCCTGTAGGCTTTCATCAGATGGAGCGAAGCCAGAAACAGAAACGCCGGAATCAGGAACGCGGGCAGCCCGAAGCACTGCTTGATGAAGAAATAGGCGGTAAAGGCTCCTATCGAACCGCAATAGTTGCCAAACTTGCCGTCTTCATTATTCATCTCGTCCGCGCGCAGGTTCTCAATCAGGCTCTGGTCGGCCTGTCCTGTGGTGAAGAACGACACAAACGAAAGCACAAAATAGAAGGCCAGTGCAAAGAGCAGCAAGCCCAGGAAGAAATTCAGCTTTTCGTTGTGGAATATATTGGTGAGTCCTATCGTTTCAACAAACGAGGGGCTGTCATCAGCCCGTTTTTTCCTCTTCTTTGCCATTATCTTTTACCTTACGTTTTTGCAATTCCAGTGCAAAAGTAATAAATAATAATGAATAAAGAATTTTTTTGCCATTAAATATTTATAAATGAATTAAGAATTAACCTGAAACGGCCTCCGTATTTTCGATAATCTTTACAAAAAAAAATTGCAAAATAGAACGGTACATGCCCCTTTTTCGCCCCATCTGCAGCCTCTTGCCTGCTTGTCGGCAACAACGCGGAGCACAACAGAGGCCCCGTTGCGTGCCAGAAAGGCCACTTTTGCCCTGCAATCGACGTCCCCTTGCCTTGCAACGGGGGCTCCGTTGCAAGGCAATGGGGCCTCCGTTGCAGGGCAGCGAGAAGCATCCTCACAGCAAAATTCGCGCACACATCTGAATGACAATCACTTACGAACCGTCCTCATAACTCAGAAATTTCGGGCAAAAATATTTTTCCTGACCGCGAAGCGATTCTCGCGCTTGTTCAGACGGTGTTTTTTTTAGAAGAGCTTAAATCAGAATTGCCTTCAATTGATGATTTAGAAAATACGCTTAATGATTAAAAATCTTAAATAATGCAACATCTACAACCTGACACCACCTTGCAAAGTGGTTAATACAACATATTGCCTGCGAATGATATATTCTTTCTGCTTCATGACTATCGTTAGCGTCTGCAAACATAGTAACTATGTGGTTTTCGTTGTGTAACTATATGGTTTGCGATGTCTAACCATCATGTTTACGACCCGCAAGTGATATTCCTGCGGATGCTTTCCTTGAGTGATATGACAGATTGATTACAAAAAAGTAATAATGGTAAGTATTTCCGTAATATTTATAATACGAAATTCATTTTTTCTTACTAATTTTGCAACGTGAAATGGAACGGACTTACGAACTAAAGACAAAAATAAAGTAAAAAAAATGATGAAGAAAACAAAAATGATGGCTGCAGCCATGCTGATGCTGTTCTCGGCAGCAGCCTTCGGACAAAGCAAGGTCTACATGACGAAAGAGATTACGCCCGAGTCGCTGGTGAAAATCTACAAGGCACTGGGCTTGGAGGCTACAGGCCGCGTGGCGGTGAAAATATCTACAGGCGAAGGCGGCAACACACACTACCTGAAGCCAACGCTCATACGCAACCTGGTGGACGAGGTGAACGGAACCATCGTAGAGTGCTGCACGGCCTACCCGGGCACACGCATGGCCCCCAAGCAGCACTGGCAGACCATTCATGAGCACGGCTTCGACAGCATCTTTGCCGTGGACCTGATGGACGAGTTCGGACAGATTCGCATTCCCATACAGGACAAGAAGCACCTGAAGTATGACATCGTGGGCGAGCATCTGGCCAACTATGACTTCATGATCAACCTGGCCCACTTCAAGGGGCACGCCATGGGTGGCTTTGGCGGCGTGATGAAGAATGCCTCGATTGGTGTGGCCTCAACGGCTGGCAAGTGCTACATTCACTCGGCTGGCAAGAGCGACGACCCGAAAACGGCATGGAATCCCGGCACGCTGGCTGCAGGCGACACGCAGGATTTGTTTCTGGAGTCGATGGCCGCTGCTGCTCAGGCCGTACACAATTACTTCAGTGGAAAGGTTGTCTACATCAACGTGATGAACAACATGTCGGTGGACTGCGACTGCGACGGACATCCTGCCAAGCCCGAACTGAAAGACATGGGCATCGTGGCCAGTCTGGACCCCGTGGCTGTGGACCAAGCCTGTCTGGACATGGTGTTCAACTATCAAGGAAAGCCCGGCGACGACAACAAGCCACTCATTCAGCGCATCAATCGCCAGCACGGCACCTACATTACGGACTATGCGGAAAAGATTGGATTTGGTTCCAAGAAATATGAACTGATCAGTATTGACAAATGACAAGGAGATTAGCTTCGGTGCTCACAGCTTCGGCTGTGGGCACATTTTTGTTTGCTTCTGCTGCATGGGCAGAAGAACCCAACGACTCTTTGAGCCTGCAGGAGGTGGTGGTGACTGGTGCGCGAAATGCCACCAGCGTGCACCATCTGCCAATGACGGTGACGGTCATTGGGCGTGAGAAACTGACGGAGCAACAGCGCACCAACGTGTTGCCCACCGTGAGCGAACTGGTGCCAAGTCTCTTTGTCACCAGCCGTGGCCTGATGGGCTACGGTGTGAGCAATGGTGCCGCCGGCGGCATCAACCTGCGTGGCATCAACGGCGGAAGCGGAGGACTGCTTCTACGGGCATCCCATTTCCGACAGCTATCAAACGCTGATGGCTGAGCGTGTCGAGGTGCTGCGCGGACCTGCCTCGGTGCTTTATGGCTCCAACGCCATGGGTGGTGTGCTGAACATCGTGACCCGCAGCATGAAAGAAGACGGTTCGCACACCCACATCAACCTGGGGGCTGGCAGCTATGGCACCGTGCAGACACAGGTGAGCAACCAGACACGAAAAGGGGCATTCAGCAGTACCATCGGTGTGCAATATAACCGATCAGACAACCATCGGCCACGCATGGGCTTCGAGCAGCAAAGTGGCTACGCAAAACTGGGCTACGACCTGAACAGCCACTGGCACACCTATGCAGAGGCCAATCTGACTCGCTTTGAGGGCAGCGACCCTGGCACAACCGACAAGCCCATCTTTGACCGCGACCAGTGGATTACGCGTGGCGAGGCCACCGTGAGCCTGGAGAACCACTACAACCGCACCAGTGGTGCACTGAGCGTGTTTACCAACTTTGGCAACCACCGCATTGACGATGGCTGGGAGGTGGGACGTGCCAAGGGCAACGGTCCCGACCAGCGCGACTACTACTTCCGTTCCAAGGACAACCTCACCGGGGTGTCGCTCTATCAAAGCGTCAGCTTGTTTGAGGGCAACCGCCTGACGGCTGGTTTCGACTATCAACACATCTACGGCCATGCCTACAACACGTCGAAGCTGACGGGCGAGGTGACCAACGAAGGCAAGCCCAGCTACAGCAAGTCACACCGCAACGAAGTGGCCGGCTATGTGGACTTCAGCCAGGAACTGACCAGCTGGCTGACGATGGATGCGGGCTTGCGCATAGACCATCACTCTGTGGCTGGCACCGAGCTGATTCCCCAGGCTGGCATCGTGGTGCGCCCCACCGGCAACGGCCAGTTGAAGGCCATGGTGAGCAAGGGCTATCGCAACCCAACGATGAAAGACCTCTATCTGTATGCCATGGCCAACGACAGTCTGGAGCCAGAGCGCATCTGGCACTACGAGCTGTCATGGCGTCACCGCGTGGGCAGCCTTGCCTATGGTGCCAACCTGTACTATCTGAAAGGCGACAACCTGATTCAGACGATAACTGTGGGAGGAAAGCAACGCAACATGAACACGGGCGAGGTGGAAAACTACGGCATTGAGCTGGAGGCCAACTACAACGTGAATGTTCACCTCAGTCTGACCACCAACCACTCGCTGCTGCACATGAAGAACCCCGTCGTGGCTGCTCCCAAATATAAGGGTTATCTGGGCGCACGCTGGAACTGCTGCCATTGGAACGCGGTGGCTGGCCTGCAGTATCTGAACGGGCTTTACACCGCCGTGGGCCAAAACGAACAAAAGGAGAACGTGCTGCTGCTCAATGCCACCGTGAGCTATCAGGCCACTCGCCAAGTGACGCTGTGGCTGCGGGGCGAGAATCTGCTGGCACAGAGCTATGAAATCAATCTGGGATTTCCCATGCCCCGTGCCACCTTCATGGGAGGCATCAATCTGAATTTCTGATAGTAAGAGAACTCACTGACTCATTCACTTCGTGACGCGAATCCAGTCGGCTTCAACCCAGCCACGGTCGGCCTTGGCATCGGTCTCGGCCGACACGAAGCCAAACTTGGCACCAATCCATTTGCCTTCCTTCATCTGGAACTCAGTTCCGCAATCGGTGAATTTCTTGCCATTCATGCTGTAGGCAAAATGCAGTTTGGAGTCGGCCACCGACAGGCGCAAGTAAATATCTTCGTGAATGCCCGGCTTATACGTAATCTCGTCTTTCGCCGTGGGCTTCAGAGTGGCAATCACGTCTTCTGTCTGCTGTTTGCCCTTATCGGCTGCCTTGCACGTCATTTGCACCAGTTGGAACTCCTCGCCTACCCTCTTCACCACCAGGGCCGAATAGTCGAGTCCCATCATGATGAGACCGCCAAACTGTCCGTCGGCCTTTGAGGTGAAGCGCATCTTGGCAGTAACCACAAACTGGTCGGCAGGAGTCTTCTGCAGCAGCAGGTTGGGCACTTCCCAGAAGTTCTTCCAACCTTGCGACAACTTATAGGTGTAGATGCGGAAGGTGCCAAAGGCCGTAGGCATGCCGTATTTTTCGTCGTAGTTGGCGTGCCACTCCCATTGCTTGCCCACCACAGGCGAATTGAACTCGTCGCTTTCAACGGGATTGACAATAGTGGATGACGATGATTTGGGCTTCTTATAGGTTGTCACAGGCTCGCCCTTCTTGCCCATGACGGGCCAACCCGTAGTCCAGTCAACAGGCTGAAGATGAACCACACGGCCATAGGCTTCTTTGTCCTGGAAATGCAAGAACCAGTCTTCGCCATACTTAGTGTGCACCCAGCCACCCTGATGAGGACCGTTCACTGGCGACTTGCCTTGTTCCAGCACAATCTTATGTTCATAGGGGCCAAAGGGGCTCTTGCTGCGCATGGCCAGCTGGAAGCCTGTGGGCACACCGCCTGCAGGACACATGATCCAGTACCAGCCATCACGCTTATAGAACTTGGGACCTTCACAGGTGCGGTTCTCGGTTCCGTTGCCATCGAACACAATCACTGGCTGACCGATGGGCCGTGTGCCGTCGGCCGAAAGTTCCCGAACCGTGAGCACACTGGCAAACTTGCTGCGCGAGTTGGCCCAACCGTTGACCAGATAGCAACGGCCGTCTTCATCCCACAGGGGGGTGGTGTCGATGTAGCCAGTACCTTTGATGACACACACCGGCTTCTCCCACTTACCTGCGGGGTCCTTGGTCTTCACCATGTAGACACCGAAATCGGGATCGCCCCAATAAATGTAGTATTCGCCGTTGTGATAGCGAATGGAGGGAGCCCACACACCTTCGCCATGACGAGGGGTCTTGAAGTGCTCGACGAGAACTTCGTCGCCCTCGTAAAGTTCCGTGAGAGCATAGTTTATGATTTCCCAGTTCACCAAATCTTTTGAATGAAGAACGGGCAGTCCCGGCACGCACTGGAAACTGGATGCCGTCATGTAGTAGTCTTCGCCACTCGCTCCAACACACACGTCGGGATCGCTGTAGTCGGCATTGATTACGGGGTTGGTGTAGGTGCCGTCGCCATTATCTGGACTCCACACTGCAGAACGGTACTGTGCCTGAGCCAGCAGAGCTGACAGCAGCACGGCGGCCAAAGCCATTTTTCTTTTCATCATAGTTTTTGCAAGATTAGTTTATAGTTATTGTCTTCATATTTTATGCGCATCACCCCCGTCACATCATCGTCGCTGGTGGGGTTGAAAAGGTGTGTCAGCGAAAGGGCTGCATGCCCCATGGTGCGCCGCAAATTGATTTCCACACAGGGATGCAGCAAGAAGCCATCGGCATCGTCGCGGGCCACAATCATCATGTCGACGCCAAAGGGGCCTTTGTACTTGTCGCGGAAGAGACGCGCCGTTTGCTCACAAATGGCAGATTCGACAAAGTGGGTCAGCTCTGCTGGCAGAAAAGCCGACAGTTGGTTTTGTTTCCAGTTCTCAGTGGCCAGCACATTGCCCGTATAGGCTCCGTTCATGGTGTGGAAAAGCGACAGTCCCAAATAGGTGGTGTGGCCAGCCCCATCGGTGCAGAACTCCATACCGAAGTCTTTCACCTTATTATAATATGGCTCAGCCATGACAGCGCCTTGCGCTGCCACCACATTCTTAATCCAGCCTTCCTGCGAGGATACAGGCGCTTGGGTGGCATGCAAGAAACGAAGTCCGCGACCACTCGACGACCAGGGGGCCTTGAGCACCAAGCGCCCATGGCTCTGCAACAGCGAAGAGACGGAAGCCATGTCGGTGCAAAAAAAAGACTGGCCCACCGTGCCATCGACACGCAACTGCGGAAGAAGACTGGCTGCAAGCTGCCGGTGGGACAGCTGACGAATGGTGGAAAGGGTCTCGTCAGTAGGCAAGGAAGATGGGCTGATGCCGTGACGCAGCAGTAAGGATTTTAAGGCAGCATCCCATCCCCACGGTTCAATGAAAGACAAGGAGTCTTTGCGCGCTGCTTGGTTAATTGTATAGACAGAATCTTGAAATGCATGCAAGCGCGCCCTGGATGCATGTGGCAATCGGGCTGACAGTTTTCCAATACTTTTACGGGCCAACTCGGCATCGTCTGCAAGGATGCCATCGCCCTCACTGGCCCACAACACAGGCAAGAAGCCCAGGTCGTGACGCAACTGACGGCCTGCATGCGGTGCCGTAAAATTGGCCAGATTACTGGCCAACGCTATGTCGTGCTCTGGATTGAATATGTGGTACGTCATGTAGTATTTTTGCGCAAAGGTACAAATTTTTCCTTATATCGCAAAGAATCAACACATTATCTTGCACTTCTTGCTATGAAATGAAGAGACGCCCCACCTGATAGACCAAAGCCGATGCTGCCCATGCCACGATGGTGGTATAGACAGCAGCAAAGAGAGCCCAGCGCCAACTGCGCGTCTCGTTCTTGATGGCCGCAATGGTGGCAATGCAGGGGAAATAGAGCAGAATGAAAATAAGATAGGCATAGGCCACCAACGGGGTGATACCATCTTGCAACATGAGTGCTCTGAGGCGGGTGTACTTCTGACTGTCTTCGCTGAAGCTGTCGTCGTCGACAAACGAGTCGTCGCCCGAATAGAGTACGCCCACGGTCGAAGCCACAATCTCCTTGGCTCCCACACCGGCAATGAGACTCACGTCGAGCTTCCAGTTGAAGCCCTGCGCGCTGAACAGCGGTTCTGCTGCTTTGCCAATGCGCCCTATGTAAGACTGCTCCTGTTGCTGCTGAACAGAAAGCGACTCGTCGTGAGGAAAATACTCCAGCGCCCACACCAGAACGGAGGCCACCAGGATGATGCCACCCATTTTCTTCAAGTACTCCTTTCCTTTCTCCCACGTGTGGCGGCCAATAGCCTTGGGCGTGGGCCAGCGATAAGGTGGCAGTTCCATCACAAACGGTGTGTCTTCGCCCTTGATGACAAAAGCCGAAAACACCTTGCTCACCAACACTGCCATGAAGATGCCCAGGACGTAGAGCGACAGCATGACCCACGACCGATACTGCATGGCGAAGAAGGTGCCCGTGATCATGACATAGATGGGAAGACGGGCCGAACACGACATGAACGGAATGATCATCATTGTGATGAGACGCGAACGCCGGCTCTCAATGGTTCGCGTGGCCATGATGGCTGGCACGTTGCAGCCAAAGCCCATGATGAGGGGAATGAACGATTTTCCGTGCAGCCCCATGCGGTGCATCAGCCGGTCCATGATGAAGGCAGCCCGAGCCATGTAGCCAGAATCCTCCATGAGCGAGATGAAGAAATAGAGAATCAATATCTGGGGCAGAAACACGATGACGGCTCCAACGCCAGCGATGGCACCGTCGACAAGGAGCGAACGCAGGGGGCCGTCAGGAAGAATGCTTCCCACCATGTTGCCCAGCCACTCCACGCCTGCTTCAATCCAGTCCATGGGATACTGGCCCACGCTGAACGTGGTCTGGAACATGACGAACAGCACCAGAAAGAAAATGGGAAAGCCCAAATACTTATGAGACAACACACCATCAATGAGGTGGGTGGTGTAGTAGGTGTCGTTTTTCTTTCCCCTGTGATAGTTGGCCTCCGTCAAAGCACCGTTAATGAAACCATATTTTGCATCCATCACTGCCGTTTCGGCATCGGTCTTCGTTTCTTCCTCCAAGCGCTTGGCGGCATGATTGCGAACCTCGAAAATATCGTCCGAGGCAATGTGCTGCCTCACATAGTCTTCTATATGGCTGTCGCCCTCCAGCATCTTGATGGCCAAATAGCGCGTGGAATATGCCAGTCGCACATTCTCGTCGGCCTTCAGATACTTCTGAATGTCGGAAATGCCCTTTTCCAGTTCATGCCCGTAATTGATGTGAATGTGGCGCGCATGCCTGTTGGTGTGCTCATACACCTGTATGACGGCACGGAACAGTTCCTTGATGCCCATTCCTTTTTTAAAAGATGTGGGCACGAAAGGCATGCCAAACAGGGTGCTCAGCGTGTCGCGATCCACCTGGTCGCCACGCCGCTCATACTCATCATACATATTCAGGGCAGCCACCATGGAGAAATTCATGTCGATGAGCTGGGTCGTGAGGTACAGATTACGCTCCAGGTTGCTTGCATCTATCACATTGATAACCACGTCGGGCACCTGCTTTGTCAGGTAATTGCGCACATAGAGTTCTTCCGGCGAATAGCAGGAGAGCGAATAGGTGCCAGGCAGGTCTATCAGATTGAACTCATAGCCGAACATCGAGACATGGGCAATTGAGGCATCGACCGTCACGCCCGAATAGTTGCCCACATGGCCATGAGCACCCGAGGCATAGTTGAAGAGCGATGTCTTTCCGCAATTGGGATTGCCCACAAGCGCCACATTGATGGTGCGGCGTTTCTCCAGCGCCACATGCTGCAAGTAGTCTTCATGATGAGCAACAGGCTGCGACACATAGGCCGTCTGCTCAATGGGCATGGCGGCCGACACCACCTCAATCATTTCGGCCTCCTGATGTCTGAGCGACACTTCGTAGCCCATGAGCTTGTATTTCACCGGATCGCGCAACGGGGCATTCAACAGCACCTCAATGGTCTTTCCTTTCACAAACCCCATTTCAATGATGCGCTTGCGAAATCCACCATGGCCCAGCACTTTTACAATCACGCCTTTCTCACCAGTCTTCAATTCTGATAGCTTCATACCTGTGTGTGTATAATGAGTATTAACGATTGCAAAATTACGATTTTTTCATGAAATATGCACTTTTTACGCACATGTTTTTCGAGATTACCTAAAAATAAGGATGGTATTGCCACGATGCAGAGGCCACAAAAAGGATGAAAAACTTGGCTCAATCGGAAAAAAGCACTAACTTTGCGCCCAGAAACCCCAAAACAACATTCAATATGTTTAGTAAAGAAACTTATGTTCGCCGACGCCAGGAACTCAAGAAACTGGTGGGCGAAGGCTTGATTCTGTTTTTCGGAAACAACGAGGCTCCGGCCAACTATCCTGCCAACTCTTATGCTCCCATGCGCCAGGACTCTTCGTTCCTGTACTACTTTGGACAACATCGCGACGGACTGATAGGCATCATCGACGTAGACAACAACACCGAAATGCTCCTGGGCGATGACATCGACATTGAAGACATTGTGTGGATGGGCTTTGTGCCGTCGGTGGCCGATCTGGCTGCCGAAGTGGGTATTGAGAAAACTGCCCCCATGCACGAACTGCGCAACCTATGCAACGAAGCTCTGCGCCAGCACCGCACCATCCATTTCCTGCCCCCCTATCGACATGACATCAAAATCATGATCATGGACTTGCTGGGCATTCATCCCAACCAGCAAAAAGAAGCAGCCTCACTGCAGCTGATCAAGGCCGTAGTTAAGATGCGCTCCACCAAGGAACCACAGGAAATTGAAGCCATTGAACAGGCCTGCAACGTGGGCTATGAGATGCACACCACGGCACAGCGACTGATAAAGCCAGGCGTGACCGAGCGATTCGTGGGCGGACAAGTCGATGGTGTTGCCCGTTCGTTGGCCCAAGGCGTCTCGTTTGCCACCATCTTCAGCCAGCATGGCGAAATCATGCACGGCAACCCGTCCGACGCATTGTTGGAGGCTGGACGACTGGCCCTGTGCGATGCTGGTTGCGAACTCAACGACTACTGCTCCGACAACACCCGAACAATGCCCGTGAACGGTAAGTTCAGCCAGAAACAACTTGAAATCTACTCGATTGTCGAGGCTTGTCACGACTATGTATTAGAAGTGGCAAAGCCCGGAGTGAAATATGCCGACGTACACTTTGCCGTGTGCCGCTTGATGACCGACCGTCTGAAGGAACTGGGACTTATGAAGGGCGACACCGAAGAGGCTGTACGGGCTGGTGCCCATGCCATGTTCCTGCCTCACGGACTGGGTCACATGATGGGAATGGACGTACACGACATGGAAGGGCTGGGACAAATCTACGTGGGATTCGACGAAGAGACACGCCCCAACCTGGAGCAGTTTGGCACCAACTGCCTGCGCATGGGCCGCAGACTACAAGAAGGTTTCGTTGTAACCGATGAGCCTGGCATCTACTTCATCCCACACCTCATCGACCTGTGGCGTAATGAAAAACACTGTGCCGAGTTCCTGAACTTCGACCTTTTGGAACAATACAAGGACTTTGGTGGCATTCGCATCGAAGACGATCTGCTCATCACTGCCGACGGTTGTCGCTTCATGGGCTCCAAACGCATACCCTACCATCCTGCAGAACTTGAAAGTTTTATGGAATAAAGAAATTCCCCGTAACTCAGCAATGGTTGCGGGGATTTTTCTTGTTCTGATTCTTTCTGTTTCAACTACAGTCCTTTCAAAAAACGAACAATTGTTCATTTCTTCCACAAAAAAAATTAAAATATAGGTCATTACAGGTTTTTAATTAAAATATTGCACAAAAAATTTGCGGATGTGCAGAAAAGAAATTACCTTTGCACAAAATTTTGAAAATTGTGCAATGAAAACTGGTTCAAGTTTCAACCAATATATACAACGAACAATCTTGCAAAACTGGGATGCTGATGCCTTGACCGACTATGAAGGCGCCACGCTCCAGTTTCACGATGTGGCACGCAAAATTGAAAAGCTACACATTCTGTTCGAAAACAGCGACGTGGCCAAAGGCGACAAAATTGCAATCTGTGGCCGAAACTCTGCTCACTGGGCTGTGGTTTTCCTGGCCACGCTGACTTATGGGGCCGTGGCAGTGCCCATACTGCATGAGTTCAATGCCGAGTCTATTCACAACATCGTGAACCACTCTGAAGCCAAACTGCTGTTTGTGGGCGATTTCATTGCCAAGGAAATTTCACCCGAAGCCATGCCACATCTGGAAGGCATCGTCAACATTCCCGACTTTTCGCTCATGCTGAGCCGAACGGATAAACTGGACTATGCCCGCGAACACCTGAACCAATTGTTCGGTTCAAAATTCCCAATGGCCTTCAGAAAAGAGCATGTGAGCTATCATGAAGACCAGCCAGACGAACTGGCACTCATCAACTATACCAGTGGCACAACGGGCTTTTCAAAAGGAGTGATGCTTCCCTACCGCGCCTTGTGGGGCAACGTTGAGTTCTGCATAAACCGACTGGGAGCCCACGTAAGACCTGGCTCGCCCATGCTCGACATTCTGCCCATGGCCCACATGTATGGCATGGCCATCGAGTTTCTCTTCGGCTTCTGCAATGGCTGCCACCTGTTTTTCCTCAACCGTCTGCCATCGCCCGCCATCATTGCCAAGGCATTTGCCGACATCAGACCGGCCATCATCATCTCGGTGCCATTGATCATCGAGAAAATAATCCGCAAAAAAGTATTCCCCATCATACAGAGCAACCGCATGAAGCTGCTGCTGGCAATGCCTATGATTTCAAAAAAGGTGAAAGAAAAGATTTGCCAACAGGTATATGAGGCTTTTGGTGGCCGTGCCTACGAAATTATTGTGGGAGGTGCTGCACTATCAAAAGAAGTGGAGCAGTTTCTGTTGTCCATTGGATTCCCACTGACCGTGGGTTATGGAGCGACAGAATGTGCACCACTGATTACGTATAACGACTGGAAAGAGCATGTGGCTGGCTCGTGCGGAAAGCCCGTTGACAACATGGAGGTACGCATTGACAGCAATAGCCCAGCCAACATTCCTGGAGAGATTATGACCCGTGGCACCCACGTGATGCTGGGCTACTACAAGAATGAGGAGGCCACAAAGCAGGTTCTTGACAAAGAAGGATGGTATCACACAGGCGACCTGGGAACAATAGACGCACAGCGCAACGTGTTTATTCGCGGTCGCATCAAAAACATGCTCCTAGGTGCAAGCGGACAGAACGTATATCCCGAGGAGATTGAAGACAAACTGAACTCGATGCCCATGGTGAGCGAAAGTGTGGTGATACAGCAAGGCGAAAAGCTCATAGCACTGGTCCACCCTGATCAGGACGACCAAATGGCATTCAGTCGCGAAGAACTGGGAAGCATCATGGAGCAGAACCGCAAAGACTTGAACCTGCAGTTGCCTCACTACAGCCGTCTGGCTGCCATCAGGCTACATGATGAAGAGTTTCAAAAAACCCCTAAAAAGAGTATTAAAAGATATCTTTACCAAGAATAATTGCTATGGAAACAATACCAAGCTTTAACGAGCTTATCGAAAAAAGCATCGTTCAAAACTGGAACCTAGATGCGCTGACCGACTATAAGGGACAGACACTGCAGTTTCATGATGTGGCACGAAAAATAGAAAAGCTGCACATACTGTTCGAGAACTCTGGCATCCAGAAGGGCGACAAGATTGCCCTGTGCGGACGAAACAGCAGTCAATGGGCCGCAGCCTTCCTGGCCACGCTCACCTATGGCGCCATTGCCGTACCCATCCTGCATGAGTTCATGCCCGAACAAATTCACAACATCGTAAACCACAGCGATGCTCGCCTGCTGTTCGTGGGCGACCATGTGGCCACCATCATCGATGCACAGCAAATGCCACATCTGGAAGGCATCATCAACAACGTAGACTATTCGCTCATGGTGAGCCGTACCGACAAACTGACTTACGCTCGTGAGCACCTGAACGAACTCTACGGAAAGAAATTTCCCAAGTTCTTCCGCAAGGAACACGTGAGCTACTACCACGAACAAAGCCCCGACGAAATGGCGCTGATCAACTACACCAGCGGCACCACAGGCTTCTCAAAAGGTGTGATGATTCCCTACAGGGCACTGTGGTCGAACTATGATTTTGCTGAACACGTACTAGGCAAAACCATCAAGACGGGAGACAACGTGATTAGCATTCTGCCCATGGCCCACATGTATGGCATGGCTTTCGAATTCATCTTCGAGTTCCTGCATGGCTGCCACACCTACTATCTGAACCGCATTCCCTCGCCAGCCATCATCGCCCAAGCCTTTGCCGACGTGAAGCCAAAGATTATCATTGCCGTGCCACTGGTTATTGAGAAGATCATTCGCAAGAAGGTATTTCCAAAGATTCAGAACAACCGCATGCGCCTGCTGCTGCAGATGCCGGTTATTTCGAAGAAGGTGCGCGAAATGATATGCAAGGAAGTGCTGAAGGCCTTTGGCGACAACACGTACGAAATCATTATTGGTGGTGCTGCTTTCAATCAGGAAGTGGAGCAGTTCCTCAAGCGCATCTCATTTCCTTACACCGTGGGCTATGGTGCCACTGAGTGTGCCCCCATCATCTGCTATGCCGACTGGCATGAGTTTGCGCCAGGCTCATGCGGACGTGCCGCCCTGCACATGCAGGTGAAGATAGACTCTCCTGATCCTGAGAACGAACCAGGCGAGATTCTGGCACGCGGTCCCAACGTGATGCTGGGCTACTACAAGAACGAAGAGGCCACCCGACAGACCATCGACAAGAACGGCTGGTATCATACTGGCGACCTGGGCACCATGGATGGCGATGGCAATGTCTACATCAACGGACGTTCCAAAAACATGCTTCTGGGAGCCAACGGACAGAACATCTATCCTGAAGAGATTGAAGACAAACTGAACTCAATGGCTATGGTCATGGAGAGCATCGTGGTGCAACGCGACACAAAACTGGTGGCACTGGTGCATCCAGACCTGGACGAGGCCAAGAGCATGAATTTCTCGAACAAGGACCTGCAAGACATCATGGAGCAGAACCGAAACAGCCTGAACCAAATGCTGCCTGCTTACGAGAAAATATCTGAAATAGAGATTCACGAGGATGAGTTCGAGAAGACTCCCAAGAAGAGCATCAAGCGCTATCTCTATCACTAAATCCCCCAAAAACATTGTCCTGCCTTACAAGCTACAGAAAGAAGGAGTCGAGACCTGCGGGTCTCGACTCCTTCTTTTATATGATAAGCCGACAAAATTCTGTGGCACTAAATAACGTGCATTGTACCCATCAGATAAAGCAGTGCATAGCCCAGTACCATCGACGTAACACCCACAATGATGCCAATCTTCGACATATCGTTCTGGTCAACAAGATTTGTAGAGTAAGCCAATGCATTAGGAGGCGTCGACACAGGCAGAATCATGGCGCTTGATGCTGCAATGGCCACACCAATGAGCACAGTGGGAGTGCCACCAATGGGAGCCAGCTTGTCGCCCATGGCCGTACATACAAGAGCCAGGATAGGCATAAGAAGGGCTGCAGTGGCCGAATTGGAGATGAAGTTGCTCAGCAGATAGCAAATGACACCCGAGATGAGCAGGATGACCAACGGAGAGAAGTCGCCGAAAGGCACACTCTCAATGGCAAGGGCAGCCAGGCCAGACTGGTTAAGACCATAGCCCAAGGCGAAACCACCAGCCACCATCCAAATGACACTCCAGTTTATTTCTTCCAAGTCATTCTTATTAATAATACCCGTGAGCGAGAACACCACAAATGGTATGAGGGCAACAGTGTAAGAGTTGATGCCTGTCCACTTCTCGCAAATCCAGAGTGCCACCGTCACAAAGAACGTTACAATGACAATATAGGTCTGAGTATTCTTCTTCATTCCACCTTCAATTTTCAGTTCTACCGTCTTCTGAGTGAAAGGGAACATTTTTCTCAGCAGCATCCAGCTAATGAACAACAGTACAGCCACCAGAGGCACCATGAACATCATCCACTCGCCAAAGCCCAGATTCAAGTTCAAACCCTCGGGGTCATTCAGATACTTAATGGCAATGGCATTGGGAGGAGTGCCTATAGGCGTGCCCATACCACCAAGGTTGGCAGCCACAGGAATGGAGAGCGCCAAGGCAATACGACCTTTGCCTTCAGGTGGCAACTGCTTGAAAACAGGCGTAAGAAACGTAAGCATCATGGCAGCAGTGGCCGTGTTCGACACAAACATGGAGAAGAGTCCCGTGATGAGCAGGAATCCCAGCAGCACATTGTCACTCTTCGTTCCAAAAGGCTTCAGCAACACCTTGGCCAGCTGAGCATCGAGTCCAGTCTTCGTGACAGCAATAGCCAGCACAAAGCCACCAATGAACAGCATAATCACTGGATCGGCAAAGCAAGCCATAATGCCTTTATAGGGCAACAGCTCGCCCACTTGCTCAGGATTGCACATAAAGGAAATGCCACTCGTCGAAGTGAAAAGCAACATCAGCCCCATGATGGACACCGACGTGGCCCAAGAAGAAATGATGTGCAACACCCACATCAAAGTGGCAAACACAAAGATGGCTATGATGCGCTGTTGTACAACAGTCAGACCATCGATACCAAAAGCGGTAGTGGGCAGATTCCACACAAGCAAAGTTGCCAGCACCACCAATAGTGCCTCAACTCCCCTCACAAAGATTTTGTCTGGGTGGAATCTCTTGTCATGGCGCACTCTATGATAAGCCTCCACCAAGTGATATCCACTGTAAAGTTTAAACATAATGAATAGAAATTAATTGTATAAAATATACTTTATTTATTTTTAGCGTGCAAAAATACGAAAATTTGCTGACATACGAAAACGATTTTTCGTTCTTTTTTGACTGAAATACCAATAAAATCTTTGTACATCTGAAGAAAATTCTTAATTTTGCAGCGCACTTAGGGAACGCGAGCCTCCACAGGTATGGGGAAGCACGTCCATGCTCCCATGAAAAGAGCCTGTAAACATTGTTTACATTCACCGAACAGACGAAACAAAAAAAAAGACAATCATGAAGAAGAATCTGAAAAGGTCGACACTCTGCGTTCAGGCAGGATGGCAACCAAAAAACGGAGAGGCAAGGGTGCTGCCCATCTTCCAAAGCACCACCTTCAAATATGACAACACAGAAGAAATGGCCGACCTCTTCGATCTGAAGAAGGAAGGTTATTTCTACACCCGCCTACAAAATCCCACCAATGATGCTGTGGCCCAGAAGATTGCTGCCCTGGAAGGTGGCGTGGGGGCCGTGCTCACCTCGTCGGGGCAGGCAGCCAACTTCTATGCGCTGTTCAACATCTGTCAGGCTGGCGATCACTTTGTTACGTCGAATGAAATCTATGGCGGCACCTACAACCTGTTTGGTGTCACGCTGAAGAAGTTGGGCATTGAGTGCACTTTTGTGAGCCAGGAGGCCACGGAAGAGGAAATTGACCGTGCCTTCCGTCCCAACACCAAGGCACTCTTCGGCGAGACCATCTCGAACCCTGGCTGTCATGTGCTCGACATAGAGAAGTTTGCACGCATTGCCCATAAGCATGGCGTGCCCTTGATTGTAGACAACACCTTCCCCACCCCCATCAACTGTCGTCCCTTTGAGTGGGGTGCAGACATTGTGACCCACTCTACCACAAAGTATATGGACGGCCACGCCACACAGGTTGGCGGTTGTGTCGTGGACAGTGGCAACTTCGACTGGGATGCCCATGCTGAGAAGTTCCCTGGACTGTGCACGCCCGATGAGTCTTACCACGGACTAACTTACACCAAAGCCTTCGGAAAAATGGCCTACACCACCAAGCTTGTGGCCCAGCTGATGCGCGACCTGGGCAGCATTCCCTCACCCCACAACTCATTTCTGCTCAATCTGGGACTGGAAACGCTGCACCTGCGCATGCCGCGCCATTGCGAAAATGCACTACGCATTGCCCAGTTTCTTGAGAAGAACGAGCATGTGGCATGGGTGCACTACAGCGGTCTGCCTGGCGACGATGATTATGCCCTGGCTCAAAAATACCTGCCCAATGGCTCGTGTGGCGTCATTGCCTTTGGCCTGAAGGGCGACAGACAGACAGCTGTCAAGTTCATGGACTCACTGCAGCTCATTGCCATTGTGACCCACGTGGCCGATGCCCGCACCTGCGTGTTGCATCCAGCCAGCCACACACACCGCCAGTTGTCCGACGAACAGTTGCGCGAGGCTGGGGTGGCTCCCGATCTCATTCGCCTGTCGGTGGGCATTGAAGATGTGGAAGACTTGCTCGACGACATTCAGCAAGCCCTTGAGCAGATTTAGTGTGAAAGCACCTGGTCGATGCCTTGTTCGCGGTGGTGGACATGCACCTCGATGCCAAACTTCCGATGAATGTGCTCAGCAAGATGCTGGGCCGAATAGACAGAGCGATGCTGTCCACCCGTGCAGCCAAAAGAAAACATCAGACTGGTGAAGCCTCGCTGCAAATAACGCGCCACATGGGCATCGGCCAGCTGATAGACACTTTGCAGGAAGGTGAGAATCTCGCCATCATCCTCCAAGAATCGAATCACGGGCTCGTCAAGTCCCGTCAATTTCTTGTAAGGCTCATATCGACCTGGATTGTGGGTGGAACGGCAGTCGAACACATAGCCACCTCCATTTCCGCTCTCATCCTCAGGAATGCCCTTTCTGTAAGAAAAACTATAGACACGAACCACCAACGGCCCCATACCGTCATATTTCGAAAACGTTGCCGGGCCATCCTTGGGATGTGCAGGATAGGGATTGTTGTCGGTTGTCATGTAGCCGTCGGCACGGCTCCTTGCGGTCAACTCAATGCGCTTGAACTGCGGCAACTCGGTAATCTGCCGCAGGATGGACACCAAATAAGGATAGGGGAAGATTTCCTTTGCCAGCAGTTCGCGCAGATTCTGAATGGCCGGTGGTATTGACTCAATGAAATGCTGCTTACGTTCAAAATAGCCCCTGAAGCCATAGGCTCCCAACACCTGCAAGGTGCGAAACAGTACGAAGAGCTGTAACCTGCGCTCAAAGAGATCGCGTCCTGGCATCTCGACGAACTGCTTAGCCGCCTCATAATAGTCATCAATCAGGCTGCGTCGCAGCTTGTCAGGGTAGCGAGCCGAGGCTTGCCACAGAAAAGAGGCAATGTCGTAATAGAAGGGTCCGCGCCGTCCGCCCTGAAAGTCGATGAAGAAAGGTTGCTGTTCGCCATCTTCTGAAGCCACAAGCATCACGTTGCGCGCCTGGAAATCGCGATAGAGAAACGCCTCTGACTGCTCAGCCGTGAGGTCCTTGGCCAACAAACGGAAATCGGCTTCGAGTTTCAGTTCATGGAAATCGAGCTCAGTAGCCTTCAGGAAGCAGTATTTAAAATAGTTCAGATCGAACAGCACCCCTTCTACATCGAAGGCTGGCTGAGGATAGCACTGCGAGAAATCGAGCTCTCGAGCACCGCGAAACTGCACATTGGGCAACTCGCGAATGGTGCGGCGCAGCAACTGTTGCTCCTGAAGGGTATATCGACCGCCAGCCTCCCTGCCTCCCCGAATGGCATCGAAGAGCGACACGGCCCCCAGGTCGGTCTGCAAGTATCGCAGTTCGTCGCTGCTCACAGCCAGCACGGCCGGCACAGGCAGCTTGCGCTTGTTGAAATGGCGGGCCAAATAAACAAAGGCATGATTCTCGTCGCGACTCGTGCCAATGACGCCAATGACGCTCTTGCCCTGCTCATCGGTAAGTCTGAAATAGTTGCGATTGCTGCCAGCACCGGGCAGCTGCTCTGTGGTGGCAGGGTCTGCCCCACTCCACTTCCTGTATAGCTCCAACAACTGCTGCATCGATTTCTTCTCCTCTCATTAGTCTATATAATCCACCTTGATTACAATCACGCGTATGTTCTGGTCGTCGGTATCGTTGTTGATCTTGGCAATGTGCCAGTCGCACGGAAAGAAAATAAAAAACTCGTCGGGCGCAGAATCATAGAACCGAGCCAGCTTGGCATCATAATTATAGTGAATCACGTCGGGCTTGTACTTGTCTTTAGGCTTGCTCGTCACATGGTCAATGATGCCAAAACGCTCCACGCCCTTGACTACATACTGAAAGTCAATGTGGTGATAGTGACTCTCGCTGTTGCGCTTTTCAAGTGGCCCGTTCTGCGAATCCTCCACACTGGCCACAAGCGATGTGCCCTCAATGGGATGCTTGCCGCCAGAAATGGCCAGCAGATCAGTCTGTGCCAGCCAGCGAAAGAGAGCCTTCCACTGCTCAGGATTCTTCTGATACTGCTCGCGAAACACCGTGGCGTTTACCGTGTGATGTGGACGTGCCTTGCTGAATCCATTCTGCCACTCACCCCGTTCCAACCACTTCCGCGAAGCCTTCACCAACTTGCGGTCACTGAACTCACGCGTGTAATAGCCCGTCTGGGCAGCGGCTTGCAGGCACGCCCCTGCAAGAAGCAGAAATAGTAGTCGTTTTTTCATCTTGTATCATCTGTTTTTATGTTTTACAAACCAGTTGTGCAGGCAGAAATTGTAGAGAGCCCATGCCACGATGACCAATAGCACAGACCAGTGCTTCAGCGCATCGTGACGCCCATCGAACAGCCCATAGCCCAGTCCCAGTCCCAATGCCAGTCCGCTCTCCCATGCCAGCAGGAAGGTGCTTTGCGCCGTTCCACGCTGGCAGTGATGGCTCAACTTGATGAAGAACAGCAGGAACCGTGCCCCCACAATGCCCAACCCCAGACCCAACAGGGGCGAAAGCAAAGGCGACTGCGGCGAAAAGATCATGATCAGCTGGGCGGATGCCATAAGTAGCAGCCCCGACACCACCTCGCTCTTCAGTTCGGCATCGCGAAACACAAAGCGTTGGGCAAGCAAGGCCAACAGGAAGCCAATCATGAGCAGCGCATAGAAATGGGCATCGAGCGGCAGCGACAACAGCATGCCTGCTGCCACGGTGATCAGCAGAAGATTGACAAACAAAGGCCAGCCCTGCGGCAAGAAGAACCTGTCCAGACTCCACACATGCAACTGATCGGCAGGCACGCGAAAAGGAAAGTGCACCAACAAGATGAGCAACACCGCCACGGCCATGCAGCCCAGCGAGACAAAGGCTACCACACGATAGCCCCCCAAGCCATAGAGCAGCAATCCGGCCATGGGACCAATAGACAGGGCGAAGCGTCCAAACCAGGTCACAGAGTGGTTGGCCTCAGTGCGCTGAAACGACTCGCAAGTGTCAATGATCAGGGTCGACGAAAAAACCTGACTGGCCAGCCCGAAGGCAGCACCCTGCAACAGGCGCAACAGCACCACATACCCAAAGGGAACAGGATGCCAATAGACGGGCAGCACCACCGTGAGTGCCAAGAAAGCAATGGCCCACACACACACCATGTTGCGGCGATAGCGTTGCACCAGGAAAGAGCACAGGCCGCCCAGCAAGAACAGGCCAAGAGCAAAGGCGCCCATGGTTTCTCCCGTCTCTTCAGCCGAGAGTCCGTCTTCATAGAGCAACCATTGCGGCAAAGTGGGGATGAGCAACGTGACCGATGCCGAAAGCAGCAGATTTGCCACAACCATCATCCAGAACTCCCTATGCCACAACCTGATATGTACAGGCGCATTTTGAGTATTCATTCAGTAAGACTCCTGTTCATTGGGGAAATCACCACTCTTCACATCGGTCACATACTGGCCAATGGCATCAGTCATCACGGTGTTCAGGTCGGCATAGCGACGCAGGAAGCGGGGCGAGAAGCCCTGCGTCATGCCCAGCATGTCGGCCACCACCAGAATCTGTCCGTCGCAGTGGTTGCCAGCACCAATGCCTATCGTGGGCACACCTATCTCACTGGTCACTTGCTCAGCCAGCATGGCTGGCACCTTCTCCAGCACCACCGAGAAACAGCCTGCCTCGGCCAGGGCCTTGGCGTCGCTCAGCAGCTTGGCTGCCTCTTTCTCTTCCTTGGCCCTCACGGCATAGGTTCCAAACTTGTTGATGCTCTGTGGCGTCAGTCCCAAATGTCCCATCACCGGTATTCCAGCATCAAGTATGGCCTTCACTGTGTCTATAATTTCAACACCGCCCTCCAGCTTCAAGGCGTCGCAACCACTCTCCTTCATGATGCGAATGGCGTTCACCACGCCGTCGTGCACACCAGTCTGGTAAGAGCCAAAAGGCATGTCGCACACAACAAGGGCACGCTGCACAGCTTTCACCACCGACCGAGCATGATAGATCATCTGATCTACAGTCATGGGCAGCGTGGTGGAATTGCCCACCATCACGTTCGAAGCCGAGTCGCCAATCAAAATTCCGTCAATGCCGGCACGGTCAACAATTCCCGCCGTGGTATAATCATAGCTGGTGAGCATCGAAATGCGCTCGCCCTTCTGCTTCATCTCAATGAAGCGATGTGTGGTCACTTTGCGTGTGTCGCTTACTAAATAGCCTGCCATAATTCTTTCAATATTTTATAGTTCATTTCCTTGTAATCACTTATCTGGCAATCAGATAAGCCCTCTATACTCTCTCGACTGTTAGTCGTGGCCAGTCCCACGACAAACATGCCAGCCGCCCTTCCGGAGCGCAGTCCGTTGAAACTGTCTTCCAGCACCACACATTCGTTGGGCTCGGCACCAAAGCGTGCAGCAGCCTTCAGATAGCAGTCGGGCGAAGGCTTGCTCTGGGCAAAGTCTTCGCTCGTCAGCACGGCATCAAATAGTTTGCGGAACTCGGGGCGCTGCCTGTAGACACTCTCCATTTTGGGTTTGTTCGAGCTTGTCACCACAGCCGTTTTCACGCCGTGCTGGTGCAGACTGGCCACAAAGCACTCCAAGCCCTCCACATAGTCATAGCTCATGCTGGCCTCGAAATCGTTCAGCCTGCGCGTCACCTCCTCACGGCGGCTCAGCAGTTCGCCGTCAAACCAGCGGTCGAAAATCTGCACGAGCGTCTGTCCCTTTATCTCCTGTTCCAGTCCTGGATGCTCAGGATGAAACTCGCGGCACTGCTCACCCCAGAACACAGTATACTGTGGTTCGGTATTGAACACCACACCGTCCAGATCGAAGAGCGCTGCCTTCAGTTCTATTTCTTTCATATCGTTGTCTTAGTCAATCACTCTCACGCCACCTTTGTCTGCCGAGCTTACACTTTGGGCATAGGCACGCAGGGCCTTGCTCACCACGCGACAACGCTTCAGCGGCTGTTGCTCCCGTGCAGCCAGTTCCTCGTCTGTCAGCTTCACACGGATGCTGCGCGAGGGAATATCAATCACAATGATGTCGCCATCCTTGATCTTGCCAATGTTGCCCCCCGCTGCCGCTTCGGGCGAGATATGACCAATGGAGAGCCCACTTGTGCCGCCCGAGAATCGGCCGTCGGTAATCAGGGCACACTCCTTGCCCAGGTGCATCGACTTAATATAAGAGGTGGGATAGAGCATTTCCTGCATGCCGGGCCCACCCTTCGGTCCCTCGTGGGTGATGACCACACAGTCGCCACTCTTCACGCGTCCTCCCAGAATGCCCTCGCAAGCATCCTCCTGCGAGTCGAACACCACGGCAGGGCCTTCGAAGTGCCACAGGGCCTCGTCTACGCCGGCCGTCTTCACCACACAACCGTCTTGAGCAATATTGCCAAAGAGCACCGCAAGACCGCCATCCTTGGTGTAGGCATGCTCAATGTCGCGAATGCAACCCTGAGCGCGGTCGGTGTCAAACGACGGATAGAGCTCGCTCTGGCTGCCCATCTTCGTAGAGAAGCGGTTGCCAGGTGCACTCAAGTAAATGCTCGTCTCATCCGAAAATGATGAGTTAGGCTCGATACTGTATTTCTGCATGACCTCGCCCAGCGTCATGCCATCCACACGGATGGCCGATGCGTCAATGAGACCGCCCTTGTTCAGCTCGTTCAGAATGCCCAGGATGCCACCGGCACGATTACACTCCTGCACGCTGTATTTCTGCGTGTTGGGGGCCAGTTTGCACAGACAGGGCACCTTTCGTGAGAGGGCGTCGATGTCCTTCATGGTGAAGTCGGCACCCGCCTCCTGCGCCACAGCCAACAGATGCAGCACCGTGTTGGTCGAACCGCCCATGGCAATGTCGAGCGACATGGCGTTCAAGAAAGCCTTGCGCGTGGCAATGCTACGAGGCAGCACGCTTTCGTCGCCATCTTCATAATAGGCCAGGGCGTTCTTCACAATCTGTCGCGCAGCCTTGCGAAACAACTCCACCCTGTTGGTGTGGGTGGCCAAAATGGTTCCGTTGCCGGGAAGCGACAACCCGATGGCCTCGGTGAGCGAGTTCATCGAGTTGGCCGTGAACATGCCTGAGCAAGAGCCGCAGCCCGGACAGGCACACTGCTCTATCTGCTGCATCTCCTCGTCGCTCACGCTGGGGTCGGCTCCTTTCACCATGGCCGTAATCAAATCGGCATTCTCGCCACGCCATCGTCCTGCCTCCATAGGGCCACCGCTGCAGAACACAGCCGGAATATTCAACCTCATGGCAGCCATAAGCATGCCTGGCGTCACCTTGTCGCAGTTGCTGATGCAAATCATGGCATCAGCCTTGTGAGCATTCACCATGTATTCCACCGAGTCAGCAATGATGTCGCGCGAAGGCAGCGAATAGAGCATACCATCGTGGCCCATGGCAATGCCGTCGTCGATGGCAATCGTATTAAATTCGGCAGCATAGCACCCCATCTTCTCGATCTCTTCGCGCACAATCTGCCCAATTTCGTGCAGATGGGTGTGGCCCGGCACAAACTGAGTGAACGAGTTCACCACGGCAATGATGGGTTTGCCAAACTGCTCGTGCTTCATGCCTGTGGCCACCCACAGGGCGCGGGCTCCCGCCATTCGGCGGCCTTCGGTGCAGACGCTGCTGCGCAACTGATGTTTCATAAGTCGTAAGTTTTTGGTTCGCTTTCAGTTCAAAATTGTGTGCAAAGGTAATTGTTTTTCTGCAAACTGGCAACTTTTTACCTCCCCGTTTTTGGCACACAGCCAATTATCCCGATATTTACGCATTTTCATTACCGCCAAACGAGAATTGCAAAACTGCTACATCACGAGAATTGATACGTATAACGACAAAAGTACAAAAAAAGGCGAGTCACCCCGCCCAACATGTATTCACAACGGAAAAAACTTATCAAAAATCGTTTCATAATGTTTATATTTATCACGTCAGACAAACATCGTGCGGCAATCCCAGATAGTCGAAGAATCGATCGGGCCAATAGTTCATGACCAGCTCATCGGGAAAATCGGTCTGGGCCAGTAGCGGATAGAGACGTTCGTAGTTGGCTATCTGGAATGAGACGTGGGCATCGCTGCCAAGAATGGTGGGCACACCATGCTTCTTGCACAAACGAAGCAGCTCGAGATTATTGTCGCGTGCCACGGTCTTGTGGCGCTGCGGGGCCAGCGAATGGTTGTTCACTTCCAGCAGCGTGTGCGACTCCTTGGCTGCCAGCACCAACGGTTCGAAGTCGAGCTGGCAGGAGCCATCGCCGGGATGGCTGATAATGTGGATTCTGGGGTTCTTGATAACGCGAATCATGCCCTCGGTGTTCTCTTCTTTCGTGCCGGCCTGATACCAGGCTGCATGAACGCCTGCAATTGCCAGATCGAGCCAGCCTATCTGCTCGTCGGTGAGGTCGAGCGTGCCTTGGGTGTCGAGGATGTTGATTTCGCATCCCATCAGCAGTCGGACGCCGTAAAGCTGTCGCGGCACCACAAACATGTTCTTGAAATAGAGTGTAGGGCACGTGCCTGGCACGCTTGGCCCGTGCTCGGTGATTCCCAGCACCTGCAGCCCCTTGTCGGCAGCTGCCTTTGCCATTTCCTGCAAGCTGCTGTAAGCATGGCCCGAAGCCACGGTGTGTGTATGGGCGTCGACTAAAACTTTCTTCATGTGACTCAAAAAAATTTTTAAACCCCATAGGTATGAGGCACTGACAATCAGACAGTAAAAAAGGGAACCGATTGGGTTCCCTTTTTACGATACTTGCTGAGAGTGAGGCTCCTACCAGCGGAAGGTGAGGTTCCCGCCCTCTATTTCAAGTAATCGCGTTGGAAACCAACACCTTACGTTATCTCAATAATTCAGAGTAATATGTACTCTCTAATACATATATAATACACTGTTGATACTATCGGCTATTTCCCGAATAGTTCGTGGTGGGTGCCGAGACGAACCAGTTTAATGATGTCTGAAGTCTCGTCAATCCAGATCAGCAGAAAGTTGTCTTCAACATGACACTCCATAAAGCCCTTATAGTTCCCCGACAGCATGTGAGGCTGGTATTCTTGCGGCACATGACCTGTCTCTTCCAAGATAACCAGAAGATCATATAGCTTTTTCATCTTCTCGATGTTGTGCCTATAGCGCTTTTGGTCCTTCTTGAATTTAGTTGAGGGAATTATCTTCTTTTTCATTTGTCAAGTGACTGCATGAAAGATTCGAAACTACTAAGGTCGAGTGGTTGCAGTTCGTTCGGATCAAAGTTCTCCAGTTCTACACCAGACTGACATTCCTTCATTGCAGCCAGCGTTTCTGCATTGGGCTCATTATACAGCAACTTCAACAGAGCAACTTCCACAAGGTTGTTCACACTGCGGTGCTGTCTCCTGGCCTCAGTCTTCAACCCTTCAAGCAGATAACTGGGAAGGCGGAAAGACGCTGCTTTACGCTTAATCGTTGTTGCCATATCTTTTTGTATTACATGTTAATTACACTTGTATTGCACTTTGCGATGCAAAGATAAGCATATTTGCTGACATATCCAAACTTTTATGCAGATTTTTCCATCCCTCTATTAGGATCATTCTCAAACACTTACAATTGTAAGGTACTGACAATCAGACAGTAAAAAAGGGAACCGATTGGGTTCCCTTTTTACGATACTTGCGGAGAGTGAGGGATTCAAACCCCCGATACCCGAAAGGGGTATACCGGATTTCGAGTCCAGCGCGATCGATCACTCTGCCAACTCTCCTTCGCCTTAGCGGATGCAAAGGTAACACTTTTTTCTGAAGCAGCAAAACTTTTCTGGAAAAATTTGTGCGGACAACAGAAAAAATGTTTCATCCGAAATGAGTGTTACCTATTCTTCCTCGGGCTTCATGTTTGTATAGACGGTCTGAACATCGTCGAAGTCTTCAAGCTTCTCGACCATCTTGTCAATGGCTTCACGCTGCTCTGGGGTTACGTCTTTCAGGTCATTGGGAATGCGGGTGAACTCGGCACCTGTCACCTCGAAGCCATTTTCCTCCAGGTGTTTCTGTATGGCACTGAAGCTGCTGGGATCGCCATAGATGGTGATGCTGCCTTCTTCTTCGTCCTCGTCGAACTCGTCGTCGACGCCGTAGTCAATGAGATCGAGAATCATCTCGTCCATATCCAAGCCGTCTTTCTTCTTGAAGGTGAACACAGCCTTGTGGTCGAAGAGGAACGACAGGGAGCCCTGGGTGCCAAGGTTGCCGCTGAACTTGTTGAACACGGAGCGAACGTCGCCCACGGTGCGCGTGGTGTTGTCGGTAAGTGTCTCTACGAAGATGGCCACTCCATGAGGGCCATATCCCTCATAGGTCACTTCCTTGTAGTCGCTCTGGTCCTTGCCCATGGCGTTCTTGATGGCACGCTCGATGTTGTCCTTCGGCATGTTCTCGCGCTTGGCATTGGCTATGCAGGCACGCAGTGCGGGGTTGTTTTCTGGCTCGGGACCGCCTGCCTTCACGGCAATGGCGATTTGCTTGCCAATCTTGGTGAACGTCTTGGCCATGTGGCCCCATCTTTTCAGCTTCGTAGCTTTACGATATTCAAATGCTCTTCCCATTTTTTTTGTTTGTTCGGGCCCCCTAAAGTCAGGGGGGCGGAGGGTCTGAACAAGCGAAAATGCAAACCCGCCATTAAAGTGTTTGTATTAATATCTGTTTGAGGGGATGGGGTCTCTGCGCTTGTTCAGCCCCCCACCCCCTGTCTTTGGGGTCTGAGATTATCTCAATTCTGCTCCCAGTTGTTTTTTCAGGTTGGCAATGAGTTTCTGCATGATGGCATCGATCTGCTTGTCGTTCATGGTCTTCTCTGTGTCCTGAAGGATGAAGTTGACGGCATAGGATTTCTTGCCTGCAGGGAGTTTGTCGCCTTCGTAGACGTCGAACAGCTCTACCGACTTGAGTAGTTTCTTCTCCGTCTGACGGGCAATCTGCTCTATCTGTGCAAACTCAGTGTTCTGATCGATGAGCAAAGCCAGGTCGCGGCTCACGGCGGGGTGCTTGGAAATTTCGGTGTAGAAGACCTCGTTCTTGCGGGTGGCCTTCATCAGCTGCGTCCAGTTGAGTTCGGCAAAATAGACAGGCTGCGTGAGGTCGAACTTCTTCAAGAGTGCTTTCGACACGATGCCCATCTCGATGAGTTTCTTTCCGCCACGGTTCTCCAGCACGGTGGCGGCGGCAAAGCTGGTGTTGTCGCTCTTCTTGGCTACAAGCATGCCGGGTTTCATGCCAATGCGCTGCAGAATGTTTTGCACATAGGCCGACAGCTCATAGTAGGTGGTGTCTTCGTTGGGGTGTGCCCACGAGCCTTCCACTCGCTTGCCGGTTATCCAGATGCCCATGTAGTTTTCTTCCTTGTAGGCTTGCATGGGATTGTCGTCGCTGGCCTTCGCGGGGTCGAAGAAGTAGCAATTGCCAAACTCAAAGAAGTGCAGGTTCTGAGCCTTGCGCTTCACGTTGTGCTCTATACTCTCCAAGCCTCCGTAGAGCAGTGTCTGGCGCATCACGCCAAGATCGCTGGAGAGGGGGTTCATGATACGAACCACCGTTGTATTCTCTGGAGCTGAAAGCTGGGCTTCGTAATAGGCTGTCTTCGAAAGCGAGTTGTTGAGAATCTCGTTGAAACCTGCACCCACCAGCTGCTCTGACACGAGGTTCTGCAACTTGTGCTTGCGGTCTTCCTCGGCCTTGATGACAAGACTTGACTTGAGCTGGGTGGGTATTTCCACATTGTTATATCCATAGATGCGCAGGATGTCTTCCACCACATCGCAGGGACGCTGCACGTCGACACGATAGGCTGGCACCTCGAGCTGCAAGCCATCGGCATGCTCGCTGAGCACCTTTATCTCGAGCGACTCCAGGATGCTCTTGATGGTGTCGTGAGGAATGTTCTTGCCCACAAGCGAGTGCACATAGTCATACTTGAGCTCCACGCGTGGATTTTCGATTTTCTCAGGATAGACGTCGTTTATTTCCATCGACACCTTGCCTCCTGCCAGCTCTTTGCACAGCAGGGCAGCCTGCTTCAGGGCATAGATGACGCCATTGGGGTCGATGCCACGCTCGAAACGATAGGAGGCATCGGTGGAGAGGCCGTGACGACGGGCCGACTTGCGAATCCAGGTGGGATGGAAGTAGGCACTCTCGAGCACCACATTGCGTGTGGTCTCATAGGTGCCGCTGCCCTTGCCGCCAAACACGCCGGCTATGCACATGGCGTCTTCGGCATTGCAGATGGCAAGGTCGCGCTCGGAAAGCTTGTGCTCCACGCCGTCGAGTGTCTCGAATGCGGTGCCCTCGGGCATGGTCTTCACCACAATGCGGTGGCCTTTCACCATGTCGGCATCGAAGCAATGCAACGGCTGGCCATAGGCCATCATGATGTAGTTGGTAATGTCGACGATATTGTTGATGGGGCGCAAGCCAATGGTGGTGAGTTTGGTCTTCAGCCATTCGGGGCTTTCCTTCACGTCGCAACCGGTGATGCTCACACAGGCATAGCGCTTGCAGGCTTCGGTGTTCTGTATTTCGACCTCGATGGGAAGGTCGTGATTGTCGGCCACCAAGTCGCCATCCTCAGGGCGGTGCAGACTGGTTTCATAGCCGTTCTGCTTCAGCCAGGCATAGAGATCGCGGGCCACGCCCCAGTGTGAGAGCGCATCGGCACGATTGGCCGTGATGTCGATCTCGATCAGCCAGTCGCTTTCCAGATGATAATATGCTGCTGCGGGCGTGCCCACAACGGCCTCGTCGGGCAGCACAATGATGCCGTCGTGCGATGTGCCCACGCCAATCTCGTCTTCAGCACAAATCATGCCGTTGGACTCTACACCGCGCAGCTTCGACTTCTTGATGACGAACTCCTTGTCGCCATCGTAGAGCACACATCCCAGGTCGGCCACGATCACCTTCTGTCCGGCAGCCACATTGGGAGCACCGCACACAATCTGCGACGGTTCGCCCTTTCCCAGGTCTACGGTGGTGACATGCAGGTGGTCGCTGTTGGGATGCACATCGCACGTGAGCACCTGGCCCACATAAAGGCCCTTCAGGCCACCACGAATGGATTGTACTTCTTCCAGCGCGTCTACTTCGAGTCCGGTAGAGGTGAGCGCATCGCAAACCTGCTGTGGCGTAAGGTCGAAATCGACGTATTCCTTAAGCCATTTATAAGAAATGTTCATTTCCGATTTTTACTTGTTAAAAGTTACTCAAATCTATAGATTATTCGTGACCAATGGTTCGAAATCGGGCGCAAAATTACTAATTTTTTGCGAAACAAATGCAAGGTTGGCAAATTATTTACAATAATAACGCGTTCATTCGATGCAATTCATCAGGAAATCGACGGCACCGTTGACTCCAAACTTGCGCACATTGAGCGTCACGTCATAGTTGCGCGCATCCTGCCAGTCGACGCCTGTAAACGACTTGGTGTAGAGCTCGCGGGAGAAGTCGTTATCTACAACCATGGCTGCGGCATCCTGGTCGGACATGTCATATTTTTCGGCTATGCGGCGCCTGCGGCACGTGTCGTCGGCATGCACGAATATCTTCAGGCAGTTGGGGTGATCGCGGAAAATGTAGAAGCCGCAGCGGCCAATGATGACACACGACTCCTGACTGGCTATCTGGCGAATGGCTGCCGCCTGAGCATCAAACAACTGTCGCGACGTGCTGTCGTGCTCCATTCCGCTGTATTCGGCACCCGACATATAAGAACGGTAGAACTGTGTGAAGTCGTCGCGCCACAAGGGGTTGCGCGACTCTATCTTCTCTACGGCCTCTTCAACCATGTTGAACCGGCGAGCCATCTCGTTCATAATCTGCTTATCGAGCAACTTCACGCCTAATCTGCGTGCCAACTCGACACCTATCTCATGACCACCCGTTCCAAACTGTCGGCTGATGGTGATGACAAATTTCTCTTCTTTGTTCATAACTGCAATTAGGTTTAAAGGTTACTTGTTTGATGGCAAAGATACGGAAAAAATTTGGTATTTCACATGATTTGCCGTAACTTTGCACCCAATTTCAAAAAAGAAAACAGGTAAAAAACAGAATATCACATTATGCTTACACTGAAACTCATTACTGAGGAAACAGAACGCGTGATCAGCGGTCTGGAAAAGAAACACTTCAAGGGAGCCCGCGAGGCCATCGACCAGGTGCTGGCCGTCGACAAGAAGCGCCGCGAAGCCCAGCAGCAACTGGACAAGAACCTGAACGAACAGAAGCAGCAGTCGGGACAGATTGGACGACTGATGAAAGAAGGCAAACGCGACGAGGCCGAAGCCATCAAGGCCGGTGTGGCCAAGCTGAAGGAAGACTCGAAACTGCTGGAGCAGACCATGAACGAAGCCCAGGACGAAATGGTGCGTCTGCTCTGCCAGATTCCAAACATTCCCTACGACGAGGTGCCCGAAGGCGCTGCCGCCGAAGACAACCACGTGGTGAAGAGCAACCTGAAGGAATGTACAGGGACAGACACCGTGGGCAACTGGGACGTGAACCCCAAGCTGGGCATCGACAATCCCCTGCCCCACTGGGAACTGGCCAAGAAGTATAACCTCATCGACTTCGACCTGGGCGTGAAGATCACCGGTGCCGGCTTCCCCGTATATATAGGAAAAGGTGCACGTCTGCAGCGCGCACTCATCAACTTCTTCCTGGACGAGGCCCGCAACAGTGGCTACACCGAGATCATGCCACCCACGGTGGTCAATGCTGCTTCTGGTTACGGCACCGGACAGCTGCCCGACAAGGAGGGCCAGATGTATCACTGCGAGGTGGACGACTTCTATCTGATTCCCACAGCCGAGGTGCCTGTGACCAATATCTATCGCGACGTGATTCTCGACGAGAAAGACCTGCCCATCAAGAACTGTGCCTACACGGAGTGCTTCCGTCGCGAGGCAGGCTCTTATGGCAAGGACGTGCGCGGACTGAACCGCCTGCATGAGTTCTCGAAAATAGAGATTGTGCGCATTGACAAGCCCGAACACTCGAAGCAGAGCCACAAGGAAATGCTGGAACACGTGGAGGGACTGCTGAAGAAGCTGGAACTGCCTTATCGCATTCTGCTGCTCTGCGGCGGCGACCAGTCGTTCACTTCGTCAATCTGCTACGACTTCGAGGTCTACAGCGAAGCACAGGGCCGCTGGCTCGAAGTATCGTCGGTCAGCAATTTCGACACCTATCAGGCCAACCGTCTGAAGTGTCGCTATCGCAACAGCGAAACCAAGAAGACCGAACTCTGCCACACGCTCAACGGCTCTGCCCTGGCACTGCCCCGCATCGTGGCAGCCTTGCTGGAGAACAACCAGACTGCTGAGGGCATTCGCATTCCGAAGGCACTGGTGCCCTACACTGGATTTGAAATGATTGACTAAGCACGTGCTTCAGTCATAGCAACAACACCGCAGCCAGCCATTTTCTCGCGAAAGAGAAATGGCTGGCTGTCTTTTTTCTGTTGTTTGCAGGCATAAAACGCAAAGCTCTGCAACCAACTGAATTGTCGACCATATTGTTTTCGTTTTGTTTTCGCAGCAAAAACAAATTGTTTTTCCAGCGAAAACAAGTTGTTTTTCAGTTGAAAACAAATTGTTTTTTCCGTGAAAACAAATTGTTTTTCCAGGAAAAACAATGGTTTCGGGAGATTTTCGGTGACTTTGCAAACGATAACATCGAAAACGAAGACATGCAGACGGCATGAAAAAGAGAGGCAACCTGCAGCAGCGTTTTTCAGAAAAACAGCCACAATCATGAACTTTTTTCTAAAATATAATGCTATTTAAAAACATTTTGCTACCTTTGCAGCCAAATACGAAAGCAAATTGTAACAACAGACCCCAAAATTACAGAAATAACCAAACAAAGAGTCATGAATAGAATCGTAAGAAAAGAGCAATTCTCGGAGAAAGTCTTTCTCTTCGAAATTGAGGCTCCGCTGATTGCCAAAAGCCGCAAAGCGGGCAACTTCGTGATTGTACGTGTAGGCCAAAAGGGCGAGCGCATGCCGCTCACTATAGCCGGAGCCGACGTGGAGCGTGGCACCATTACAATCGTTGTGCAGCAAGTGGGTCTTTCTTCCAAGAAATTGTGCATGCTCCAGGAGGGCGACTACGTGACCGACGTGGTAGGCCCGCTGGGCAATCCCACCCATATTGAGAACTTCGGCACCGTGGTGTGTGCCGGTGGCGGACTGGGCGTGGCTCCCATGCTGCCCATCATTCAGGCACTGAAGGCTGCCGGCAACCGTGTGCTCTCGGTCATGGCTGGCCGCAGCAAAGATCTTATTATATTAGAAAATAAGGTACGCGAGAGCAGCGACGAGGTGATCATCATGACCGACGACGGTAGCTACGGCGAAAAAGGCGTGGTGACCGTAGGCATTGAGAAGTTCATTGAGCAGGAGCACGTCGACAAGGTGTTTGCCATCGGCCCTCCCATCATGATGAAGTTTTCGAACCTCACTGCCCAGAAGCACAACATTCCCTGCGAAGTGAGCCTCAACACCATCATGGTGGATGGCACGGGCATGTGTGGCGCCTGCCGACTGACCATTGGCGGAAAGACAAAGTTTGTGTGCATCGACGGACCTGAGTTCGACGGCGCTCTTGTTGACTGGGACGAAATGTTCAAGCGCATGGGCACCTTCAAACGCCAGGAGCAGGAAGAACTGGAGCACTTTGAAGAGCACCTGAATTCTGTTTCTGCAAGCAGCGACAGCACTGCTGTCCATTCCACCGACATCGTGATGGACAACGATCCCACCAATGACACCATCGACATTCTGACAGACCGCAACGCTGAATGGCGCAAGGAACTGCAAAAGTCGATGAAGCCCAAGGAGCGCACGCAGATAGAGCGTGTGGTGATGCCCGAACTGGACCCTGTCTACCGTGCCACAACCCGCACGGAGGAAGTGAACATTGGATTGACAAAGGAAATGGCCATGACCGAAGCCAAGCGCTGTCTGGACTGTGCCAAGCCTTCGTGCGTAGAGGGCTGCCCCGTGAACATCAACATCCCGTCGTTCATCAAGAATATTGAGCGAGGCCAGTTCCTGGCTGCTGCCAAGGTGCTGAAGAACACATCGGCTCTGCCCGCTGTCTGTGGCCGCGTTTGTCCGCAGGAGAAACAGTGCGAGAGCAAGTGCATTCACCTGAAGATGAACGAACCGGCTGTGGCCATTGGCTATCTGGAGCGCTTTGCTGCCGACTATGAGCGCGAGAGTGGCAACACATCGCTGCCCGAGATTGCTCCCAGCAACGGCATCAAGATTGCTGTGGTGGGGTCTGGCCCTGCCGGACTGAGCTTTGCCGGCGACATGGTGAAGAAGGGCTACGACGTCTATGTGTTTGAAGCCTTGCACGAAATTGGCGGTGTGCTGAAGTATGGCATTCCCGAATTCCGTCTGCCCAACAAGATTGTGGATGTAGAAATCAACAACCTGGCCAAGATGGGTGTGCACTTCCAGACCGACGTGATTGTGGGCAAGACCATTTCGGTAGAGGAACTTGAGAAGCAGGGATTCAAGGGCATCTTCGTGGGCTCGGGAGCCGGACTGCCCAACTTCATGGGCATTCCTGGCGAGAACTCCATCAACATCATGTCGAGCAACGAATATCTGACGCGCGTGAACCTCATGGATGCCGCCAATCCTACGACCGACACACCGCTGAACCCTGCCAAGAGCGTGCTCGTGGTGGGCGGCGGCAACACCGCCATGGACTCTTGTCGCACTGCCAAGCGACTGGGAGCCGACGTCACACTGGTGTATCGCCGTTCGGAAGTGGAGATGCCTGCCCGTCTGGAAGAAGTGAAGCATGCCAAGGAAGAGGGCATCAACTTCCTGACGCTGCACAACCCCATTGAATATATTGCCGACGAACAGGGTGCTGTGAAGCAGGCTGTGCTGCAGGTCATGGAGCTGGGCGAACCCGACGCTTCAGGACGCCGCAGTCCGGTGCCTGTCGAAGGCAAGACCGTGACGCTCGACGTGGATCAGGTAATCGTGGCTGTAGGCGTGAGCCCCAATCCGCTGGTGCCCAAGAGCATCAAGGGCCTGGAGTTGGGCCGCAAGAACACCATCGTGGTGAGCGAGGAAATGCAGTCGAACCGTCCTGAGATATTTGCTGGCGGCGACATTGTGCGTGGCGGAGCCACGGTCATTCTCGCCATGGGCGACGGTCGTCGTGCCGCAGCCAATATGGACGCCCACCTGCAACAAGCCAAATAAAGCCATCGCTCACGCAAAGGAGCGAACAGGCCCACACATACAGAATCCCCCGTCACGCTGCGACCGCAGCATGACGGGGGATTTTTTGGGGGAAGAACAGCATGAAGACTACCGCAAATGCAAATACAGACTGACACCGCCCGTGAAGTTCCGGCACTCCTGCAAAGCGCACTGCACAAGCAAACATTTGAACAACAGGCAGTCGGCTCCGATGTTTACTTCTGCGCCGTCCCATTCGCCAATGACTCTCAGATTCTTGTAGAAAGACGGTCTCACGGTCAGACCGCCCACCACTCCGTTCCACTTGCTGTTATAGTCACGCTTCCAGTGGCGATAGGCCAAATGGGCGCCTAACTGATTGCCACCCAAACTGAAATGCTTCGATGCCGCAGCAAAGAAATTGCGATAAAAATTGCTGCCCGATTGGCCATCATCGCCACTGCCCCACACGTCGTTGCCGCCCACCACGAGCGACGGCCAATAGCGACCCTCCTTCAGTGGCTGCAAATAGAGCGAGAAATAGCGGTCCTTGGCATAAAAACCTGTCTTCTGACTTTTATCATGGTTGCGATGAAGCTTCCAGAGCGTGTAGCCATAGCCAATCTGAATCCAGGAGAATGGAGTGATGGAAAGATAGTTTGTCAACGAGCTGAACTTCTCGCCATCACACGTCAAGCCATCGGGAATCATTTCTTTTGGCACATAGTGCAAGCCCACACGAGCCACACCTGCAGAGTCCATCACAGCTGTGGGCACATGGATAAGTCCCTGCATGCCTGCATATTGCTGGGCCTTGCTCATCAAAACGAAAGCAAGAAACAGCCAGAAAAGAAACATGCGTCGCTGCATCATGGCTCACCTCCTTCCATCTTCCCCGTGCCCCAGGGCACTTGTATGGCATTCTGTCGCTCGTTTTCTTCAGGGTCGGTAAAGAAGTTCTTCATCGACACGCCATCACTCTGTGCATTGTAAGTAAGCCTGAAGTTCGAGGCTGGTCTGAACACCACCTTCCTGTTGCTCTTCCTATAGGGCGGCAACATCATGACAACCTTGAACCCACCAGCCTCACGCTGGTAGGTGTACATATCATTTCCACGCTCATGCAACTGGCCAAACACGCCCACCGTGCAATGGCGGAAATGGCGCATCACGTCGAGCTGCACACCCATGTCTTCGTTCATGTAGCGGCCACCCGTCAGCCGAAACTCGGTGTTATACTTGCCTATGTAAAACGAAGCGCCAGCCTGTGCAGTAGCAATCCACTTGCCATCCATGTAGGATTCATAGGCGCCGTCCCAGCCGAAGCCGAAAGCCCAGTGGCGAGTAACGTCGGCCCGCGCCATCAGCATCAGCCAGTCGCAAATGGGGTACATCCAGCGCAAATCAAATCCACAGCGTTCTTTTCCAAAGAAACCTGCCGAGAACTTGAAATACTGACGGGCGGCATGCAGATGAAGTTCTTTGGAGACCACGGCCATGTTGGCACGCACCATACTGTAATGTTTGCCATAACCATCGTTGATCACCGGCACAAAAGCCTGTCCCGACAGCATCCAGTCATGGCCCAGATGCCACTTGACACCAGGCGTCAGATTGAGCAGCACATCATAAAGGCGAATGAAATTCACATCAGCATAGCTCAGGTCAGCACCACAAAACAGTTCCACCTTTGTTTGCGCCGGTAATGCCACAGGCAAACAAAACAGAAAAAGAACAACACTGAACCTAAGCCTTCGGACAATGCTACTTATCGAGTTCCTCATAGACCGAATTCTTACTCTTATATTCAGGAATAATGCTCTTCATTTCCTTGACGGTTGCAAGCTTGTCAAAGGTATAAGACACCTCAATCAGCTTGTCTATTTCCTGGCTCACGACCTCGAAATCATACTCGCGCACCTTGGCTATGCGAATCTTCTCATGAAATGATGGCTTGGTGTTTTCCTGATTGCTCAGCACCTCTTCGTAAAGTTTCTCACCAGCACGCAGGCCCGTGTACTTCACTTCTACATTCTTGACACCACTCAATTTGATCATCCTCTTTGCCAAGTCGGCAATGCGCACTGGCTTGCCCATATCGAACACCAGGATTTCGCCACCATTGCCCTTGACACCAGCCTCAAGCACCAACTGACAAGCCTCGGGAATGAGCATGAAGAAACGAATAATGTCTGGATGCGTCACCGTTACGGGCCCGCCATTCTTTATCTGTTCACGGAACAGGGGAATGACAGAGCCGTTGGAACCCAGCACATTGCCAAAGCGGGTGGTCACAAACTGGGTTGTCCCTTGATGCTGACGCAACCATTTGTCGAGCGACTGAACATAGATTTCACAAATGCGCTTTGAGCAACCCATGACATTGGTGGGGTTCACTGCCTTGTCGGTTGAGATCATGACAAACTTCTTTACGCCATACTTCACCGAAAGATCGGCAATGATCTTGGTGCCAACAATGTTGTTCTGCACAGCCTCGCAAGGGTTGTCTTCCATCATGGGCACATGCTTGTAGGCTGCAGCATGGAACACATAGTCGGGCTTAAACACAGAGAAAATCTTCTCCATTCGGTCCTTGTTGCAAATGGTGGCCACAATGGTCTCTGCCTTCTGCTGCGGCCAGTTGTTGGCCAACAGCAACCTTACATCGTGCAATGGTGTCTCGGCCTGGTCAATCAAAATCATCTCAGCCGGATTGAAGCCAGCAATCTGCCGCACCATTTCGCTGCCTATAGAGCCAGCAGCACCCGTAATCAAGATGCGTTTTTCGCTCAATTCTTTGCCAATGCCCTGCAAGTCAACATTGATTACATTTCGAGGCAACAGGTCTTCCACCTGCACCTCCTTCATCTGCATGTTTCCAGCACTCTCACTGTCTTTGGCATTCCACTCCTTGGCAAATGACGCCATGTAAATCTTTACGTCTGCCTCTAAGAACAAATCTTGCAGTTCCTGATTGTTGCGAAACTCTTCTGTGCGCAAAGGCGACACCAGCACGGCCGTGATGCCTTGCTTCTCTATGGCTTCCTTGACTGCAGAAAGATTCTCATAGACCCTGACACCCATGAGCAAATGATGGGTATAGCTTTGGTCATGTGCAATAAAGCCTCTGAGCAAGAAGCGTGTGGGCTTTTGCGAGCGAATGCTTTTTGCCACACTCACGCCTCCATCCTGAGTGCCATAAATCAAAGCCTTTTGTGCCTGCTTGTCGCTTGTTGTAACATCATAGAGGGTTTTCACCAGCACTCTCACAGCCCACATCAAGGCCGTGGCCAACATAAACATCAGCAGCAACTGCCATGTATCGAAAAAGGCAAATGTGTCAGTGGGTGCCGTAAAAACAGTGTAACGAAGTATTGTCGTAAGTGCAAAAGCCAGGAAATTAGCATAGCCCACTCGCTGCAAATCGACAAACGAAGAGAAACGAATGATGCCCGAATAGGTGCGGAATAAACGAAAGCATAAAATGCACACCACAAGATAGACCAGCAGCACACGCAGCAATGCCCTGAAATTCAGAAGTGTATCATAGCCACGATGATACACGTAATAAATCAATATGCCAGAAAAAAGTTCTACCAGCAAATCCATTGCCAGTATGCACCAGTATGGTAATGACTTACGTCTGAAGTACCAATTCAGCAGCGACGAAGCAAAATTTACCCCCCCCCATATTGTATTCATGATATAATAGGTATAACTAATAAAGACCCAACTAAATATTTCATGTTGCAAAATTACAACATTTATTGTAAACGACAAAGAAATAATACAATTTTTCTAAGCTTCAGCCTGATTCAAATATTCCCGTAGGCATGGCATGTTTCTTCAACCTAATTCAAATATTCCCGTAGGCATGGTACGTTTCAACACTTCCAATGCAAAGTCCTTGCCAGCCACGACGCCATAGGACCTGAGAATGCTTTCCACCGTTTTGCGTGCCAACTCCGGATGGTTGTTTTCTTCCGACAAATGGCAAAGCCACACGTGGCGCAGGTCTTCGCTCATGTTGCAGGCAATAGCCTCAGCACAATCAACATTGCTCAGATGACCGGTCTTGCTGTGTATGCGCACCTTCAAATGCTGCGGATAAGGTCCATGCTCCAGCATTTCCAAATCATGATTGGCCTCAATCACCAAATGCTGTGCTCGCCCAATGTATTGAGCCATCTCGTCGGTCACACAACCTGCATCTGTGATAACACAGAAGTTGGCGTCTCCCGTCTCAATAAAATAGCCCACATTGTCGCTGCTGTCGTGTGGCACGGAAAAGGGCGTAACGGTGAAATCGCCCATCTGAACAGTAACGCCAGGTTCCAGGATGTGACGCAATTCGGTTCCCACCTTGCGCTGCACGCAATAGTTGCGGTCAATGCCCTTGTGCACAGCGGCCGTTGCAAAGA
This sequence comes from uncultured Prevotellaceae bacterium, assembly GCA_902770845.1. Lineage (GTDB taxonomy): Bacteria > Bacteroidota > Bacteroidia > Bacteroidales > Bacteroidaceae > Prevotella. The sequence continues at coordinate 57,041 of CACXUV010000003.1, forward strand.
CAGGCAAATGCATGTCATAACTGATGCTGCCCACCGACTTAATGTGATCGGCATGGTCGTGGGTAATGAGTATGCGCCTCACGTGCGACAAATTCAGACCATAGTCTTTGAAGTGCTTGCGCAGTGTGCGTATGCCCACCCCAACGTCGATCAACAAACCGTCGGTCTCCGTAAAAAGGTAGTAGCAATTTCCGCTACTTCCGCTTCCAAAAGAGATAAATTTGAGCATCGTTTTTTTAATTTGGCTGCAAAGGTAGCAAAAAAATCTATATCTTGACAGCCCCACTCTGAAGTTTTTAAATCGTTTGCCAATATTTTGGAAAGATTAATAATTAGAACTCCCCACGAATGGAAGATTCGGCATTAGAACGGAAGACCCACGGCAAAACAGAAAAATCAGAACGGAAGACCCACGGCAAAGTGGAAAGCATAGTCACGACTGAAGCGAGGATGGATGATGGGAAAATGTTCGTCGTCGTCAGACTCATAGGCAGGATTAATGGCTTTCATGCCAAGATCAAAACGAAGAATGAAGTAATCGAAATTGAAACGCAGCCCCAATCCATAGCTCACAGCCATTTGCGACAGGAACTTATCTGCCTGGAACTGTCCGCCTGGCTGGTTCTCATAGCTGCGCAGGGTCCAGATGTTGCCCGCATCCACAAAGAGTGCACCGCCAAACTTCCAAAACAAATGGGTGCGATACTCTGCGTTCAGGTCGATCTTCATGTCACCCGTCTGATTGATGAAGTTGATGCGACCGTCGCGCTCTTTATACTTTCCAGGTCCCAGCGACCTGACACTCCATCCACGCACACTGTTGGCACCGCCGGAGAAATAGCGTTTCTCGAATGGCAGCACAGTGCTGTTGCCGTAAGGGTAGGCAATGCCAACCCCCAAATGAAACACCAACTGGTTGTTGGCATCTATCAGAAAAGAGCGTGTCAGGTCAATATCGCCTTTCACGTACTGTGCAAAGGCAATGTTGAACAGGCGATACTGGTCTTTGCTGTCTTTTTCGGCCCCAAACACGCGGGCACCCAGCGACAGCACATTGCCCGAAGTCTCAATATTGGTCTTCACAGCCACGTTGCGGTGGTTATAAGTATAGCCAAAGCCTATCTTGGTGATGAACAGGTCTTCGTAGTTATAGCGCAGAATGGCATTGCGCGAGTTTTCACTGTCAAGATACTCCCTGCGGAAAGTTGACGAGATCCAGGGCATGAACACATAGTTCAGGTCTAGCAAATCCAGTTGATAGCGGTCGTGCCGATGCGGAAAAGACCACTTATAGCGCCATGCCGTGGAAAGCACACGACGGTGAAATTCCGGGCGGTTCTGCATGTCGTAGAGCAGCGAAACCTCGCTCGATGCATTGACTTGGCGACGAATGGAACGGGTGACGAATGGCGTAATGAAACGGGGAAACGACAGACGCGTCTCAACCGAATACTCCAAAAAGTTCTGGCTGCTATAGCCTTCCAAGCCACGAATGGCCTCATAGGCTCCACGCAATTCGATGCTGAAGAGCTCACTGCCACGAAACAAATTGCAATTCTGATAAGTGAGCGATGCTGCAGCACCCAGGTCGCCAGCAGTATTGGTGCCTTCAGGCTGGAAGCTCACGGTTGAAGGCTTGTTGGTTTGCAGCTGTATATCGCAATCCAGCCACCCCACGGGCAGCTCACTGTCAGTGGTGTCGGCCACCTGGCGCAAGGTGATATTGGTGTATTTAACAGCTTGCAGACGCCCAAACTGATTATAGGTCTGCTGCAGTCCAGTAGCCGAATAAGGCTGTCCGGCATGCAGATGTGTGCACTCTTCGAGCACACCATGCCGCAAATGTATGCGCGAATCGGCAGCATCACCGCTGGCATAGGCAATGTGACGCATCAGATAGCGCGTGTGCAGTGTGTCGGGCAAATCGCTTCTGTGGTTCTGTGCCAGTCGCAACGTCAGGTCAATCAGACGAGAACCTGGCAGTGTGTCGGCCTGATAGGAAATGTACTCCTTGTGGAAGCGATAGTAGCCCAGATCGGCCAGCACCGACGTAATGCGCTTTCGTTCAGCGTCGAGACGGGCCACATCGAACTTCATGCCTTCATGCAACGTTCGATTGGCACTGTCGCCACGCTCGGCAAGCGTCCTGGCAATGACCGTATCGGCAATTTCATAGCGCAGACTTTTCACAAAGAAAGGCTCGCCGGGATGCAGCAGATAGGTCACATCGGCTTTGCGCCCATGACATTGTGCCAGCAGTTCCACTGATGCGTTCAAATAGCCTTCATTGCGCAACTCCTGCTGCAAGTCGCGACATGTCTGTGCAGCCAGAAGCGAATCATAGAGCACCGGTGGCTCACCCATGTTGCGCAACGTGCGGTTCAACCATCGTGTGGTGTCACGGCCCGACAAGGAATAGGTGGCCAGCGGCAACTTAAAGAGAGAGAACCAGCGCGCATTGGGATTCTGTCGCACATAGCTGCGCAACTGGCTGGTGCTTATATCGAAATAGTTGCCATCGGTCTGCACACGCACCTTGTTGAGCAAATGCTCATTGTCTGGCACATAGCGCGTGGTTGAACAGGCCCCACACAGGATGGCCAGCACAACCCATGACAACAAGAGGTAAAGCTTTTTTTGCATAATTCATGTGCAAAGGTACGAAAGAGTTAGGATATTTCCAAACTTTTTCATACCTTTGCACGAAAAGTATTTTACATGCTAAGCAAGAATTTCATAAAACAGGTGCGCCAACTGGAGCAAAAAAAGTATCGACAACGCGAAGGCTTGTTCGTGGCCGAAGGTCCCAAAGTGGTTGGCGATCTGCTCAGGGCCGGCTTTGTGCCCCGTCAACTGGTGGCCACGAAAGAGTGGGAAGAAGCACCGTTTCAAGGCGAAGTGACTGAAGTGACACCCGACGAGCTCAGAAAGTTGAGTTTCCTGCAGCATCCGCAACAGGTGCTTGGCGTGTTTCCCCTGCCCCACCCTGCGGCTGAAAGTCTTCCCACAGGCACGCTTTCGCTGGCACTCGACGGAGTGCAAGACCCGGGAAATCTGGGCACCATCATCCGCATTGCCGACTGGTTTGGCATCACCCGCATCTTCTGTTCGCCCGACACGGCCGACGCCTGGAACCCCAAAGTAGTGCAGGCCACCATGGGCAGCATTGCCCATGTGAGCATTGTCTACACCGAACTGTCCTCCCTGCTCAGTGGCACCTCCATGCCCATCTACGGAACCTTGCTCGATGGAAAGAACATCTATCAGCAGGAACTTGCAGCCGAAGGGGTCATTGTCATGGGCAATGAGGGCAAAGGCATTTCGGCAGCCATACGCCAGTTGGTCACGCAGCCCCTGCTCATTCCCTGCTTCAACAGTGGCGAAACAGCCGAAAGCCTGAACGTGGCCATTGCAACGGCCATTACCTGTGCTGAGTTCAAACGCCGAAGTCTGGCAAAATGAAAAGAACAGGCCGACACCCTTTATATATAAATAAGGTGTCGGCCTGTTTCCTTTTGAGCATTCCAAACGAATTATTCCGCAAACGAATTATTCGTCGAGCAAAATCTTCATCATTTCAACGGCAGCCTTTGCCACACTGGTGCCCGGACCGAAGATGGCAGCCACGCCAGCCTTGTAGAGGAAGTCGTAGTCCTGAGCGGGAATCACGCCACCGGCAATAACCATGATGTCCTCACGCCCCAGTTTCTTCAGTTCCTCAATGAGCTGCGGAATGAGCGTCTTGTGGCCAGCAGCCAACGACGAAGCGCCCACACAGTGCACGTCGTTCTCAACAGCCTCACGGGCAGCCTCGGCGGGAGTCTGGAACAACGGTCCCATATCAACGTCAAAGCCACAGTCGGCATAACCCGTGGCAACTACCTTTGCACCTCGGTCGTGACCGTCCTGTCCCATCTTAGCAATGAAGATGCGCGGACGACGACCTTCCTTCTTAGCAAACTCGTCGGTCAGCTTGCAAGCCAACTCAAAGTCGCTGTCATTCTTTGATTCTGCACTATACACGCCTGAAATTGTTCTGATTACTGCTTTATAACGGCCCACGATTTTTTCGCAGGCATCTGAAATCTCACCAAGCGTACAACGCAACTGGGCAGCCTTGACGGCCAGATCCAGCAGGTTGTTCTCGCTCTTGCGGCCTTCCTTGAAGTCACGCACACAATCCGTGATGGCCTTCAGAGCAGCCTGACAAGCGGCCTCATCACGGGTGCTGCGCACCTGCTTCAGGCTTTCCTCCTGCTGCTTGCGCACAGCGGTGTTGTCCACCTCGAGAATGTCAATGGGGTCCTCATGCTCCAAACGGTACTTATTGGTTCCCACGATGGTCTGAACGCCTGAGTCGATACGAGCCTGCGTGCGAGCTGCGGCCTCTTCGATGCGCATCTTGGGCAGACCCGTCTCGATGGCCTTGGCCATACCGCCCAGTTTCTCAATCTCCTGAATGTGCTCCCATGCCTTGTGCACCAGCTCGTTGGTGAGCGTCTCCACATAGTAGGAGCCAGCCCAGGGGTCAATCTGCTTGCACACCTTGGTCTCGTTCTGAATGTAGATCTGGGTGTTGCGGGCAATACGGGCAGAGAAGTCGGTGGGCAGGGCAATGGCCTCGTCGAGGGCGTTGGTGTGGAGAGACTGGGTGTGACCCAGCACGGCAGCCATGGCCTCGATGCAGGTGCGGCCCACGTTGTTGAAGGGATCCTGCTCGGTGAGGCTCCAGCCAGAGGTCTGCGAGTGGGTGCGCAGGGCCAGCGACTTGGGGTTCTTGGCACCAAACGACTTCACAATCTTGGCCCACAGCAGACGGCCAGCACGCATCTTGGCAATCTCCATGAAGTGATTCATGCCGATGGCCCAGAAGAACGAGAGGCGTGGAGCAAAGGCATCGACGTCGATGCCGGCATTGACACCCGTGCGCAGATAGTCCATACCGTCGGCCAGCGTGTAGGCCAGCTCAATGTCGGCCGTGGCACCTGCCTCCTGCATGTGGTAGCCGGAGATAGAGATGCTGTTGAACTTGGGCATCTTCTGCGAAGTGTACTCGAAGATGTCGGCGATGATCTTCATCGAGAATGCTGGGGGATAGATGTAGGTGTTGCGCACCATGAACTCCTTCAGAATATCGTTCTGAATGGTTCCGGCCATTTCCTCCAACTGGGCACCCTGCTCCAGACCGGCCACGATGTAGAAGGCCAGGATGGGCAGCACAGCACCATTCATGGTCATTGAGACCGACATCTTGTTCAAGGGAATGCCCGAGAACAGCACCTTCATGTTTTCCTCGTTGCAGATGCTCACGCCGGCCTTGCCCACATCGCCCACCACGCGGGCGTTGTCGGGGTCGTAGCCACGGTGTGTGGGCAGGTCGAAGGCCACGGAGAGACCCTTCTGTCCGGAAGCCAGGTTGCGGCGGTAGAAGGCGTTCGACTCTTCAGCCGTGGAGAAGCCAGCATACTGACGGATGGTCCACGGGCGGAACGGGTACATCATGGAGTACGGGCCACGCAGATAGGGGGGAATGCCGGCGGCGAAGTCCAGATGCTCCATGCCTTCCAGGTCTTCCTTCGTATAGACGGGCTGAATGTCAATCTGCTCGGGCGTGCGCCAGTTGGCGGTGATGCCGTTCTCCTGCTGCCACTGCTGACCATTCTTCTGCTGAATGCCAGCGTAGATATCTATATCTTTAAAATTCTTTCTCATCGTTCATATTTACTATTTGACGATTTACTATTGACTATTTATTTACGATTTTTTTGATTTAGCTATTTCGTCTGCACTCATTCTTGTCTTTGTCGTAACAATCGACTTTGCAATGATATTAAGCAACTCACATGCCTCCTGGTGCAATGGCATGAGGCGAGACTCTTTCATCATTTCACTACGCATGATTATTTCAAGCCAGTGGCAGGTCTCGTCTAATTCCTCTTCCACCATTTTCAGCTTGTTGACAAAATCCTTATCCGACTTTGCAAGACAAGCAGCCCGGTAGTTTGCGGAAGGCGAAGTTCCCGAGCGGATGATCTGACGAGAAACAGCCAATCCCGATACCGTATTCGGCATTGAATCAACCATCTTTATAATTCTCACTGCAAAGTTCTTCATCCGTTCCTGCAATTCGTGCTTATCCATAAGGATTTAAATCATTAAATAGATAAATCGAAAATAAATCGTAAATAGTAAATAGTGAAATCGTAAATTAACTATATTCCTAATTTCGCATTATACGCACGGAGCGTTTCGAGCTGGTTAGACTTAACGTGAATGAAGTTCTCAATGCCAGCAGCCTTCAGGTCGTCCATGCAGGCAGGAGCACCAGCCACAACATACATGGCACGGCCATTCAGATACTTGAAGGCAGGAATGGCATACTCAGCATACTCGTCGTCGCTGGAACAGATGACCACGATGTCGGCCTTGGCCTGCAAAGCAGCATCTACTCCTTCCTCAACAGTCTTGAAGCCCAGGTTGTCCATCACCTTGTAGCCGGCAGCAGCAAGGAAGTTGCAAGAGAACTGGGCACGGGCCTGACGCATGGCCAGATTGCCAATGGTGAGCATGAAGGCAATGGGCTGCTTGGCAGCCTTCTCCGTGGAGAGACGCAGGGTCTCGAACTCGCTGGCCAGACGCTCCTTGTTCAGAACAGCCTGTCCGCCCTCTTCGTGGCCACAGGCGCAGCAGCACTGCACGGGCTGCTTGCCGTCGCTGGTCTCCGTGAAGTTGGGGAACTGGTTGGTGCCCAGGATGAACTCGCGGCGGGTGGCGGCAGCAGCGTGACGCTTGTCGTTGCTGGCGTTCACGGCGTTGGTGATGTTGCCCTTCAGAGCCTCACAGAGGAAGCCGCCTGCCTCTTCCACGGCGAGGAAAAGCTTCCAGCCTTCCTTTGCCAGTGCATCGGTGAGGTGCTCAATGGTGTAAGAACCGCCTGCCACGTCGACCAACTTGTCGAAGTGGGCCTCTTCCTTCAGCAGCAGCTGCTGGTTGCGGGCAATGCGCTCAGCAAACTCAGTGGGCTGCTCATAAGGCTTGTCAAACGGTGTGACCACGATAGAATCGACATTGGCAATGGCAGCCGACATGGTCTCGGTCTGCGAGCGCAGCAGGTTCACGTAGCTGTCGAACAGTGTCTGATTGTATTCCGAGGTAACGGCGCACACGTGCATCTGTCCACAGGTGCAGTTCAGCACCCTGTCGCCCACGAACTGCTTCACGATCTGAGCCCACAGCAGGCGGGCAGCACGGAACTTGGCAATCTCCATGAAGTAGTTCTCGCTGACGCCCATGTTGAACTTGATGCGCTTGGCAGCCTCGCAAGCATCTACACCAGCCTCGGTGAGCACGTTCAGATACTCGGCGCCCCAAGCCAGTGCATAGCCCAGCTCCTGATAGATGTAGGCTCCTGCATTGTTGAGTGCCACAGAGTTCACGTTGATGCAACGATAGCCGGGCAGCTCCTTCAGGGCAGCAATCAGCTGAGGAGCAGCCTCAGCACACAGTGCAGAAGTGTCCTTGCCCTTGGTCAGGATTTTCTCGATGGGGTCGAAGTTGACAGAGCCCTTCAGTTCTGCCAGGGGGTAGTTGTTCTGCTTGAAGTAATCCACCAGCACGTTGGCCAGTTCCACGCAGTGACGCTGACAGGTCTTGAAGTTCAGCTCAATATACTGCGGCAGAATGCCCTCGAGCAGTGTGGCCACAAACTCCTTGCTCACCTTGTCGCCAGGAATCGTGAAGCCCAGCGAGTCAACGCCTTTGTTCAGCACATCGAGCGCCTTGGCATTAGCGGCCTTGGCATCCTCGGCCAAAATGTCCTGGCGCACGAACCACAGATTGTTGTCCTTCTTGTTGCCACGCACAAACGGAAACTCGCCTGGCAGCGAATCGACTGCCTTCAGGTCCTTCAAGTCTTCGCGACGGTAGAAGGGCTGCACGTTAAAACCTTCGTTGGTTCTCCACACAAGTCGCTTCTGGAAGTCGGCCCCTTTCAGGTCTACTTCAATCTTGTCCAGCCACTCTTGCGTGGTGGGCGCAGTGAACTCGGTGAAGAGTTTTTCTTTAATGTTTGACATAGTTTTTATGAGTTATAATAAAAGTTGTTTCAAGCTAAAAAGTATGCAAATATACAAAAGACTTATCAGTTGCACTTGCATATTGCACGTTTTTTGCCACACCTTAATGATTTTTAACGGCATCATTCCCATACGGCCAGCATGGGCTGGCGCAGGGAGCGCAATGTCCACTCCGAACGTGCCTTCCACTCATCCATCGTTCGCACGTCGTGCTTGCTCCAGGCCGAACCGAAATAGTAGGTGTAGGCACTGCCCTTGTAGCTGCGCTGCACGCCGAGCACGTGGCCCTCGCTGCCGCCACTGGGCTGATTGAAGAGCAGTTTCGTTGTTTCGCTGACGCCTTCAGGGAAGAGTGCGCCCACAAAAAGCTGGCAGTTGTTCACGCGTGGATTGTCGGTGGGGTCGGCATAGGCCACATAGTCCTGAGCCAGCACCATGTTGTCCTTGTCTTCCGAATGAATCACCACGCCTGCTGCCAGATCGACCGGGTGGGTCAGACCGTCATACCACACCGTCATGCGGTTGAAGTTAGAGCCCTTGTCGAGCGAAACGATGCGGTGTTCCACCACGGCTGTGTCGCCACCCACTGCCGACTGGCCATAGTCCAGCTGCACGGTGGTGCGCATGGGGCCGTTGTCGAGCACCTGATAGCTTTTGAAACAGTACGGGTAGACCAGTTTTCCATCGGCCATGAGGGCCGGTGTGCCGCAGCCCAGCGTGGCCCCCACCTTATAGAGGTCCATGCCACGGCCATGATCGTTGTGATAGGAGTTCAGCCTGTAGAGCGAATCGCCGCGCTGGCGGTTCTCCCTGCGCAGCTTCTCCACAGCGGGCATCATCACCACGTCCTCAATCCAGTAGCGCTGCTCCACCACCAGCTCGGGTGTGTTCTTCGACCACACATCGGTGCCATAGCTGCGCTCGCCCGTGCGCTGCAGTGCCGGACCGTAGACGCGGTAGGCGCCACGGTCGTTCTCCCAGGCATAGTCGTCCTTGCGTTCGGGGTAGATGCGGCCGTAGCACACGGTGGGATAGACCTTGGGCGTGCCTTTTCTGATCGTAAACGTGAGCTTGCCATGAGGGCGCACACCGGCATCGAGCAGCACCAGGCCGTCGTGGCTGAGCTGGTAGGGCACCTCGAGACCGCCTTCGTCGAACACGATGAACTGGCGACCGCCCTGAATGCCCAGACGCTCACAGAGCTGATTGGCCGCAACCTCGACCACCTGCTGTCTGAACTCGTTGCTCTCGTTGGAAATCGAGAGTCTCAGCGTTTCGTTCCTGCCATTGAGCAGCATGTCCTCGAAGCGCAGGTGCTCGCAGGCTGCCAGCAGGAAGGCACCCACGCCAAAGTTGGCCTGCGAATGGGCATCGACCGTCTTGGTGGGGTCGGGCTTTTCGCCGATGGGCTGCACAAAGCCCACACTGCCATCGGGCTGCAGGGCCGTCGTCGTGAGATATTTCCAGGCCCTGCTGATCACGGGCTCATAGGTGGCACGGTCGAGCAGACCGTGGTTCACGCCCCACAGCATGCCGTAGGTGAAGAAGGCTGTGCCCGAAGTCTCAGGGCCGGGCGCGTCGTCCTCGCAGAGCATGGACCGGCTCCAGTAGCCCCCCGGCCGCTGCACGCGGGCCACGCCCTCGGCCAGTTCGCGGAAACGCTGCAGGAAGAAGTCGCGATGCCTATAGTCGGCTGGCATGTCGTTCAGCACCTTGGCCAGTCCGGCCAGCACCCATCCATCGCCGCGCGCCCAGAAGCTCTTGCCGCCATTGCAGGCGGTCTTCACCTTGGGAAAGATGTACTTGGCATCGCGGTAGTACAGCTGTTCTTCCTTGTCGTACATCAGCGCGTCGGCCCACTTGAAATTATCGTAAAGCTTGTCTAGATACTTCACCTCGCCCGTGGTCTTATAGAGCTTGGCAAAGACAGGCATGACCATATAGAGCGCGTCGGCCCACCACCAGAAGTCTTTTTCCTGCGAGCGGCACTCGGTGTCCATCACCTCAATGGCCCGCTTGATCTTGAAGGGGTCGGGGTTCAGTTCATACAAGTCGAGATAGGTCTGGAAACAAATTTGCCAGTCGCCAAAGAGCACGTAGTCCTGTCCTTCGCCATAGTTCTTGTACTTCCACTTCGAGGGGTCTTTCTCCTGGGCGCCCATCCACTTGTTGTGCCGGGCCCAGGTCTCGCTGTAGTCGCGCCAGCGGGCCACCTCAAGCAGTCGGTAGGCTTCCATGTTACCGGTGTGATAGGCTGCCTCGTCCCAGAACGAGCGCACCTGTGGTTTGTGGTGCTGCTGCCAGTAGTCGTTCACCTTGGTAATCATCTCGATGGTCGAGAGCTGTTTGGTCTCCGGACGCTTCTTGCGGCTCCGCGCATCGGCAGCAAGCGCCACGCACAAGAGCGCAGTCAGCAGTAGTGTGAATCGTTTCATATCAGTAGTTATTGGTAAAGTTATTTCAGATGGTCATTGAAGAAGTTGACGCACTGGCGGAACAGGTGATTGCGGGTGTTGCCGCCGTAGATGCTGTGGTTGCGGTTGGTATAGACCAGCTGACTGAAGTCCTTGTCGGCCTGCACCAGTGCCTCCACATATTCGGCCGTGTTCTGATAGTGCACGTTGTCGTCGGCCAGCCCGTGACAAAGCAGCAACGCGCCATGCAGCTTGGCCGCACGGGCTATCGGGCACACCTGGTCGTAGCCCTGCGGGTTCTCCTTGGGAGTGCGCATGAAGCGCTCGGTGTAGACGGTGTCGTAGAAGCGCCAGCACGTGGGCGGCGCAATGGCAATGCCACAGGCAAAGACCGGCCGGCCTTCGCTCATCGACATGAGCGTGTTCCAACCGCCATAGCTCCAGCCCCAGATGCCTATGCGGTTCTTGTCCACATAAGGCTGCTGGCCCAGCCACAGGGCTGTCTCCACCTGGTCGCGGGCTTCCAGTTCGCCCAGCCGCAGATAGGTGCACTTCTCGAACTCGGCACCACGGCCGCCCGTTCCGCGATTGTCCACACACACCACGATGTAGCCCTGCTGTGCCAGGTATTGCTCAAAGATGGCTCCCTGTCCGTTCATGCCAATGCCCCAGGCGTTGCGCACCTGCTGATTGCCCGGACCGCCATACTGATACATCACAACGGGATATTTCTGTTTTGGATTGAAGTTGGCAGGTTTCACCATCCAACCCACGAGTTTTGTATCAGGTGTAGCGAAGATGAAGATTTCCTTCTTTCCCATGTCGTAGGAATCGTACTTCTGCTTCAATTCCTTGTTGTCAATCAACGTGGTGAGTGTTTTGCCTTGATTGTTGCAGAGCGAATAGACGGCAGGATTGTTGAGGTCGCTCCATGTCAATACGAAGTTCTTGAAGTTATTGGCAAAGACAGCCGTGTTCCAACCTTCCTTCTCAGTCAGACAGTCCACCTTTCCGTTCTTTCTTGACACATAGACCTTCTGGCTGGTGGGGTCTCCATTGAGGGCTGCGAAATAAAGGTCGCCCGTTGCCTCATCATAACCATAGACGTCAGTAACGATCGTATGAGCGATGCCACCAAGGCGCTGCCCAGGCTTTTCCAAGTCACCCACCGAACGCTCCAACTGACCATTCAGCTTGTAGAGGTAGATATGGTTATAGCCGTCGCGCTCGCTGGTGAGCACCAAGTGATTGTCGGTCAGCACCAGGTTGGCAAACACGTTTTCGTTGATGTACTTATCCACCTTGTCCTCGATCACCTGCTGGCACACGGTGCTCAGCGCATTGGCCATGAACACCCGCAACACGTCCTGATGACGGTTGAGCGTGAAGATGGCCACCTTCGACGGGTCGCTGGTGGCAACAATGCGGGGAATGTAGCCGTCGGCATCAAGGGGCAGCTGCATGGTGCGCGTCTGGTGGCTCTTGATGTCGTAGCTCAGCACGCTCAGCTTCGAGTTCTGCTCGCCTGCCTTGGGGTATTTGTAGCTATAGAAGCCGGGGTAGACAGCATACTCTTCGCGGGCAGGATGGGAGCCACGGAACAGGGGCATGGCATACTCCCTGACCTGCGACTCGTCGTAGCGCACCCAGACGATTTGCTTCGAGTCGGCCGTGAAGACCATGGCCGAGTTGAAGGAGAACTCTTCTTCGTTCACCCAGTCGGGCAGACCGTTGATCACTTCATTGAACCTTCCGTCCTTGGTCACCTGGCTCTCGGCATTGCCGTAGAGCAGCTTCACCAGAAAGATGTTGCCGCCACGCACAAAAGCCACCTGCGTTCCGTCGGGACTCCACACGGGCGTTTGCTGGGGACCGCCATCGCTCAGGGGTTCCAGCTTGTTGTTGGCCAGGTTATAAATATAATAGGTGGCGGTGAACGAGTGGCGATAGATTGACTTTGTTTGCGTCTGAATGAGCATGTTCTTGCCATCGGGACTCATGATGTAGCCATCTACACGCTCCACCTGGGGCCCACGGGCCTTGGCTGCGTCGAAGATGACAGCCACCTGCTTGCCCGTCTTGAACGAGCAGCGCACCACCTGGCGCCCGCCCTGCCCTATCTGGGCATACGACTCGCCGTCGCTCAGGGGCGTCACGGCCGCCATGCTCTCGCCACGGAAAGCGCCTTGCGTAATTTCGCGCAGGTCCAGCTGCTGGCCTGCCACTATCTGTACGGCTGCCATGAGCAGGGCCGCACACAAAAGGAATGTCTTTTTCATTGCTGTGTTTTGGGTTTTATGCCTGCAAAGATACAACTTTATTCTGATATAAAGAAAAATAGCGACAAAAAGTTGTTGTTTTTCCATCATCAACGGGGCCGTGTTTTTTTCGATTTTCAAGACAAAAAATTTTTGCAAAACAGAACCGGAAAATGGCTCCCAAGCCTGCATTACGCCTTCACCGATACCACGTTTCAGCCCCGCCCATGATGCGTTATGCCACAATCAGGGCCCCGTTGCGTCTCTGTTTGGGCACAGTTGCACAGCAACGGCACCCCCGTTTGCCCACAACGGGGCCCCGATTGCAACACAACGGGGCCTCCGTTGCGAAGCCACAGAACAGTCAAAATTTGCAAACAGCTGAAAATCTGGCAATTATCAACATGGCTCATATTTCAAAAATTCAGTCCCAAAGCAGTCCTTGCTGATTTCTGACGAAATCTCAGCCGAGTTCGCGTCACAATAGTTCAACACTCATGTTCTGAAATTATCCGAATATTTTTGCAGTATCATTTTTTTTTAGTATCTTCGCGGCGAAATAGAAAAAACAAAGGCTCATGAAACAAGCCATGATTTTTGCAGCAGGACTGGGCACACGCCTGAAACCGCTCACCGACACCATGCCCAAGGCACTGGTGCCCGTGGGGGGACAACCGCTGCTGTGGCACGTCGTGATGAAGCTGAAGCAGGCAGGCTTCGAACGCATCGTGGTGAACGTGCACCACTTTGCCGGGCAAATCGTTGACTATCTGAACGCCAACCAGAACTTCGGCCTCGACGTGCGCATCAGCGACGAGACGGCCCAACTGCTCGAAACGGGCGGCGGCATCAAGCGGGCACTGCCTCTCTTCTGTCCCGACAGTCCTATCCTCATCCACAACGTCGACATTCTGAGCAATGCCCCACTCAGCGCCCTGTACGACACCGTAGCACGGCAGCACGACGCGGCCGACGCCACCGACGCGCTCCTGCTCGTGAGTCCCCGCAACACCAAGCGCTACCTGCTCTTCAACGATGCCATGCGCCTGCAGGGCTGGACCAACATAGAGACGGGCAAGGTCATCCTGTCGCCCAACTTGGACGACCACCGGGCACTGAGCAAACTGGCCTTCAGCGGCATCCACGTACTCTCGCCCCGGGTGTTCTCCCTGTTTCAGGAAATGCCCGAACGCTTCGGCATCATCGACTTCTATCTGAAGTTCTGCCAACAGTGCGCCTTCATGGGCATGGAGCAAGACGACCTGCATCTGCTGGACGTGGGCAAGCTCGACTCGCTGGAACAAGCCGAACAGTTTGTAAAAAACTCATAAACTCAAAACCTCATAAACTCAAATCGTATGCAACAGAAGATTATCATTCTTGATTTCGGATCGCAGACCACGCAGCTCATCGGACGGCGTGTGCGCGAGCTGGACACCTTCTGCGAGATTCTGCCTTACAACAAGTTCCCGAAGGACGACCCCACCGTCATTGGCGTCATCCTGAGTGGTTCGCCCTACTCGGTCCACGACCCCGAGGCGTTCAAGGTAGACCTCAGCCAGTTTGTGGGCCGTCTGCCCGTGCTGGGCATCTGCTACGGCGCGCAGTTCATCTCGCACACGCTGGGCGGCAAGGTCGAGAAGGCCGACTCGCGCGAGTATGGCCGCGCCCATCTGGAAAGCATCAATCTCTCTAATCCGCTCTTCAAGGGATTCGAGAAAGGCTCGCAGGTGTGGATGAGCCATGGCGACACCATCACGGCCATCCCCGACGACTTCGAAGTGATTGGTTCTACGGCAGATGTTGCCAATGCGGCCTTTGCCTCGACCAAGCAGCCTGTGTGGGCCGTGCAGTTCCACCCCGAGGTGTTCCACACCGTGCAGGGCACGCAACTGCTGAAGAACTTCGTGGTCGACATCTGCGGCTCGCGCCAGGAGTGGAGCGCCGCTTCGTTTGTAGACAGCACCGTGGCCGAACTGAAGCAACAGCTGGGACAGGATCGCGTTATTCTCGGCCTTTCGGGCGGTGTAGACTCCAGTGTGGCCGCCGTACTGCTCAACCGTGCCATCGGCGACCGTCTGACCTGCATCTTCGTAGACCACGGCATGCTGCGCAAGAACGAGTTCCAGCAGGTGATGGACGACTATAAGGTGTTGGGACTGAACGTTATAGGCATCGATGCCTCAGAAAAGTTCTTCGCCGATCTGGCTGGTGTCACCGAGCCTGAACAGAAGCGCAAGATTATTGGCCGCGACTTCGTAGAGGTGTTCAACGCCGAGGCCAAGAAGATTACCGATGCCCGCTGGCTGGCTCAGGGCACGATCTACCCCGACCGCATCGAGAGCCTGAACATCACGGGCAAGGTCATCAAGAGCCACCACAACGTGGGCGGTCTGCCCAAGGAGATGCACCTGCAACTGTGCGAGCCGCTGAAGTGGCTGTTCAAGGACGAGGTGCGCCGCGTGGGCCGCCAGCTGGGCATGCCCGAGCACCTCATCACCCGCCATCCCTTCCCCGGACCCGGCCTCGCCGTCCGCATCCTGGGCGACATCACGCCTGAGAAGGTGCGCGTACTGCAAGAAGCCGACGACATCTACATCCGTGGACTGCGCGACTACAAGGTGAAGCTCAGTGGCGAAGAGGCCCGCCGCGTATTGGCTGCCGGAGTGCCTGCCGCCATGCAGGACGGCGAGATAGAAGTGTCGCTCTACGACCAGATCTGGCAGGCTGGTGCCGTGTTGCTCTCCACCGTGCGCAGTGTAGGCGTGATGGGCGACGAGCGCACCTACGAGAATCCCGTGGCCCTGCGTGCTGTCACCTCGACCGATGCCATGACGGCCGACTGGGCCCACCTGCCTTACGACTTCATGGCGAAGGTCTCCAACGAAATCATCAACAAGGTGCGCGGCGTCAACCGCGTCTGCTACGACATCTCGTCAAAGCCACCCGCAACCATCGAGTGGGAGTAATAAACTCAAGTCCCCCCTAAGACCTTTTAAGAACAACGAATTCTTGCTGCCGAAGGGACGCAAGAATTCGTTGTTGAAAAGAAAAGGGTGGGAAAATTCTGTCCATAAGATGAAGTTTTCACCTTTTATCATAGAAAAACTCAGAGAGAAGTCGGGCAACGACATTCGCCTGTCGCGCGACTGCGAACTGCTGGCCCTCGACATCGAGTCGGCAACGGGCGAGCACATCGGCGTCAACACCATGAAGCGGTTGCTGGGCTTCATTGCCGACGAGCGCACGCCGCGCACCTCAACGCTCGACGTCATTGCCCGCTATCTTGGCTTCGACAATTGGGAAGCCCTGCGGCTTGTCGACGAGAACAGCAGCAACTCGTCTTTCGACGACCGCGATGAATATCTGGCCTGCTACTTGGAGCCGGGCCAGCAGCTTGCAATTTCCTATCCGCCCAACCGCAGCCTGACCATTGAGCATCAGGACGGTAATCGTTTCCTGGTGGTGGAGAGTGAGAACAGCAAACTCATAGCGGGCGACCAGCTCACGCTGACACATATCGTCCGGGGCTATCCCTTGCTTGTTGCCGAGGTCATTAGAGACGGTCGGAACCTTGGCGCTTTCACGGCAGGCAAAGCGCAGGGTATAGACTTTGATTTGCTTTGACGCATGATGGACAGCACTTCGTCGTTTGCCGGGGAGCAGCAGGCTTTTCCTGATGCCGAACTGCTGGCGGTGGGCGGCACCACCTGCCAGTGCTACCGTGTGAAGCGGTATGGCAAACTGCACTTTCTGAAGCGGTTGAAGCCCGAACTTCGCACCCATCCGCAATATGTGGCTGCCCTGCAGAAGGAGTTTGAGACGGGCTATTCGCTCGACCACCCTAACCTGGTTCGCTACCTGTCGAAGACCGACGACGGCATCCTGATGGATTATGTAGACGGCGAGACACTCAGCCAGTTTGCCGAGCATCATCCCGACTACTTCAAGAACCGCAAGAATGCCGACCGTTTCCTTCGTCAGCTGCTCAGTGTCGTTGGCTATCTGCACAGCCACCAGGTAGTACACCTCGACCTGAAGCCTGCCAACATTCTGATGACCCGCGTTGGCAACGATGTGAAACTGGTTGATTTGGGCTATTGCTATGCCGACTGCTACACCGACACCACGGGGCGCACCGACAAATATGCCGCCCCCGAACAACTCGACGGGTCGGCAAAGGTCGATGCCCGCACCGACATCTACGCCATTGGCCGCATCCTGCAGACGCTTCCCTGCGCCCCTTATTATAATAAGGTGATACGGCGGTGTACGGCCAAGAAGATGGAAGCGCGATATGCCTCTACTGATGAAATTCTACAGTCATTGCATAGCAGATGGCCATGGTGGATGGCTGTACTGGCACTTATGTTCATGGCCGCTTTGGGCATTTATCATGTGATGAATTCTTCTTCTGACGTAACCGAAGCGACAGCGGTCTATCCGCAAGAAAGCACTCAGCATTCTCAATCCGGCAGTGTTACGAATAGGGAACCAACTACCCATGCAACTCCCGATGCTGTCACTTCGCCACCAGAAAAGGAACGCCCCCAGTTGGCCCATGAAGAAGTCAAAACAGAACAAAGCGTACAACCGACGGAAGCACACTCGGAGGCTGCGAAGGAAGCACCTGCTACTGTTCAATATGAGGACACCTTGGCTTTGCGTCGAGAGTTGCAGCGTCTCATTGGCCCTCGTTTCAAGCAGACACTTGGTCATTATAGTGACTCCATCTACAACCGCATCAATCAGGAACGCTTCTCGCAAGAGTGGATTGATTTTGAAGAAAGCCTTATGCCACTTTATACCCAAGTCTGGGAGAAATTCAAAGATCGGGTAAGCAAGCAT
>CACXUV010000004.1 GCA_902770845.1 uncultured Prevotellaceae bacterium
ATGAGCAGTCCGAATATATATATATGCTTTTTCATGTTTGCGTTCTGTTTGTTTTGTAGTGATTACTTAATCTCACCCGTATTGGCATCGAAGTTCACGTAGAGTTTCTGACCGTTCTGCAAGCCAGTGGCATAGTCGCTGGTGGCCTCAGACCATGAGTTCTGAATGTCGGTGGTGCGATAGAGCAGGTTGCCTGTGCTCTGAACGGTGAACTCGGTGCGCCACCAGTCGATGCTGCCTACCTTGACATAGGCACGCAACTCGCCGTCGCGGGCTACGCTGAAGGCCGGCGACTCCCACAGGCCGTCCTTGCTGGTGGGAGCAGTCATTTCCCAGGCAGGATCACTGTCGTTCCATTTATCGCCACACACCTGGCCAATAACGAAAGCACGTGCAGGCTCAATGTTCAACGTGTAGTCAATGGCCTTGCCGTTGATCTTCGATGTGATGTGAACCACATACCAGCCGCCGTTGGTCAGGCCAATGTTGTGGTTGTCGCCATCCACGTCGGCCACACCGGCACCGGCATTGTCGTTCACGGCAACAAAGCCCTGATAGCCACGCCAGTCGTTCTCGTAGGTGCCCCACTTGAACTGAGCCGAACCGTCGTTGTAGATGACCGTATAGAACTCACCGTCGAGTCCGTAGACAGGAGCCATGGGCTTCCAAGTGCTCCAGGCTGTGCCCACGCAAGAACCCACAACATAGAGCTGGGTGGGCAGCGTGATGGCAGGTGCCTGATAGCTGGCCAGCACACTGGGCAGCATGACGGAGTTCGACACGCGTTCGCCATAATACGTCTGGCTGCTGTTGCCACCACGAACGTAGGAGCGAATGCGCATATAGAGTGGCATGGCTGCGGTGGGGGCTTCATCGTTGTGGGCAGCCTTGTAGAGTTCCACCATGGCATCGTTGATTTCGGATGCATCGACCGTCATGCGGGCTGTGGTGTAAGTAGACGTGAGTTCCTGGAAGTTAATGGCTTCGTCGGTGTTGGTCCAAATGTCGTTGAGCGACACCTGCACGGCATAGGTGGTGGCCAGGGGCACGTCCTGGCTGTAGGCAGGCTGACTGGTGGTGAGCACGATGCCCTCAGAGTTGGCCAGGTCGTAGGTGTTGTTGACAGCATTGGCGGGGTTGTTGAGCACCAGTTCGCCCTCATTGGGATGGAAAACAGGATTGCTGTCGGTATCGGTTTCGCACGAAACGAGTGCCAATGGGGCAACAAGTGTGCAGAGAACCAATAGTTTGTTGATATATTTTCTCATAATAGTTGCAATGTTTAGCTTGTTCTGTTATTCGTTGATATAACCAGGGTTCTGATGCAGATTGGTGTTGTTCTGCAGATCAGTGGTAGGAATGGGGAATAGATTGAACCTCGAATCAACGGTGGTTCCGTTTTCGACACCGCCCTTCCAGTCCCAGAGATAGTTGCGCGTGGTGTAGCAGTTGAAACGCACCAGATCGCAGCGACGGCGACCTTCGGTGTAGAATTCACGGCACCATTCGTCGAGCATGATGCGCTCGGTGAGGTCGTTGATAGGAGTGGCGTGGGCACGACTGCGGATGGTGCTGTTCAACAGGTCCTTAGCTCCAGGAGCATCGCCCGTGCGAAGCAGGCACTCTGCCTTGATCATGAAAGCCTCGGCATAGCGCAACAGGGGCACGTCGACGTCGGGGAATTCAGTGCCATGTACGGCAGCACCGTCGATGCGGTGGTTGTTCCACTTCACAATGCTCATACCATCGAAGAAGGAAGTAATCTTGTCGGTCTTGCGCTTGCGCAGCTTGTCGCCACCTTCGCCGCCATAGAACAGAGCGCGGTCGTCGCCAGCTGCTGCCTGAATGCCGTCCTTGTCACTCTTGTTGTAGGCGTCGGCCTGCTTGATTTCGTCTTCGCTGGCTGCCTCATGGGCTTCTTCATCCTCCTCGCCGGGCATGAGCATCTTTCCTTTTTTAGTGAAGAGCGTGCGAGTCGTGGTGAGCGGACAGTCTTCAATGTTGGGGAAGAACTGTTCAATCAAGGCACCACGGGCAAAGTTGCACGACCAGCCATTGGTGGTTCCCATGTCGGGCATGCCAGGGGTGCGCATAGAACTAACCAGGTAGTTGGCAGCCGAGTAGCACTGCGTCTTGGCACCATCCTGACGAATGGGGAAGATAATTTCCTGCATGGCTTCCGGGTTTTCGTCGTTGTCGGCCATGAACAGCTGCTCATAGCCAGTGTAGCCGTTCTTCTCGTTGGTGGCCAGGGCATACTTGCCCGAGTTGATCAGCGCATCTACCTTTGCCATGGCTCCTTCGTAGTCGGCCTTGGCTCCATAGACAGGGGCGTTGAGCAGCAAACGGGCATGCAGCAGATAGGCTGCGCCGGCATCGGCACGACCAAAGCCTGCGGGGTTGTTGAAGGTGCCAATGGGCTGCATCACCTTTTCCAGATCGGTCAGCTCTGAGTCGAGCCATGCAAAGAGATCGGCCCCCACTTTCTCTTCAGGTGTTGCTTTCAGGTCGTTGTCAATCTTGAAGGGAGCACGGCCAAAGAGGTCGAGATAGTACCAGTAGTGCAAGGCACGGAGGAAACGCACCTCGTTGCGATAGTCGTCGTTGGTGGCAGTGGCAATGTACTGGTTGAAAAGAGTGATGTCATAGCCCAGGCGGGTGTAGCACCAGTTGACACGGGTGGTAGACGCATCCCACGACATGGCAGTGAACTCAGGTATACCGTCGTCGGTCTGCCAGGCCCAGATAAGCTCGTCGGTGGCCAGTTCCTCACAATTGAAAGTGACGCGGTAGAAGCCCGACTCGCCCTCGTTCAGGCTCAGGTCGCCTTTGCCCGAAGGACCTTCCTGTCCTGTCAGGCCCAGCACGCTGTAGCACTTGGCAATGAAGGGCATTTCCTCAGTCGAAGCAGACGACTGCGGATCAATGGATGAAATATTCAGTTCGTCAGCGCAAGAGGTGAATCCTGCAACCAGCAGTGCGGCAATGGCTGACTTAAAAAACGTATGTCTCATTGTTGTATGTTTTCTTAGTTGAAATATGATGACAAGATTAGAAGTTCAAGTTCAGGCCAACCTGCACACTGAAGGGACGTGGATAGGGGTTCTTGTCGATACCGCCAGCCACTTCAGGATCCAGACCGTCGTACTTGGTAATGATGAATGGATTCTGTGCCGTAGCATAGATGCGGCCATCCAGGTAGCTCTTGCCATTGTGGCTGAACAGAGCGGGGAAGGTGTAACCCAGCGTGATGTTAGTGCAGCGCAGGAAGCTGGCATTGCGCACGAAGTAGTCGCTCAGCCAGTAGTTTGAGCCGCCAAGACCCGTGAAGCCCAGTTTCACCGACTCAGGATTGGTGTTGGAGGGCGTTCCGTTGGGGTTCAGGCCCGAGGCGCTGATCGAAGCATAGTTCGACAGGTTGTCATAATACACGTAGTTGTTCAGGCTGGCACGCAGCGAGAAACTCAGATCCCATGCCTTGTAGATGAACTTCGAGGTAAGACCCATGAACACATCGGCTGCCGGTTTCTTGTAAATGTAGCGGTCGGCCTCGTTGATGATGCCGTCGGCATTGCGGTCAACATACACACCTTCAATGGGCTTGCCAGCCTCATCGTAGACCTGCTGGTAAACGAAATAGGAAGCTGCGGGGTAGCCCACCTTGTGCACCTGGACCGTGGTGCCCAGGCCACGCGAAATGGTAGTGCCCGTGGGAACATAGTAGCTGTCGTCGTCGGCACCGTTCAGCTCGGTGATTTCGTTCTTGTTATAAGAAACATTGTAAGAGAGGTCCCACATGAAGTCCTTGGTCACAACGGGCTTCACTCCCAGTGTCAGCTCTGCACCGTAGTTCTTCATCGAACCAATGTTGGTCATTACCTGTTCGCCCAACGACTGCATCACCGTGGTGCGCACATTGTTGAGCAGGTCGGTGGTCTTGCGATAGTAGGCATCGACGCTCAGCGTGAAGCGATTGTTCAGGAAGCCAAAGTCGAGTCCGGCATTCCAAGTGGTAGTCTTCTCCCAAGTCAGGTCGGGATTGGACACGCTGGGACGTGTAGTATAATAATAGGTGTCGCCAAGGGGGTACATGGAACGGTCGTTGGAAATGGTGTAGACCGACGTGTAGAGGAACTCGCTGATGCCACCCTGCTGACCGGTCTTACCCCAGCCCAGGCGCAGCTTGAACTCGTTCCACCAAGTAAGGTTTTTCATGAAAGGCTCATCGTTGATCTTCCATGCCAAAGCCACAGAAGGGAAGTAGCCCCACTTCTTGCCCTTGGCAAAGCGCGAAGAACCGTCGGCACGCATGGTGGCAGTGAGCATGTAGCGGTCGAGCAGCGTGTAGTTCAAGCGGCCGAAGTAGGACACCAGCGAACTGTGGGTGGCCCACTCGGTCTGCGAGCGCAGGGCCTGGGTGGTGGTATAGATGGCACCCGTGTTCAGGTCCTTACCGCTACCGAAGTTGTAGCCATTGCTGTGGTAGTGACTCTGCTCGGCACCAGCCATGACGTCGATGAAATGTGCGCCAAACTCTTTCATGTACTGTGCGTAGATGTTGCCCACGATGCTGTACTTGTAGCTACGTGTTTCTTTCTCATAGCCATAATAAGGATTGCCATAAGAATAGGGGCTGTTGCTGTCGAACTGCTTCGCCTCGGTGTACTGTGCACCCAGGTTGCCGTGGATGTGCAGATCCTCAAAACCATGAATCTTATAGTCCACCTCGGCATTGCCACTCCAGTCACTCGAATGAGCCAAGATGGAGTTCTGTTCCAGATAGGCCAATGGGTTCTGCGTGACATTCTCCTTGCGCAGACGAGTCCATGTGCCCAGTGTGCCTGACACAATGGTCTGATAGTAGCCGTCGGTATAGGCTGCATCAGGATCGGCGGGATCGAAATAGACCGGACGCGTGGGATCCATCGACAGGGCGCTGCCAATGGCTGCACCGGCATCGACATAGCTGTCTTTCTCGAACATGTACTTGGCCGTGATATTGAAGTTCAGGTGCTCATTGAGCAGCGACGGAGCCAGATTGATGCTACCCGTGGCACGGTTCATCCATGAGGTCTTCACGATACCGTCGTCGCTCAGATAGCCTGCACTGATGCGGTAAGGCATGTGCTTCAGTCCGCCAGCGATGCTCACATTATGGCTGGTGCTCACCGAAGTGCGGAAAATCTGGTCTTGCCAATCGGTGTTGGCAGTGCCCAGCGTGGTGGCGTCAAGCCCATCGACTCTGCCCCAAAGAGCACGGTATTCGTCACCCGAAAGAGCGTCGTAGCGTTTCTGCGTGTGAGAAATGGTCACGTTGCCGTTGTAGACCACCTTGGGAGCCTGTCCGCCCTTGCCTTTCTTGGTGGTAATGATAATCACACCGTTACTGGCACGGCTACCGTAAATGGCGGTGGCAGAAGCATCCTTCAGCACGGTGAAGGTCTCGATGTCGTTCGGGTTGATGTTGGCCAGCGGATTGCTCATGCCCTTCACCGTACCACCGTCAATAATGAGACCGTCGATTACATAGAGAGGATCATTGGTTGCATTGAGCGACGAGCCGCCACGAATGCGAATCTGTGCGCCAGCACCGGGAGCACCACCAGCGGTGATCACGTCGACACCGGCCACCTTGCCCACCAGCATGTCCGACGGGTTGTTGGTGATACCTTTCGACAATTCATCGGGCTTGATGGCAGTGACGCTACCCGTGAGATCGCTTTTCTTGGCACGACCGTAACCAATGACGACCACGTTTTCAAGCGTCTGTGCGTCTTCCTGCAGCGTAATTACCACGCTGGCAGCAGCCTTTACCGTGGCAGTCTGGTAGCCCATGTAGCTCACCTGCACGTCGGCCCCCTGAGCTGCCTTCACGGTGAAGTTACCATCAAAATCGCTCACCGCAGCCTCCTGGGTTCCCAGAACGCGCACGGTAGCGCCAATGATAGCTTCGCCTGTAGCATCTTTCACATGTCCTTTCACAGTAATCTGTGCAAAGGCACCCAATGTCAGGAACAAGCCCACGACAAGGGCCCACATCCTGACAGGAATTCTAATGTTTACCTGCTTCATCATTACATTTTTAAATTAGAGTTAACTTTTTGTTAGTATGTATCTTCTTTTGTTTTCAGCATTGGTCGGTACATTCGCCATCACGGCAAATTGTGCATGCAAAGTTACTTTTCTTTCACACACGTTGCACTTTTTTATGTATAAAAACGTTGTATATATAAATGCAAACGTTTGCATTGCCTTGCACATAATTATAAATAAGGTATAGGATACGGTGCATAGAAGTTTTTTGTACTTTTGCGACACCTAAAGCGAAGAAATACTTTCAAGATGAAGGAAAACAGTACACTCACGATGAAAGACATTGCACGCGAACTGGGCATCTCGGTTGCCACGGTGTCGCGTGCGCTGAAGAACTCGCCCCGCATTTCGCAGCAACGACGGGAAATGATACAAGAGTATGCCCGCAACCACAACTTCACGCCCAACATGCTGGCCGAGTCGTTGCGCCATTCCAAGGTGCAGCCCATGAAGGTGATTGGCGTCATCATTCCCGAGTTTGTGCACTACTATTTTTCAACCATTCTTCACGGCATCGAGGAAGAAGCCTCGGCCCGTGGCTACCACATCATGGTGGCACAAAGCGGCGAGCACTACGAGCGCGAAGTGCAGTTGTGCCAGTCGTTCTACGAAAACAAGGTGTGCGGCATCATTGTGTCGCAAGCCAAAGACACGCAACGCTACGACCACTTCCAGCGGCTGATCGATGCCGGTGTGCCACTGGTGTTCTACGACCGCATTTGTACCGGCGTGAATGCCAGCCGAGTGGTGGTCGACGACTACATGGCCGCCTATCATGCCGTGACCCACCTCATCGAGACAGGTTGCCGACACATTGCGTTCTACGGTTCACAAATGAACATGGAGATTGCCAAGAACCGCTTCAATGGCTACAAGGATGCACTTCTGAAACACGGGTTGCCTTTCAGCCCGGAGCTGACACGCATCTGCGACAACCGCCACGATGCCGAAATGCTGACCCCCGACATGTTCGACGGCGACGTCTACCCCGATGCTTTCTTTGCCGTGAACGACGACACGGCCCTGGGCATTCTTTACACGGTGAAGCGCATGGGTCTGCGCGTGCCTGAAGACATCAGCATCTGCGGATTCACCAATGGTGTGCGCGCTGTGTCGTGCGACCCCATGCTCACCACCGTTGAGCAGCAGGGCACGAAGGTGGGCGAAGAGGCAGCCGACGTGCTCATTGGCCATGTGGAAGGCACCATTCCGCTCGACCACGCCGAGAAGCGCATTGTGCGCACACGCCTGATTCTGAGAGGAACAACAAGATAAAAAAAGAATAGCAATGAAACAAAAACCCGACCTTTCCTTCTGGAAGCTATGGAACCTTAGCTTCGGATTTTTTGGAGTGCAAATAGCCTATGCACTTCAGAGTGCCAATATCTCGCGCATTTTCCGCACACTGGGTGCCGATCCTCACGACCTGAGTTTCTTCTGGATTCTGCCCCCGCTGATGGGCATTCTGGTGCAGCCCATCGTGGGAACGCTGAGCGACCGCACCTGGACGCGCTTCGGCCGCCGCATTCCCTATCTGTTCATCGGAGCCATCGTGGCCGTGGCCGTGATGTGCCTGCTGCCCAATGCCGGCTCGTTGGGCCTGCAGCTGTCGGCTGTGATGATGTTCGGACTCATCATGCTCATGCTGCTCGACACCTCCATCAACATGGCCATGCAGCCTTTCAAGATGCTGGTGGGCGACATGGTGAACGAGCAGCAAAAGGGCAAGGCTTACAGCATCCAGTCGTTTCTGTGCAACGCCGGATCGGTGGCAGGCTATCTGTTTCCTTTCCTGTTTGCTGCCATTGGTCTGAGCAACGTGGCTCCTGAGGGCATTGTGCCCGACACCGTGGTGTGGTCGTTCTACGTGGGCGCTGCCATTCTCATCCTGTGTGTTGTCTACACCACCATGAAGGTGAAGGAATGGCCGCCCCAGGAATACAAGGAATACAACCCCGTGGCCGACGCAAAAGAAGACAGTGCCAACTGGTTCGTGCTGCTCAAGAATGCTCCCTCAGCCTTCTGGCGCGTGGGACTGGTTCAGTTCTTCTGCTGGGCCGCTTTCCTCTACATGTGGACTTATGTGGTCGATGCCGTGTCGCTCACCGTGTGGGACACCGCCGACTCGAAGACCGAAGCCTATCAGACGGCCGGCAACTGGACGGGCGTGCTCTATGCCCTGCAGGCTGTGAGTGCTGTGGTGTGGGCCACCATCATTCCCCGTTTCAAGTCCATGAAGCAAGCCTACTCCGTGAGCCTCGTCCTGGGAGCCCTGGGCTTTGCACTCATCCCGTTCTGCCCCAACCAATATCTGCAAATCGTGCCGTTCGTGCTCATTGGCTGTGCGTGGGCAGCCATGCTGGCCTGTCCCTTCACGCTGGTCACCAACGCCCTGCAAGGCTATGGCCACATGGGTGCCTATCTGGGCCTGTTCAACGGCACCATCTGTGTTCCGCAAATTGTGGCAGCCCTGCTGGGTGGTGTGCTGCTGTCGCTGGTGGGCCATAACCAGGCCAACATGATGTTCGTATCGGGTGTTTTCCTGTGCATCGGAGCAGTGTGCGTCGCAGGCATCAGGACCACAACGAAATAGGCAAAGCCTCAAAAGCTATTAAAAAACGTAAAAACTACCCCATTTACAAGAGTTTTGGCTAATTTTGCACCCAATTTCAGAAACTACAGCAATGAGTCTGACCAAAATTGTTAGAAATATTTTCGCCCCAAGGTGGCGCGAACTTGAGCGCCACCAGACTCAAGGTGAAACGCTTCAACGCGAAGTGCTGACCCGTCTTCTCAACCAGGCCAAAGACACCGAGTTTGGGCGCAACCACCTGTTCAGTGCCACCAAGAGCTATGAAGACTTTGTGCACAACACCCCCGTAAACACCTACGAAGAACTGAAAGCCGACATAGACCGCATGCGCCAAGGCGAGCGCGACGTGCTGTGGACGGGCGGTGTGAAGTGGTATGCCAAATCGAGTGGCACCACCAACGACAAGTCGAAGTTCATTCCCGTTTCCAACGAGGGTCTGAAGCGCATTCACTATCGCGGCGGCACCGACGTGGTGGCCATGTACCTGAGAAACAACCCGCAAAGCCGCATGTTCGATGGGCGCGGCCTCATCCTGGGTGGCAGCCATGCCCCCAACTACAACCTGCCCGGCTCGCTGGTTGGCGACCTGAGCGCCATTCTCATCGAGAACATCAACCCGCTGGCCAATCTGGTGCGCGTGCCGTCGAAACGAACAGCCCTGCTGAGCGACTTCGAGGTGAAGCGCGACCGCATTGCCCGCGAGGCCATGGGCAAGAACGTGACCAACCTGAGCGGTGTGCCATCGTGGATGCTCTCCGTGCTGAACCGCGTCATGGAGCTGTCGGGCAAGCAGCATTTGGAAGAGGTGTGGCCCAACATCGAAGTGTTTTTCCACGGCGGCGTGGCCTTCACGCCCTATCGCGAGCAATACCAGCGCCTCATCACCTCGCCGCGCATGCACTACATGGAGACCTACAATGCTAGCGAGGGTTTCTTCGGCATTCAGAACGACCCCAACGACAAGTCGATGCTGCTCATGCTCGACTACGACGTGTTCTATGAATTCATGGAAATGGGAACCAGCAACATCGTGCCGCTGTGGGGCGTAGAGACAGGAAAGAACTACGCCATGCTCATTTCCACTTCGTGCGGACTGTGGCGCTACATGATTGGCGACACCATTCAGTTCACGCAGACCCATCCCTACAAGTTCATCATCTCCGGACGCACCAAGAGCTTCATCAACGCTTTTGGCGAAGAGCTCATCGTCGACAATGCCGAACAGGGCCTGGCCTACGCCTGCCAGAAGACGGGTGCCGAAGTGCTGGAATACACCGCCGCCCCCGTCTTCATGGACCACAACGCCAAGTGCCGCCACCAGTGGGTGATCGAGTTTGCCAAGGCTCCGGCCAGTGTGGCCGACTTTGCCGGCATTCTCGACCGCAAGCTGCAAGAACTAAACAGCGACTACGAAGCCAAGCGCTTCAAGGACATCACGCTGCAGCACCTGGAGATTGTGAACGCACGCCCCGGTCTGTTCAACGACTGGCTGAAGCAGAAAGGCAAGCTGGGCGGACAGCACAAGGTGCCACGCCTGAGCAACGAGCGCAACATCATTGAAGAGCTTTTGGTGCTCAACAAAAGCTGAAAGAAAACACAACATGACAATATCTGACTGGAAGAAACCTTGGACGAACAGACAGGCAGGCATGCTCACGACATGTCTTGCCTTTGTTCTTTCAGCACTGCTGTCTTCTTGTGCCCGAATGGGCAGCCCCGACGGTGGCTGGTACGACGACACGCCGCCCATTGTGGTCAGTTCGTCGCCAGCCGACAAGGCCACAGACGTGAAGAGCCGCCGCGTGGTCATCAACTTCAACGAGTTCATCAAGCTGGAAGACGCCCAGAACAAGGTCATTGTGTCGCCGCCACAACTGGAAATGGCCGACATCAAGGCCGCAGGCAAGCGCATCATCGTGAGCCTGAAGGACTCGCTCAAGGAGAACACCACCTACACCGTTGACTTCAGCGATGCCATCAGCGACAACAACGAGGGCAACCCCATGGGCAACTACACCTTCAGCTTCTCCACAGGCGAGCGAATCGACACCTTCGAAGTGAGCGGTTACGCCCTCGACGCCTCTAACCTTGAGCCCATCAAAGGCATCCTGGTGGGACTCTACCAGGAGCCCGACAGCAGCGTGTTTGCCGACTCCATCTTCCACTCCACGCCCATGGTGCGCGTCTCGCGCACCAACGGCAGCGGCTATTTCACCGTGAAAGGCGTGGCTCCCGGCCGCTACCGCGTGTATGCCTTGCAGGATGCCGACGGCGATTTCGTCTACGGTCAGAAGAGCGAAGTCATTGGCTTTTCCACCGAGGTGGTGAGCCCCACGTCGAAGCCCGACGTGCGCCAGGACACCGTGTGGCGCGACTCACTGCACATCGACAACATCCTGCGTGTGGGCTACACCCACTTCCTGCCCGACGACGTAACGTTGCTGTGCTTCCAGGTGCCCCAGACCGACCGCTACCTGGTGAAGACCGAGCGCAAGGAGCCAGAGAAAATAGAGTTCTTCTTCAGCTACGGCAGCGACAGCCTGCCCCGCATCAAGGGGCTGAACTTCGATGCCGACAGTGCCTTTGTGCTGGAGAAGTCGCTGCATGGCGACACCCTGTGCTACTGGCTGCGCGACACGGCCTTGGTGAACCAGGACACGCTGCGCATGATGGTGAGCTACCTCATGACCGACTCCGCAGGCACACTTGTTGAGCACACCGACTCTTCCTTCGAAGCCGTGGCCAAGGTGCCCTACGCCAAGCGACTGAAAGAGCAGGAGCGCGAGCTGGAGAAATGGCAGAAGGAGCAGGAAAAGAAGAAAAAGAAAGGTGAACCCTACGACAGCATTCCCCCCACCACGCCGCTGAAGCCCCGCATCAGCCCCTCCGGCTCACTGAACCCCAACGACTGCATCTGCTTCGAGATGAACGCCCCGCTGGCCCATTGCGACACGGCTGCCGTTCACCTCTACTCCAAGATCGACTCCATGTGGTACGAAGCGCCCCACGTGTTCGAACAGACTGGCACGCGCACCTACGTGCTAAAGGCCGAGTGGCGCATGGGCACGGAGTACAGCCTTGAGATAGACTCGGCCGCCTTCATCAACATCTACGGTCTCACATCGGATGCCATCAAGCAGGGACTGAAGGTGCGCACGGAAGACGAGTTCAGCACGCTCGACGTGAACATCCTGGGCGTGGCCGACTCACTGAGCGTGGTGGTGCAGCTGCTCGATGGCGGCGACAAGGTGAAGCGCGAGGCCGTGGCCGTCGACGGCACCGCCGAGTTTCTCTACCTCACCCCCGGCAAGTACTATCTGCGCGCTTTCATCGACTGGAACAAGAACCGGGTCTGGGACACCGGCAACTACGACGAAGGCTTGCAGGCCGAACCCGTTTACTACTTCAACGAGGATGTGGAGTGCAAGGCCAAATGGGACGTGAGCCGCAACTTCCGACTCACCGAACGCCAACGCTTCCTGCAAAAGCCGATGGCCATCACCAAGCAGAAGCCCGACAAGGAAAAACAGCTCAGGAACCGCAATGCACAGCGGGCCAAGGAAAAGGGCATTCAGTATCTGAACAACAGCCTGCCCTACAAAAGGTAAGCACAAAAATAACAAACAACAAGCATCATGAACACTGCAAGACACAATACGGCACGGTCGTGGCTGGCCATGGCCATGCTGTCGCTGCTGCTGGGCCTGCTCACTGCCAGCCCGGCAAAGGCGCAATCGAAGTGCGGCATCGAGAACAAGGCTTTCCAGGGCGGCGAGTTCCTGGCCTACGACCTCTACTTCAACTGGAAGTTTGTGTGGGTCAAGGTGGGCACCGCCTCCATGTCTACCGTCAAGTCGAAGTACAACGGTCAGTCGGCCTTCCGCACCAGTCTCATCACCCGTGGCAACGACAAGCTCGACAACATGTTCGTCATGCGCGACACGCTGCTGTGCTACTGCTCCGAAGACCTTTCGCCCCTCTATCACCGCAAGGGTGCCCGCGAAGGCAAGCGCTACTACGTAGACGAACTGTGGTACACCTATCCGCGCAACAACTGCCACCTGAAGATGCACCGCATCGATGCCGACGGCGAGCAGCACTGGAAGGAAAAGGAATATGAAGACTGCGTCTACGACATGATGAGCATTTTTCTGCGGGCCCGCAACTTCAGTGCCGAGGGCATGAAGAAAGGCGACGTCATTCCGCTGCCCATCTCCGACGCCAAGCGTCTGAGCAACTCCTGGCTGAAGTATCGCGGCAAGGAGACCTTCAAGATCGACGGCACCAAGGAGAAGTTCCGTTGCCTGGTGTTCTCGTTCATCGAGCACGACGACGGCAAGAACAAGGAGCTCATCCGCTTCTACATAACCGACGACCAGAACCACATTCCCGTTCGTCTCGACATGTTCCTGTCCTTCGGCTCGGCCAAGGCTTTCCTGCGCTCCTACAAGGGTGTGAGGAGCAAGCTCTCCTCGAAACTGTAAGGCCACCACATCCGTTCTGTGGACATGCCGTCGGCCTTCATTCGTCAAGCATTATCACGTTTGTTTTTTTCCGCGCCTTCTGTCAACCCCTGTTCCCTTTAATGGGACAAAGAGGGGTCGCTACGTCATGGTTGCTGTATTGTTAAAGGGTTATACATTTTATAATAATGCTTCTCACGAATCCACCTTCCAGATGAAGTGGCGCACGTAGGCCCTGTGGCCATAAACGGCTATCACGATGAAGCAAATGAACGGCACGATGAACGAGAAGTTGGTGGCCGCAATGCCCAGGATGGTCACGTCGGAATCGATGATCAGTGCCTGAATGGGAGGGAACACCGAGCCGCCCAGAATGGCCATGATCAGGCCGGCACCCGCAAACTTCACGTTCTCGCCCACGCCGCGCAGGGCTATTCCGTAGATGGTGGGGAACATGAGCGACATGCAGGCCGACACACCTACCAGGCAATAGACACCGTTGCGGTCGGGGAACAGAATGACACCGCCCACAAAGGCAATGGCCACGATGGCCAGAATGGACAGCAGCCGCCCGGGTTGCACATACTTCAGGAAGAAGGTGCAGATGAAACGGCTCACGGTGAAGATGAGCATGGCATAGATGTTGTACTTCTGCGACAGTATTTCGGCGGCCTTCTCGTCCATTCCTTCAGTCATGAACACGCGCGTGCCGTATTGGATGATGAACGTCCAGCACGTCACCTGTGCGCCCACATAGAAGAACTGGGCAACGACGCCCTCACGATAGTTCTTGATGCGTCGCAGCTCGCCCAGCGATTCCCACAACCCCTTTCTCGACTGTGCATCGCCGTCCATGGGCATCTTGCGCAGACGGATAAGCACCAGCAGCAGCACACACACGACGCCAATCAGGATGTAGGGCTGAATCAGGATGTTCAGGTCGTGATCCTTCAGCACGTTGAACTGCGATAGCGACAGCGTCTCGCGCTGTGCCGTGGTCATCGAGCTCATGCGGGCCTGCACATAGTCTTTGGCCATGAGCATGCCCAGCAGCGCGCCAATGGGGTTGAAAGCCTGCGCCAGGTTCAGTCGCTGCGTGGCCGTTTCCTCCGTTCCCATGCAGTAGATGTAGGGGTTGCAGCTGGTCTCCAGGAACGACAGGCCGCACGTCATGATGAAATAGGCCAGCAAGAACGGGTAGTAGTAGCCAATGAGGCGCGCCGGGATGAACAGCAGCGCACCCACGGCAAAGAGCGACAGGCCCAGCATCACGCCTGCCTTGTAGCTGCGGCGCTGAATGAAGAGGGCTGCCGGAAAGGCCATGGCAAAGTAGCCCAGATAGTAGGCCACCTGCACCAAGGACCCCTCGGTCACGTTCATTCTGAAAATTTTGGAGAATGCTTTCACCAGCGGTCCCGTCATGTCGTTAGAGAATCCCCACATGGCAAAGCAGGCCGTAATCAAGATAAAAGGCACCAGAAAGCTCTTACCGTCTTTCGTCAATATCTCATCCTTATTGATCTTCAGTTTCATGTTTATAGATTGTTATTTTAGGTTTATTGGCCACAAAATTACAATAAATTATTTAGAAAGCTACCTTTTTGCACAGATTTTATTAATTTTGCAGCACAAAATTTCCAATAACGATGAAGAAACTACTCTCCCTGCCACCAAATTTGGTGCGCAAGGGCCCCGACGGAAGCACCGTCTTCCACCACATCACGGGACTTTCCCCAGAAGAATATTTTTGCACCAGCGATCCTGCCGACCACCGCGTGGGCAGTGGCGGCGGCACCACGTGGCTGCTGGAGCAGTGTTTCCTGAACGAGTGCGGCGCCCAGGCCACGTCGCCCTGCGATGCCGCCTTCGGCGAATGGCTGCAAGGCGAGAAGCGCATCTTGCTGCACGCCGGAGGCCGCAGCAGCCGTCTGCCCGGCTATGCCCCCTCGGGCAAGATTCTCACCCCCGTGCCCGTGATGCGCTGGGAGCGCGGCCAGCGGCTCTCGCAAGACCTGCTCTCGCTGCAACTGCCGCTCTACGAACGACTGATGCAGGCTGCCCCGCAGTCGCTGCACACCATGGTGGTGAGCGGCGACGTGCTCATTCGCGCCGCCATGTCGCTGCCACCCATTCCCCAGGCCGACGTGGTGTGCTTCGGCCTGTGGCTCGACGCCACGGTGGCCCGCAACCACGGCGTGTTCGTGAGCGACCAGGCCACGCCCCACATACTCAAGCAAATGCTGCAGAAGCCCTCGGTGGAAGAGCTGAACGCCCTGGGCCGACAGCATTACTACCTGACCGACATCGGCGTGTGGCTGCTCAGCGACAGGGCCGTGAGGCTGCTGCAGCAGCGCAGTCATGAGGGCAGCGGCCTGAAGTTCTACGACCTCTACAGCGACTTTGGACGCTCGCTGGGCAGCCACCCCACGCTCCACGACGACGAACTGGCCCAGCTCTCGGTGGCCATCTTGCCCCTGCCGGGCGGCGAGTTCTATCATTTCGGCACCAGCCGCGACATGATTGCATCGACGCTGCGGCTGCAACACCGCGTGAGCGACCAGCGCGAAATCATGCACCACGACCGCAAGCCCCACCCCAGCATCTTCGTTCAGAACGCCGTGACCGAGATTCAGTTCACCAGCGACAACACCAACATCTGGATTGAGAACAGCCACGTGGGGCCCCACTGGCAACTGTCGCACGACAACATCATCACGGGCGTGCCGAAGAACGACTGGCACATCACGCTCGAACCAGGCCAGTGCATCGACGTGGTGCCCGTGGGCGAGACGGAATACGAAGTGCGCCGCTACCACATCGACGACGCCGTGGACAGCAGCGACATGCAGGACCGTGCCAACCTGGCCCGCCTGTTTGCCCAGCGCCAGGACTTTCGCAACCAGATATGGCCGCAGCTGGCCCGCAACTGGGAGCACAGCGTGTTCTACCAGCTCGACCTGGACGACGCCGCCACCCAGTTTGCACAGCACCACCTGCCCATGCCCGACCCGCTGCCGGCCGACGCACCGCTGATGACCCGCATCCACGATGCCATGTTCCGGGGCCACAGCGACGAAGCCTTCGCCCTGCTGCGCGACGGCCTCTGCCAAACCGAAGACCTGGCAGAGACGGCCACCGCTGCACCCAGACTGAGCGTGTGCCAGGACCAGATTGTGTGGTCGCGCAGTCCGGTGCGCATCGACATTGCAGGCGGATGGACCGACACCCCACCCTACTGCCTGCTCGAGGGCGGCAACGTGGTGAACCTGGCCATCGAACTGAACGGACAACCGCCCTTGCAAGCCTACGTGAAGCCGTCGAGCCAGCCCCACATCATCCTGCGCAGCATAGACCTGGGAGCCAGCGAAACGGTTGACACCTACGAGCAACTGGCCCAATACAACACGGTGGGGTCGCCCTTCTCCATCCCCAAGGCCGCCCTGGCCCTGGCCGGCTTCCTGCCACGCTTCTCGGCCGAGCGGTTCACGTCGCTGCGCCAGCAGCTGGAAGCCTTCGGCTGCGGCATCGAGCTGACGCTGCTCTCGGCCATTCCCGCCGGAAGCGGACTGGGCACCAGCTCCATCCTGGCCGCCACGGTGCTGGCCGCGCTCAACGACTTCTGTGCGCTGGGCTGGGACAAGAACGACATTGGCCGCCACACGCTGGTGCTGGAGCAGCTGCTCACCACCGGGGGCGGCTGGCAAGACCAGTTTGGCGGCGTGCTGGGCGGCGTGAAACTGCTGCAGACACAGCGCGGCTTCAGCCAGGCGCCTGTGGTGCGATGGCTGCCAACCGACCTCTACACGCAGCCCGAATATGCTGCCTGCCACCTATTATATTATACGGGCATGACGCGCACGGCCAAGCACATCCTGGCCGAGATTGTGCGCCGCATGTTCCTGAACCAGGGCCAGCAGCTCTCCCTGCTGCGACAGATGCGACAGCACGCCATCGACATGTATGAGGCCATTCAGCGCCAGGACTTCAGGCAGATGGGCCTGCTGGTGCGCCAGACGTGGCAGCAGAACCAGCTGCTCGACAGCGGCACCAATCCGCCCGAAGTGCAGCGTCTGACCGCCCTGATAGACGACCTCTGCCTGGGCTACAAGCTGCCGGGAGCCGGGGGCGGAGGCTATCTCTACATGGTGGCCAAGGATGCCGATGCCGCCGCGCGCATCAAGCGCATCCTGGAAGAGAACAGGCAGAGCGCCAACGCCCGTTTCGTTGACATGACGCTCAGTCAGAGCGGACTGCAAACCAGCCGCAGCTGAGGCAGCAAAAAAATGCCGCCCCCGTGTAGAAAAATCGTGACGCAAACAAGGCTGAGAATCGCTTCGCAGCAAGCAAACAGGGATGTGGTGCAAAATTTCCGAGTTTTGCCGCCCTCAGCAAACAACTGATAATCAGTAACTTCCAAAACACACCCACACCAACCATCCGCAACGGGGCCTCGATTGCACAGCAATAGGGGCCCCGTTGCAGCATAGCAGGGCCCCCGTTGTGTGGCAATACAGGTGCTTTAGCAGCACAACGGGGCTGCCATTGCCAGCCAGCGCAAGCCCGGCCAACCCACGACGGGGGCAAACCCCGCCCGGAATACCGCCCATCTGGTTCCAGAATGCAAAAAATTTTTGTCCGCTTTATCGAAATTATCACTATGAATCACACCCAGCGTGGGCATGTTCTACCGCATCATTGCTGCCCCCGGCATGAGGGTGGAGGTGGTAAAGCCTATCTTTTAGGATTATAAAGAAATAAAAACTCAAGAAGTGCACCGGTAATTAATAAAAAATGATTATCTTTGCATGCAAGAAAAGACTGCAAAGAAACAATAACGATACTGACACATGCAGTTCAGAACCCCCGTCGACATACCCACACCGCCATTCCAGATAGAACCGCTCGAAGAGCTGCTCTTCGTGGGGTCGTGCTTTGCCGACAACATTGGGCAGCGCTTCCTGGAGGAACGCTTTGCGGCGGTGGTGAACCCACGGGGCACGATGTACAACCCGGCCTCGGTGCTGCACACCATCGAGCTGTGCAGCGCAGCACCACGCGTGGCCTTCATCACACTGGGCACCAACCACATCTACAGACTGAAGGCTACGGGAGAGATTGTGGACAACTGCCAGAAGCGCCCTGCCAGCCTCTTCACTGAGGAAGAACTGAGCATAGAGCAGTGCGAAGCCTGCCTGCAACAGGCCGTCGACGTGCTCAAGGCCCGACGCCCCGACGTGCAGGTGGTGCTGACGGTGAGCCCCATACGCTACCAGAAATACGGCTTCCACAAGAGTCAGCTGTCGAAGGCCGTGCTGCTCCTGGCTGCCGACCGCCTGGCAGCCCGCAACAGTCAGGTGACGTATTTCCCTGCCTACGAGATTGTGGTCGACGAGCTGCGCGACTACCGTTTCTATCGCGACGACATGCTGCACCCCACGCCGCAGGCCGTGGAATACATCTGGCAGCAGCTGGCCGAACACTATCTTTCGCCTCGCGCCAAGGCTTTCCTGAAGGAGTGGAAGCCCATCAAGGAGGCACTGGGCCACCGCCCGCTGCACCCCGACAGCCCCGAATACAGGGAGTTTCTGGCCCAGACACGGCAAAAAGAGGCCCAGCTGCTGGCCCGCTACGCCCGATAAGCATTCAAAAAAGAAGCAAGACACTGTTTTTTTATGCTGTTTTCTTGCTAAAATACGTGGAATCTTATTACCTTTGCACATTGTTTTAAACACCAAGAAGCAAAGATGACATACAGCATTGAAAAGGTGGCGACGCTCATTGGCGCACGCCGCTATGGAGAGGCCGAAGCCACCGTGGGATGGCTGCTGACCGACAGCCGCTCGCTGTGCTTTCCCGAGCAGACACTTTTCTTCGCCCTGCGCTCGCAGCGCGGCGACGGACACAAATATATCTCCGACCTGTATCAGCGCGGCGTTCGCTCGTTTGTGGTCGAAACCGTGCCGCAAGACTACGCCCACAGCTTTCCGAAGGCCAACTTCCTGCAGGTGACGTCGTCGCTGGCCGCCCTGCAGCGACTGGCCGAACGCCACCGCGACGAGTTCTCAATACCCATCGTGGGCATCACCGGCTCTAACGGAAAGACCATGGTGAAGGAGTGGCTCTACCAGCTGTTGCTGCCGTCGGCCAAGATCACACGCTCGCCGCGCAGCTACAACTCGCAGATAGGCGTGCCCCTGTCGGTGTGGCTGCTCAACGAAAACTCGCGCGTGGGCCTGTTCGAGGCCGGCATCAGCATGCCTGGCGAAATGGTGGCCCTGCACGACATCATACAACCCACCATCGGCGTGTTCACCTCGCTGGGCACGGCACATCAGGAGAACTTCCGCTCGCTCGAAGAGAAGTGCATGGAGAAACTGCAGCTGTTTCACGGCACCGAGGCCATCATCTACCCCAGCGACGACGACACCGTGAGCCGCTGCATCAGGCGGTCGGGCTACAAAGGCGAGAAGATTGGCTGGAGCCGCACCAACGACAGCGTGGAGTTCAGGGTGCTGAGCACCGACCATCCCGACGCTGAGCAAACAACCCGGATTACATATATATATAAAGGTACGCGCGCAAGCTATGCCATTCCTTTCATCGACGAGGCGTCGGTGGAGAACAGCATTACCTGCGCGGCAACGGCACTCTACCTGGGCGTGACGCCCGACGAGCTGGCCGAGCGCATGCCACGGCTGGAATCGGTGGCCATGCGCCTGGAGGTGAAACAGGGACAGCACGGGCTGACGCTGATCAACGACTCGTATAACAACGACGTGAACTCGCTCGACATTGCGCTCGACTTTGCCAACCGCCGCCCCGACGAAAAGGGGCGCAGCCGCACACTCATCCTGAGCGACATCTACCAAAGCGGCGAAACGCCAGACGAGCTGTACCGCCAGGTGGCAGCCCTCTGCAGCAAGCGGGGCGTCGACAAGCTCATTGGCATTGGCCAGGAGATTTCGGCAGCGGCGCAAGTCTTCCAACTGAAACAGAAGTTCTTCTTCAACACCGTGGAGGAGTTTCTTGCCAGCGACGCCTTCTTGCAGCTGCACGACGAGGTGGTGCTGCTGAAAGGGGCACGACGGTTTGGCTTTGAACACATCAGCGAACTGCTGGAACAGAAGGTGCACGAGACCATTCTGGAGGTGGACCTGACGGCCATGGTGGCCAACCTGAACCACTTTCGCTCCTTCCTGAAACCGGAGACCAAGCTGGTGTGCATGATCAAGGCCGACGGCTACGGCGCCGGAGCCATCGAGATTGCCAAGACGCTGCAAGACCACCGCGTGGACTATCTGGCCGTGGCGGTGGCCGATGAGGGCGTGGCACTGCGCAAGGCGGGCATCACGGCCAACATCATGGTGATGAACCCTGAGATGACGTCGTTCAAGACACTCTTCGACTACGACCTGGAGCCCGAAGTCTACTCGTTCCGACTGATGGACGCGCTCATACAGGCGGCACGCAAGGAGGGTATCACAGGATGGCCCGTGCACATCAAGCTGGACACGGGCATGCACCGACTGGGCTTTGAACCCGACGAGATAGACGAGCTGATAGACCACCTGAAACACCAGCAGGCCATCATTCCGCGCTCGGTGTTCTCGCACTTCGTGGGCTCAGACAGCGACAACTTCGACGCGTTCTCGGCCCAGCAGTTCGAGACCTTCAAACAGGGCAGCAGCCGCCTGCAGGCGGCCTTCAGCCACAAGATACTGCGCCACATGGACAACTCGGCCGGCATTGAGCACTTCCCGGAGCGACAAATGGACATGTGCCGACTGGGCATCGGGCTCTACGGCATCGACCCACGCAACAACCAGATACTGAACACCGTGTCGACCCTGAAGACAACCATCCTGCAAATGCATCCGGTGAAGGCCGGCGACACCGTGGGCTACAGCCGCAAGGGAACGATTGAGCACGACAGCATGATTGCTGCCATACCCATTGGGTATGCCGACGGACTGAACAGAAAACTGGGAAACAGGCACTGCTACTGCCTGGTGAACGGAAAGAAAGCACCCTACGTGGGCAACATCTGCATGGATGTGGCCATGATCGACGTGACGGGAATTGACTGCCACGAGGGCGACATGGTAGAAATATTTGGCAAGGAACTGCCCGTGACGGTGCTGAGCGACGTGCTTGAAACGATTCCCTACGAGGTGCTCACGGGCGTGTCGAATCGCGTGAAGCGCGTCTATTTCCAAGACTAAAGCCAGCAGCTGCACGCTACTGGCTTACAGACAAACATGCCCGCCTGCTCCATGACCATGGGGCAGGCGGCACAATATAAATGCAGAGCGGGGGACGGCCTATTTGTTCCTGATTTCGAACAAATTGAAGAAACCGGTCATCATAAACACTTTCTTAATGTCTTCGTTGACATTCTCGATAATGACCTTTCCACCCTTGGCGGCCGTTTCCTTGCGAAGCGTGAGGAAAAGACGCAAGCCCGAAGAGCTGATATACTCCAATTTTGTGCAGTCGAGCACAATTTCCTTGTCGGCATTCTCCACCAGCGGAACGATGTCCTGCTGTGCCTTCACTGCAGAGGGAGTGTCAAGGCGTCCCTCAAGGACGGCTACATAGCCGCCGTTCTGTTCCTGGATTGTAATGTTCATCGTTGTTTTTAATTCTATCTGTTTTTGTTTTCCACGCCTGTTTGGCAACGCCACTGTCATTGCCTAACGGCTTAGTGGTTGCAAAGATAAGAAAAAAACGCGAAACACAAACACAAACGAGGGGAAATATTACGTTATAGTTCAGTATTTTTTGTAACTTTGCAGCCGTTTTACCTCTTATTCAGAAAACAAGATGAAGATTTTTGCCGTAGGAATGAACTACGCTGAGCACAATAAAGAGCTCGCCGACACGTTATATAATAAGGAGCAGAAGGCTCCCGACATGGGTCACGACAGAGAGCCCGTGATATTCACCAAGGCCGACTCGGCACTGCTGAAGGACCACAAGCCCTTCTTCGTGCCCGACGACATGGGGCAGATTGACTACGAAGCCGAACTGGTGGTGCGCATCTGCCGACTGGGAAAGTCGGTGCCACAGCGCTTTGCACACCGCTACTACGACGCCGTGACCGTGGGCATCGACTTCACCGCACGCGACATGCAGCGCAAGGCCAGCCAGCAGGGACTGCCATGGACCATCTGCAAGGGATTCGACGGCAGTGCCGTCATTGGCGACTGGGTGCCGAAGGAACTGCTGCCCGAGGTGCAACAGCTGCGCTTCAGACTGGACAAGAACGGCAAAACGGTTCAGGAGGGATGGGCTGGCGACATGGTGTTTGGCGTAGACGAGCTCGTGGCCTACGTGTCGCGATTTTTCACCCTGAAAACGGGCGACCTGCTCTTCACCGGCACACCGGCCGGAGTGGGGCCCGTGGCCATCGACGATCATCTGGAAGGATGGGTCGAAGAGAAGAAAGTGCTGGACTTTAACTGCAAATAAGAGATATTCCGACAAGACATGAAAGAATACATGAAACGATACATCATCATAGCACTGGCCTGCATCGGAGGCTTGTGCAACGTGGCTGCGCAGGAGTTTTTCAACCTCACGGCCAGTCAGGTGCACATTGACTCCGTGCTGCCCACATTCACCTATCAGAAGCAACTGGGCACTCATTATGCCGACTCCATCTATGAAGTGACGATTGAGTACCCCGAATTTATCGACATGTCGAAGACCGACGTGGCACGGCTGAAGGCCATCACCACGCAACCGCTGCCCGAGATGCCCGAGATCAGCCAGCAGCTGTCCGTGTCACGGAAGAAGGGCCTGCTCGACGTGTCGTTTGTGCCACTCGTCATGCGCGACGGGAAATGTCAGAAGCTGGTGAGCTTCCAGCTTGCGGTGAAGGCAAAGGTCATGATGAAAGCGCGCAAGGAAAGCAGCAGCAACGACTCGGTTGAAAACAGCCGATATGCCAGCCACTCGGTGCTGGCAAGCGGACAGTGGGCCAAGATTCGCGTATCGGAAACGGGCGTCTATCAGCTCACCAACGACCTCATCAGGCAGGCTGGATTCCGCAATCTGGCCAAAGTGAAGATCTACGGCTACGGCGGCGCGCGCCAGCCCGAATACCTGACCGACGACTACCTGCGCACCACTGACGACCTGCACGAGGTGCCCACCTATGCCGTGGGCAACCGTCGACTGTTTCATGCCATGGGCCCCGTGAACTGGGAGAAGAACAACAGCACCGTGCGCGTGCGGAACAACTACTCGCAGTATGGCTACTACTTCCTGACTGAAAGCGACGACGAACCGCTCATGCAAGACAGTGCCGACTTCGTGGCGTCGTTCTACCCGCATCCCAACGACTATCACGCCCTGTACGAACCGGAAGAATATGCCTGGTTTCAAGGCGGTCGCAACCTGTACAGCAAAACGCTGCTCAACGACGTGAACGGACTGAGCTGCACACTGGAATCGCCCAGCACGACAGGCAAAATAACCGTGGCCCTCACCTTCGACAACAAAGGCGATGCCCTTGTGATTGTGAACGACTCGGCCATTGCCGTCATGTCGACCGCCGCGTCTGACAGGGACGAACACAGCAAGGCGGCACTCACCACAAAGACCTTCAGCCTGGACAACCTGAAAGTGGGAAAGAACAACATCACCATCAAACAGGCTTCGGGCGCAACAACCAACATGCGACTGGACTATGTGATGCTGACCTTCCCCACACCCAAGGACATGGTCGATTTGGAATCGAGCTCACTGCCCGTGCCAGAATATGTCTACAACATTACAAACCAGGACTTGCACAGCCATGGTGCCACCGACATGCTCATCATTGTTCCCACCAGCCAGAAACTGACGGAACAGGCCGAACGCATCAAGACACTGCACGAAACGAAGGACTCCATGCGGGTGCGCATTCTGCCTGCCGACGAACTCTATAATGAGTTTTCGAGCGGCACACCCGATGCCAACGCCTACCGGCGCTACCTGAAAATGCTGTACGACCGCGCCACAACCGAGACCGACATGCCCAGCTATCTGCTGCTGCTGGGCGACTGTGCATGGGACAACCGCATGCTCACCACCGAATGGCGTGGCGTTTCGCCCGACGACTATCTGCTGTGCTATGAAAGCGAAAACTCGTTCAGCGAGGTGAAATGCTACGTGAGCGACGACTACTTCACCCTGCTGGACGACGGCGAGGGCATGCAGGAACAGAGCGCCAGCGCGCTGGAGTTGTCGTCATTCAAAGGCAAGCCCGACGTGGCTGTGGGCCGACTCACGGCTCGCAACGCCTATGAAGCACAAATCATGATCGACAAGATTGAAAGCTACATGAACAACGAGCACCCGGGGGCGTGGCAAAACACCATCTGCTTCATGGGCGACGACGGCAACCAGAACATGCACATGGCCGATGCCGAATCGATTGTGAACATCGTGAACAATAATTTTTCGTCGTATAATATTAAAAAGGTGTACTGGGATGCCTACACAAGGGTGTCTACATCGACGGGCAACGGCTACCCCGACGTGGTGCGAATGCTGAAACAGCAAATGAACGACGGCGCACTGATCATGAACTACACCGGACACGGCTCAGCCTACTGTATCTCGCACGAAAAAGTGCTGTGGCGCTCCGACTTCGAGAAGAACGTGACCAACCACCTGCCACTGTGGGTCACGGCATCGTGCGACATCA
Organism: uncultured Prevotellaceae bacterium; assembly: GCA_902770845.1. Lineage (GTDB taxonomy): Bacteria > Bacteroidota > Bacteroidia > Bacteroidales > Bacteroidaceae > Prevotella. The sequence continues at coordinate 24,845 of CACXUV010000004.1, forward strand.
TGCCCTTCGACGGAATGGACGAGAACATTGGCGAAACGGCCATGCACAACAAGAACGGCGGCGCCATTGCATTCTTTGGCACAACGCGCACCGTCTACACCAATCAGAACCGTGTGATCAACCGTGCCTTCATGAAATATGTGCTGGGAACCGACGAAAACGGAAAGCGAATATCGATTGGAGAAGCCGTGAGACTGGCCAAGAACGAAATGGTGGACCTGGCCAGCGACCTGACAGAAAACAAACTGCAATATTCCCTGCTGGGCGACCCTGCAATGGTATTGGCAGCCCCCACCATCACGGCAAAGATTGACAGCATCAACGGACAGCACGTTTCTGCTGGCACCAGGCACCTGATGGCCGGACAGGAGGTGACCGTGAGCGGACATATTCCTGGCTACGAATCGTTCAACGGCGTGATGACGGCATCGGTGCGCGACGTGGAAGAACAGATTGTTTGCAAGATGAACAACCTCAGTGAAACAGACACGTCATTCATCTTCAAAGACCGCCCCAGCACCATCTATACAGGCAGCGACAGCGTGCGAAACGGTCGTTTCTCGTTCACCTTTGCCGTGCCCAAGGACATTCGCTACAGCGACAGTGAAGGACTGATACTGGTCTACGCCGTCAGTAACGACAAGACAATGGAGGCCCACGGCGAACAAAGCGGATTTGTGATGGGCAGCACGAAGGAAGATGTCAACGACGGCATCGGACCGTCGATCTACTGCTACCTGAACAGCAGCAACTTCACCAACGGCGGCAAGGTGAACGCCACACCATACTTCTTTGCCGAGATAAACGACAAGGACGGTATCAACGCTGCTGGCAGCGGCATCGGTCACGACCTGGAACTGATTATCGACGGCGAACTGAACCGCACCTACAACCTGAACAACTACTTTGAATACAGTTTTGGCGACTATCGCAGCGGCACCGTGGGCTACAGCATTCCCGAACTGGGCAAAGGCACCCACAAACTGCTGTTCAGGGCTTGGGACGTGCTGAACAACTCGTCGACAGCCGAACTCACGTTTGTAGTGGAACCACAACTCGAACCTGCCGGCATCACGGTGATCTGCACCAAGAACCCGGCGGCATCGTCGACCTCATTTGTGATCAACCACGACCGTGCCGGAAGCGAAATCGACGTGACGCTCGAGGTGTTCGACACGTCGGGACGCAAACTGTGGGAACAAACCGAAACAGGAATACCTTCTGGAAACACCTATGTGGTGAACTGGGATCTCAGCGTGGGCAATGGCAGCCAGTTGCGCACAGGTGTCTACCTATATCGTGTGCTGGTCAGCTCAAATGGCAGTTCGAAAGCCACTCAGGCCAAGAAATTGATTGTCTTAGGCAATAATTAAGCGCAACACGCGTTTATAAATAACGATGAACAAGAAGATAAGAACCGGTCTCACCATCATTGGCCTGCTGCTGGCACTGACAACACAAGCCGAGGATGACTACAAGACAACCACATTCAACCCCGTTGAGCATGCCGTCATTTCGCAGACCATTGCTCCCGATGCCCGTGCTGCCGGTATGGGCGATGTGGGCGCTGCCACCGATCCTGACGTGAACTCGCAGGCTTGGAACCTGGCAAAATATCCGTTCTGCATCAGCCGTGCCGGATTTTCACTGAACTACACGCCGTGGTTGCGCCAACTGGTGAACGACATCGACCTGGCCTACGCTGCCGGCTACTACCGCATTGGCGAGCGCGGTGCCCTGTCTGCCTCGCTGCGCTACTTCTCGTTGGGCGAAGTTTATCTGAACGATGGCAGCGACATGACCGTGAAACCATACGAAATGTCGCTCGACGCCGGCTACTCCATGATGCTGAGCGAAACGTTCTCCTTTGGTGTGGGACTGCGATGGATTTACAGCGACCTGCGCTATGACTACTCGGAAGATTCCAAACCAGCATCGGCTTTTGCAGCCGACATTGCCTTCTACTACAACAACTACGTGATGCTGGGCAGCCGCGAGTGCCAGTTGGGCCTGGGACTCACTGCCACCAACATTGGTAGTAAGATTTCTTATTATGGCGATGAAGAAAGCCAGTTCCTGCCTGCCAACCTGCGACTGGGTGCCTCGCTCATGATTCCTGTCGACGAATGGAACCGCTTTTCCATCTCGGCCGATGCCAACAAATTGCTGGTTCCCACCGTACCCATGCAGGGAGTGGACGAGAGCAACAGTGACTATCAGGACCGCGTACGCCGCGAATACAGCGACATGAGCTCCATCAGCGGCATCTTCAAAAGCTTCAACGACGCTCCCGGAGGCTTCAAGGAAGAAATGGAAGAGATTCAATGGAGCGTGGGTGCCGAATATACCTATCATGACCAGTTCACGCTTCGCGCCGGTTATCACCATGAATCGGAGTCGAAAGGCAACCGCAAATACTTCACCGTGGGTGGTGGCTTCCGCATGAGCGTGTTTTCGCTTGACGTGGGCTACGTCATTTCCACAGCCCAGTCGAATCCACTCGACCAAACCCTTCGTTTCACACTGGCCTTCGACATGGACGGCATAAAAGACCTTTTCCGCAGATGAGAATAGGCTTTGGATTCGATGTACACAAGCTGACAGAAGACCGTGAGCTGTGGATGGGTGGCATACGCATTCCCTTCGAAAAGGGATTGCTGGGCCACAGCGATGCCGACGTGCTGATTCATGCCATCTGCGACGCACTGCTTGGAGCAGCCAACATGCGCGATATTGGCTATCATTTCCCTGACACGGCTGCTGAAACCGACGGCATAGACAGTAAAATCATCCTCAAAAAAACCATTGAACTCATTGCCACAAAAGGCTATGAGCTGGGCAATATCGACGCAACCATCTGTGCAGAACGGCCTAAGATGAATCCGCACATTCCCCAAATGCAGCAGTGTTTGGCACAAGTCATTGGCTGCGATCCCGACCAAATTTCCATTAAGGCAACCACAACCGAGCGCCTGGGCTTCACTGGACGTGAGGAAGGTATCTCTGCCTACGCCGTTGCTCTTATTCAAAAGAAGACACACTAACATCTACCTCCTTTTTGGGGAGACTTTTGCGGACAGTAGATTTAAGCCTCCCCTCCCTAAATTTTGCTTGAGCCCTTTTCTGCTCCCCTAGAGAAGAACCACCGCACAAAAAAGAGTGCCACTACCCTCCCGAGCAGTGGCACTACAAGCCTATGTTTAACTAAAAATCCTTTTTCAGTCGAAACAAACTCTTGGCTTTTCCGTTTAGTTTCGATTCCGCTGCTGTCTCTCATGACAAGCAGGCGGGAATCTACTTCTAAAACTGTTACCAAAAATTTGATAGTTTAAATGGGAGCTTCACAGCGACCACCTGTTATCCTACAGTTGAAAACTATCTTTTTTACCAATAACTAAAAACCTAAAACTATAAATATTACTACTAACCTAAAACAATCTATTAACCTTTTGACGATGCAAAGGTACGACGTTTTTTCCGACTGGACAATAGTTCGGACTGTTTTAGTGTAAGAAAAACGCTTGTTCTTGACCTAAATCAAACATTTGTGTTCGCAAACAGTGAAAAAGTGGCCTGTTTTTATACATAGTTCATACTTTATTGTTACCTTTGCATCCCGATGAGAGTATTGATAGTAAACACAAGCGAAAAGACGGGTGGAGCCGCAGTGGCTGCCAACCGACTCATGGAGGCACTTATAAATAATGGTGTAAAGGCAAAAATGCTGGTACGCGACAAACAAAGCGACAGACTTTCTGTTGCATCGTTGCCACAAACACCATTGCTGCGATGGCACTTTCTTTGGGAACGTCTGGTCATCTACATCTATTCTTTCTTTTCGAAGAAGCATCTTTTCGACATTGACATAGCCAATGCAGGCACCGACATTACAAAACTCCCAGAGTTTAAGGAAGCCGATGTAATACATCTGCATTGGATCAATCAGGGTATGCTCTCTCTGAAAGACATCCGGAAGATTCTTCAATCGGGAAAGCCCGTGGTGTGGACCATGCACGACATTTGGCCTGCCACAGCCATTTGCCACTACACACGTGGATGCAATCAGTTCAAGACCCAATGCAACGCATGCCCACTGCTCCCCAAATTTTCACCTTTAAACCATAAAGCAGCTGGCGTTTGGCAAAAAAAGCAGCACATGCTCCAAGACAGTAGCATCTATTTTTCAGCATGCAGTCGCTGGTTAGAGGGAGAGGCGCGCAAAAGTGCCCTATTGAAAGACCAGTCTATCACAAACATTCCTAATCCCATTGACACACACATTTTCCATCCATTAGCCTCAAAAGCTGAAGCCAGAAAGAAGTTAGGATTACCAGAAGAAGGAAACATCCTGCTGTTTGTGTCGCAGAAAGTAACCGATGAACGCAAAGGAGTGGATTTTTTCACCAAAGCTATCAGCATCCTTGCAGAAACTCATCCAATGTTTAAGGAGAATACAACCATTGCCATCCTTGGCGGACATGCCGATGAAGTTGCCCAACAACTCGCACTCCCGACAAAAGCATTAGGCTACGTAAGCGATGAAAAAACAATTATCTCCGCCTATAATGCCGCCAACGTATTCGTGACACCATCCCTTGAAGACAATCTACCAAATACTATCATGGAAGCTATGGCCTGCGGCACGCCCTGTGTTGGCTTCCGAGTTGGAGGCATTCCAGAAATGATTGACCACCAAAAGAATGGCTATGTTGCAGAATTTCGTTCTGCCGAAGACCTGGCAAATGGCATCAACTGGGTATTAAATGACGCAGACTATGATGCCTTATGCCAACACGCCATACGCAAAGTGGCTCAAAACTATTCACAATCGAGCGTGGCCCTGCGCTACATCGAAGTTTATCAACACGCCATCGCACAAAAACGCTTCAAACTATGAGACGATTTACCGTTATCACCATTACATACAACGCGGAGAAGGTGGTGGAGCGAACGCTCAATAGCGTGCTCAATCAAACTTACGAGGGCGTGGAACACCTGATTATCGACGGCGCATCGAAAGACAAGACGGTGACACTGGCCGACGCATATAAACAGAAAAGCGACACTTCGGGCAACGGACACAAGGTGATCATCCAGTCGGAACCCGACCATGGCATCTATGACGCCATGAACAAAGGACTGACACAGGCTTCTGGCGACTATGTTGTCTTTATGAATGCCGGTGACTTTTTCCCTTCAAACGACACACTTGAGCAGATTGCACACCGCTGCCAACTGAACGAAACGCCCTCGGCCGAACTGCCAGCCGTGCTCTATGGCCAGACAAACCTGGTTGACAACGACGGCGACTATCTGCGTCCCCGACGCCTGCAGGCTCCCGAACGCCTCACGTGGCGTTCCTTCCGCCACGGCATGCTGGTGTGCCATCAAGCATTCTACGCACGCACCGACCTGGCCAAAAACCTGCAGTTCGACACCCGTTATCGCTTTTCGGCCGATGTCGACTGGTGCATTCGCATCATGCACGAGGCAGAGCGAGCCGGTCTTGCGCTCTCCAACACAGGAATCGTGGTGGCCAACTACACCGAAGAAGGTGCCACCACGCAGAACCACCAAGCCTCGCTGCGCGAACGCTTCGACGTGATGCGGCGCCACTACGGTCTGCTGTCCACCGTCCTGATGCACGCATGGTTCGTGGTCAGAGCCTTTCTGCGCAAGTAGTCCTCATCGCTCAGTGACCCTCACGCTGAGCGAAGCCGCATCGAACCTGATTCCATCGCGTTCCACGAAACGGGCCAGCACGCCGCTGTCGGCCAGTTGCCGGGGTGTTCCTACGCTCAGAGCATCTTTCTCCATCAGCCAAACGGTGTCGGCCAACTGCAATGCCAGTTCCAGATCGTGGGTAGACATGAACACCGTTTTCTGCATTTGCTGAGCCAACCGTCGCAACAGCTGCATCATCTCCACCTTGCTGGGAAAGTCAAGAAAGGCCGTAGGCTCGTCCAGGAAGATCACCGGTGTCTGCTGAGCCAGAGCCTTGGCCGTCATCACCTTCTGCCTTTCGCCGTCGCTCAGCGTGTCAATTCGGCGGTTTGCCAGCCACTCAATGCCCACCTGCTGCATGCTGTCCTGCACCACCTGACGGTCTTCACCCGTCAGTGTGCCCCAGAACCCCGTATAAGGCTGACGGCCCATGCCCACCATTTCGGCCACGGTCATGTTTCTCACATCAGGTTTTTCTGTCAGCACCACCCCTATCGTACGGCTCAGCTGGCGGTCGTCGTAGTCAGCAAGGTTTTTCCCCTCAATCATCACTCCACCTTTCAACGGAGGCTGGAAGGCCGACAACGTGCGCAAGAGCGTGGACTTTCCCACGCCATTGGGCCCCAACAGACAGGTGAGTTCGCCCTGCCGAATGCAGGCATTCAAGTCCGCAGCCACCACCTTGCACCCCTGCTTCAGTCTGTAGCCAATGCTCAGCTTCTTCAAGCAAATCGATTCCTTATTCATTTCTTTTTCTCAATTTCATTTTCGCAACACAGCCCAGGCAGCTCCACTTCATACTGCTCAATGAGTTCGCGAAACAATGCATTCTGGCAAAGCACCTCGCTGCAGCCCGTCATCAGCAGCTGGCGTCGCGCCCTTGTCATGGCCACATTGAGCTTACGGTCAATCTCATGCCCACTTTCCATGAAAGTATTGGCAGCCAGGAACTCCAGCTGATAGCGGTGACTCACGGTGAGCGAGTAGATAATCACATCGCGCTGCGACCCCTGATAGCGTTCCACGGTGTCGATGCTCACGTCCTGCAATGCCGCTATTCCCAGTTTTTCTATCTCCTTTCGAATCATGGCTATCTGATTGCGGTAAGGCACAATCACGCCCACCGTGTGCTGAGGGTCGAAGTGCGTCCCGCAGAACCTGAAGATGCGTCCCAGCAGTTGTGCCACAATGCGGGCCTCGGCGGGCGACACCTTGTCGCTCATGTTGGCCTCGGCTGGGCGTCCTGCGTCGATGAAGACCACGCGCTGCCTGCACAACAACTGATCCAGTTCGTCGCAAGGAGCTGTTTCATAAGACAGCATCGGCTCCTTCTGATGTTCCAGTCCCACAGGGCTCAGCTGTTCAGCAGCATAGAAATGAGTGCAAGGAAACTGAGCCACATCGGGGTGCATGCGCCCCTGCCGGCTCAGCACGCCCACAAACTGTGTCCTTCCGCATTGCTGTTCCCAACGTATCAGGCGTTCGAAGAGCGACTGCCGACAGTCTGTGAGTCCTATTTCGCGCAAGCACGGCTCCTCAACCAGTGCCTCGCGCTCGTCCTGCTGCACCACTGCTGGCAACTGCTTATAGTCGCCAATGAGCACAAAACGGTCTATATGCGGATGGGCCAAAAGCCCGATGATGCTTGGCTCCAGAATCTGCGACGCCTCATCGACCATGCACACAGCGAAATGCTTCAGCTGCAGAATGTCCTGGCGCGACTGCAGCGTGGCCGTGGTGCCCACCACGATGGGCACCTGCTGCAACTGCTGGCGTATGTGGTCGAGTCCTGCCTGCAGCTCCAGAAAGTTTTCAGGCAGATGGGCATGGAACCTGGGATCGCACGAGGCCGCATTGCCAATGCGCAGATAGGGCCAACGCTGTCCCTCGAGCATGTCGCAAATCTCGTCGACAGCGCGGTTGGTGTAGGCCATGAGCAGCACCGGTCCCGGCATGGCCTCAGCCACCATGAAGCGCAGTGCCTGCGACGTCTTGCCCGTGCCTGGCGGTCCCACCAGCAAGAAATAGTCGCGGGCCTGCTTGGCTTTTAGCAAAATGGGGTCGTAATAAGCACTGTAGCTTCGGCTCAGCACTGCCTGACTGTCGGCCACCGGTGGCCGTTGGCCCAGCAGCAGTGCCTTGCGTTCCGGCTGTGCACAGATGAACTGGTGCACACTGCGCACGCTGCTGCTGATTGTCAGGTCGCTGCCGCCATGCTCCACAGCCCACGCCCAGCCCTCAGCAAGACTGAAGACGCTGGCGTCCTGCTGCCCGTCGTTCAGTCTGACGACCAGCTGCGTGGAGTCAATGCGGTCGAGCGTGCCCTTGTAGAGAATGCTTTCCCTGACATCGGGCGTGCCCGAATAAGCATAGAGATACACCATGTCGCCCCGCCGGAAGTTCTCCGTTGCGCCGGTGGTCTGCGAGCGTTCAAGCGCAACGACATCGTAGCCACCGCCATCGGGTGCCGACTTTTTCAGTTCCGCAATCTTCAGGTCGGTAAAGATATTGCCCGTTTCGCGCTTCTCGTCAAGCGGCATGAGCCACAGGTCGCTGCCAGCCCCGCCCGAGTGGTGCAGCTGCGACATGCCACCGCCCAGTTTCTGCCACACCTGTTCGCGATACACAAACGTGAGCATGCGTTCATAATAGGCCCGTTCCAGAGGCGAAAGAGCCGCCAGCTGGGCGGCGAGCGCGGCCAGTTCGGGCAGCACATAGCGCTGAAAATAGCCGTCGGGCTTCACCTCTTTATATATAATGGCAGGCGAAAGCAAGGGCAACACTCTTGCAAAGCCTTCGCGGGCAATGAGCAGTTCGGTGGCCACAATCTGATTGCGCAGCCTGATGGCCTCGCGAAAGAGCGTGCGGTAATAGTTCACCACCAGCAATCCCTGCTGCGCAGGATAGTGCGAATAGAGCAACTGCGTGCTGGTGGTCTTGTCGGTGCGTCCAAAGTTGTAGCGCAGCACGCCATAGTAGAGCAGCAGCTGCACATAGTGGTTCTCCAACTGCATGCCGTGCTGGTCGTGGCTCTGGCGCTCAATCTTCATGTTGCGGCCCGACTTCTGCTCCACCAGCAGCGTCATGTCGCTGCTCATCAAGTCCACCCTTCCCTGCAATCCCAGCCGCTCGCAAACGAAGGATGGCTCCAGGAGAAACCGTGGGTTGCGGGGCGCAGGCCGAGACATGGACGATGGCTGGTGCAAAGTGAGCACCTTCACCGCCTGACGGATGTTCTGCACCTGTTCTTCGGCATCGCGCTTGAAGCGTTCCGAGTCGAAGCCCTCACAGCTGCAGAAGCGCAAAGCCTGCTCGCGAAACGAGCGTCGCAGGGCGCTGGCCGTGCTGGCTTGGGGGTGACTGATGACTTCGTCGAGTGCCGTGCCGGCAAAGTTACCCAGGAGTATGGCTTGCGTATTGGGCCGAGGCTTCAGCCGTGCCACGGTATAGAGCAGCGGATGGTGGCCATAAGCTGTGAAGCAGGCTGCCACGGCCGAAATGTCCAGCAGGAAGTCGGGCTCCACCACCACCAGCATCGGCGTCACGGTGTTGCCCTCCACATGGCAGTCCAGCAGGTTCAGCTGCATGCCCACGCGCAGCATCCGTTTCAGATAGGCAAAGTCGCGTCCGCCCTCTGTCGTGGCATAATCCACCTGCACCTCGCCGTCACTGGTCGTAGCCCTGATGAAACGATCGTCCCACTCCGTCACCACACAGCGCACGCACCGCTTGTCAATATGCAGCATCTTTGGCGCAGGTCTGTTCTGCGATGGCAGCAGCGTGAGCAGCCGTTGCGGTATTGCCTCGCCAAAGACAGCCGATATAAACAATGCCAGGGCGCGCAGGTCGTAGCCAAAATCGCTGGCTGTCAAGGAATCGTTCTGGTTGCCATGCCGGCGCATGGTCTGCACCGCCACCATGTCGGCAACCGACAAGCCGCACTGCTTGCACAGGAAATCGACCTGCGAAAACAAATTGCCAAAGCCGCCGCCATAATGTCGGGTGCCTTCAGCACAGCAGAGCGTCAGCACTTCGTGCATTCTTCGCCAGGCGCTGGCCGATGGCTGGCCAGCTGCCAGTGTGCAACAAATATCAAACAGTTCGTTGGCTTGCATCATGATGCAAAGTTACGGAAAAAGTATGTAACGAAAGACGATTTTTCGAAGATTAACGCAGAAAAGACTCTACCATCAGAGTCCCCGCTATGTCTATAGTTTCCTCGACAGCGAACTGAAGACGGGGAGCGTGAAGTAATAATTGTTGCCTACCTGAACAAGCGCGAGAATCGCTTCGCAGTCAGGAAAAATATTTTTGCCCGAAATTTCCGAGTTATGAAGATGGTTCGTAAGTATTTGTAATACAACAATTTGCACAAATCTTGACGAGCAGCGTTCTCCCGACACATTGCAACGGAGGCCCCATTGCCACACAACGGAGCCTCCGTTGCAAGGCAATGGGGCTGTGGTTGTGATGCAAAAGTGGTCTTCCTGGCACACAACGGAGCCTCCGTTGCACCCCATGCTGGTGCTGACACGCTGGCAAGAGGCTGCATTATGGGGTAAAAAAGGGGGCGACTGCCTTCTATTTTGCAATTTTTTTTTGTAAAGATTATCGAAATAAAGCGACGCTAAATGCACCCTGTGAACGAGAAGTTGCAGTCTTAATCTCCGCACAAAGACGGTGTCCTATTTTTCTACATAAATATCTAAAATCTCGCATTCAGCTACACTTATAGCAAGAATTAACATTTTTAAAGAAAATAAAAGTGCGCAAAATATAACTTTTTTTGCAATTTTGCATATAAATAGGAAAAAAGCCAACAACAAACCAGCTACGCCTTGACCAAGCAAGCTACATTTGCTAACTTTTAGTAGGATATTTACTAACTTTAAAACAAACTTATATGAAGAAAGCTTTACTTTTTGCCTTAGGGCTCATGATGGGATTGCCATCAATGGCTCAGACCGAGGTGGACGTGACAAACTACATCGTCAACCCGGGATTCGACGAGGACATCAGTTTCAATGCCAATGGCACTGCTGCCAAGGAACTGACCAACACGGGGCGCATTGCCGACAAGCGTGGCCTGGTGTATGAAGCAGCCGACGGCAGTCTCTACACCCTGTGCAACGACAACAAGGGCTACAACGCTGCTGGCGAGTTGTCGTGGTATGGCTTCATCACCCACATCAAGGGTTGGGAAGCAACCAACACCACCAACGCTCCGGCTTGGGTCTACTTTGGATCGGTGCCCCTCGACGTGCAGGAAGGCATGCTTGCCGTGGGCGACGGCAACCCTGCTGGCTCCATCACGGTGCCCGCCCTGCCCGACGAGCTGAACACGCCCGACAACAAGGCAGCACTGTACTTCCGTGCAGGATGGCAAGGAGCATGCAGCTACAAGCAGGTGGTTGAGCTGCCCTGCGCTGAATATCGCCTGGAGTACTGGAGCATCAATGCCAATGCCAACTCGACAGCCACACCCACGAACCTCTCGAACGTGACCTGCCGCAAGGACGTGTTCAAGGACGACGAGGGGCTGGCCGCCAAGGTATGGACCAAGCACACCATCGAGTTCACCCCCACATCAGAGTTCACCATCGAGTTTGGCTACAAGGCAGCCCAAACCAACTCCAACGCAAATCCCTGGGTGTTCATCGACGGCATCAAGCTCTACAAGATTGGCGATGCCGACCCTGTGAAGATTCTGCAGAGCGACCTGCTGGGCCTGCAGAGCGACATTGAACTGCTGAGCAGCGAAGCCGACTCTTGGGGCTATACTGGCCTGAAGAACGAGATTGAAGACTACAGCATGGAGCTCGACGATGTAATCTTGCTGAAAGACCAGGCACAGCTGGAGGCTGCACTGAAAAATGCTCAGGCTAAGTACAAGTATTTCCAGGAGGCTATTGCCCAACTAACCGAAATCGACAAGATGATCGACAAAATAGACAAGCTGATACAGTCGACCGACTTCCCCGGCCGTCCCACGCTGGAGGCTTTCCTTGGCAAGCTGGACAACTACAAGAACACGGGCAATGCCGAGACACTGATGGGTGCCATCGAAGAGGCCGAGGCAGCCATCCTGAGCTACTACATGTCGCAGCAGGCCAGCGAGGCCACGCCTGCCGACTTCACGCTGTTTGTGAAGAACCCCTGGTTCATCACGCCTGAGAAAGAACCCGAATTTGATGAAGGCAACTACATCTATACCAATGGCTTGTCGAACGACGACCTGACCAGCGACGGCTGGTATAGGGGCAGCTTCACTGAAGGCGATCAGCGCACCAACAACGCTCAGGGCCGCAGCTGCTGGAACGCCTGGGCAAGCAACTTCACCCAGACCGTGAGCATCAACCAGGACCTGACGAGCCTGCCCAACGGATATTATAAGGTGTCGGCCGACATGATTACCCAGTCGGGCTACATCACCAACCAGCACGTCTACGCAAAGAGTGCGGCCAAGAAAGCCGAATCGCCCGTGCTGACCTACGACACATGGAACGACACCAACGACGGTGCCTGGGAGACACTGACCACCACCGAGAAGGTGCTCGTGAGCGATGGCAAGCTGACCATTGGCGCCGAGGGCACCGGCAACGGCCAGGCTTCGGCCGGCTGGTTCTGCGCCACCAACTTCAAGCTCTACTACTTGGGAGAGGCCACCGCTGAAGATTTGCAGAATGCCTTCAACGACAAGCTGGCCAAGGTCAGCGAACTGGCAGCCACCATGCACTTTGCAGCCGACCGCAAAAACCTGCAGGACACCATCAATGCCTACAGCTCTGCCACCGACCTGAACACTGCCATGGCTGCCCTCTCGGCTGCCGAAGACGAGGCCAGCAAGAGCGAAGCCCTCTATGAGGAGTACATGATGGAAGGCAAGACCCTGCCCACCGTGAAGGCTGGTCTGGAAGACGGCACCTACAAGCAGGCTGCCGACATCGTGCAGTTTGCCTACGACTACGTGAACAGCTGGATGGTGAGCGACACGGCCACCTATACCATGCTGGACGCAATGGTGACGCTGCTGAAGAACTATGTGAACACCTACGCCCCCGTCTGCAACGAAGTGGCCGAACTGGCCGAGAACGGAAGCGAGGTTGTGAAGAACTACCTGCAATCGCTGCTGGCTGAGCAGAAGGCCAAGCTGACTGCCGAAATGCAGAATGCAGAGACCGTGCAGGCAATGGTAGACGCCCTGAAAGAAGTGGCTGCCCAGGCCAAGAAGCAAGCCCTGGTGGAAGACGCCAGCACAACCGACTACACATCGTTCATCATGAACCCCAACGCCGAGGCTCAGACGGGCTGGACGATGGAGAAAGGCAACGGCGACGGCCCCATCAAGAGTGCTGGTCAGTGGATGGACGACTCGAAGACGGCCTACTTCGACTCATGGAATGGCAGCGGCCTGCAGGGCTACAAGGTTAGCCAGCTGGTGAAGGACCTGCCCAACGGAACCTACACACTGGGCGTCTATGCACGCACCCCGGCCGAAGGAGCCTACGTGTTCTATCAGGCTGCAGCCGACACCACCTTCGTCGAGATTCCCATGCAGTACTACACCACCATTAACGAAGAAACTGGCGAAGAAGAGCAGGCCGTGGCCAGCGACCATGGCGGTGCCATCTGGGAAGACGCCAAGGAGAAGATGGAGAATGGCCTCATTGCTGAGGACGACCCCAACTACGCCTTCGTGCAGGCTGTCTACAATGCCAACGCCGGTAAGGGTCGCGGCTGGCAGCAGCTGTTGATGGAAAACATTGCCGTGACCAACCACGAACTGCTCATCGGCACATGCACCGGCACTGAGGCTTCGGCCACAGAGAAGGTGTTTGCCGGAAACTGGTACTCTGTGGGCGGCTGGACGCTGACCATCAACCAGCTGGGCGACAACAGCGACTGGGTTGGCCCGTTTGCAGCTGGCATCAACGAGACCGTTGCTGAGCAGAGCAAGGCGGCCGACGGCATCTACAACCTGAACGGACAGCGGATTGCCCGCACACAGCGCGGCCTGAACATCGTCGTGACAGGCGGCAAGGCTCGCAAGTACATCGTGAAATAAGCATCGACCCACATCAATCCCTGTGCTCCCAAATGTTTCCAACAAAGGAGCACAGGGATTTTTTTCAGCAAACAATACTACAATACAAATCAACAAAAAACGTATGAACCACCGAATCACCAACTTAGCCAGGCTGGCCTGCGTGGGCATGGGACTGAGTCTGGCCATTGCAGGACTGACGGGGTGCAGCGACGACTATGAACTGGACGACGAAGGCAACTATCCTTCGTGGCTGGGGGGCAGCATCTACGAAGCCCTGAAGAACCCTGCCTCGCTGCAAGGAGACAACGGCCAGAAGCTGGATGGCACGTTCAACAACTACCTGAGGCTGATAGACGACCTGGGCTATGCCGAAACGCTGGGCAAGACGGGCTCGAAGACCGTGTTTCCCGCCAACGACGAAGCCTTCAGCCGCTTCTTCAGCAACAACAGCTGGGGCGTGAGTCGATATGAAGATCTGACCAGCGCCATGAAACGCCAGCTGCTCTATTCTTCAATGCTCGACAACGCGCTGCTGGTCGAAATGTTCTCGAACATCAGCAACGGCGAAACCGCCGTTACACAAGGCCAGGCACTGAAGCACACCACAGGTGCCAACATCATTGACACCATTACTTTCATGCGCGGACAGAACGCACTGCCCGCCAACAATCCATACTGGACCAAATTCTACGGTCAAGGCATCAACTTCGTGATGGACGCCACACGACCCATGATGGTGCACTTCACCGAAGAACAAATGACGGCCAACAACATCAGAACCTCCGACTTTGAGGTGATCACAGGTTCACCCTACGACGCAGAAAAGCATTCGGCCTACATCTTCCGCAACAAGATTGTCAATGCCGACGTGACCTGCAAGAACGGCTACATACACCAAATGCAAGACGTGCTGGTGCCGCCGGGCAACCTGGCCGAAGTGATTCGCACCAATGGCGAAAGCAATCTTTTCAGCCGCATGCTCGACCGCTTCTCGGCTCCTTACTATGATGCCGCAACAACCCGCAACTACAACGATTATGCACAGGCCAACGGCCTGACCACCATAGACAGCATCTTCCAGAAACGCTACCTCAGTGCCATCTCGCAGGGCTCAGGCGCACTGACCAACGACCCCAACGGCACACAGGCACAGTATGTGCTGCCCTACGACCCGGGGTGGAACGGCTACGGACAGAACACCGACATGGCTGCCATGTTTGTGCCCACCGACCAGGCACTGCAGCAGTTCTTCCTGCCGGGCGGAAAGGGCGAATTTCTCATCAACACCTTCGGCACCAAGCCCAACACACTGGAGAACCTGGCCGAAAACATCGACTCCATTCCCCTGCAAAACGTGAACCAAATGGTGAAAAACCTGATGCAGAAGTCGTTCATCGGCACCGTGCCCTCGAAGTTCAGCCACGTGATGGACGAAGCAAGCGACCCGATGGGACTGACACTGGAGCACCTGAGCCGCAACGCCGACAACACCTACGACGTGAAGATAGCCAACAACGGCGTGGCCTACATGCTGAACCAGATGTTTGCACCACCCTCGCTCATCGCCGTGTCGGCCCCCGTCACGCTGTCGAACAACATGAAAATCATGAACGAAGCCATCTACGACGGACAGAGCCGCTCGTCGCTGGGCTTGAACCAGAACTATTATGCCTATCTGCTGGCCATGAGCGCCAACTACGCACTGTTCATCCCCACCGACGATGCCTTCCAGCGCTTCTATATCGACCCAGCCTATCTGAAGGAAGATCAGCCACGCGCCCTGAAGTTCTACTACGTCAACCGCTCGCCTTACGTGCTCTGCTCACAATGGAAATACGACAAGCTCACGGGCGAGGTTACCGACTCCATCGGCATGGTGCCCACCAGCATGTTCACCTCGCAGCTCACCGACATCCTGAACTACCACACCATCGTGCTCTCTCACGGCGAAACGCTGCAACCCGGTCGTTACTACAAGACCAAGCACGGCGGCGAAGTCTACTTCACGGGCAACTCCATCAGCACCACTCCCGAACTGCCCAGTGCCAGCGTGACCCACGAATACAAGCAGCAGAACGGAACAGCCTACGCCATCGACCGCGTGCTGCAGGCCCCGCAGCAATCGGTGCTCAACGTGCTGCAGGGCGAACAGTTCTCTGAGTTTCTGGCTCTGTGCAGCGACTTCGACATGAACGAGCTGATGGCTTTTGCCAGCGACAAACTGAACGAGGAGAACAAGATTACAAAGAAAAAACGCATGGAAGCCTACCACGTGTTTGCCGACAAGGGTGGACTGACCGACAACGTGAACTACTTCAACTCCTATAATTATACGGTTTATGCCCCCGACAACACGGCCATGCAGGAAGCCTACGACCGTGGTCTGCCACGCTGGAGCGACATCAAGGCCATCTACGACCAGTATGCCGACCTGCTGAGCACACAGAAGAGCGAAGGGAAAATCAGCGAAGAGGTGCAGGCAGCCCGCGACAAGGCCCTGGCCATGGTCGAGGAAATCAACTCGTTCCTGCGCTACCACTTCCAGGACAACTCCATCTATGCCGACCAAGCCGTTGAGGGGGGCACGTTCCCCACGGCTTGCAGCGACACGCTGGGCATCCGTGAGAAACTGACCGTGAGCGGAGGTGGCAACAAACTGACCGTACAGGACAACAGCGGACAGACCATCGTGATCGATGCCGCCAACACCGACAAGATGGTCAACCAAATGACACGCGACTACGTGATCAGCAAGCACGCCATCACCACCTCGTCGTTTGCCGTGGTTCATCAGATCAGCAAGCCCCTGTGCCCACACCGGGGCACACAGCGCTACGATACCCTGTGGACAGGCAAAGGTGCCAATGCCAGACTGGCGTCTTATCGCAGGCAGTACAACCAGACGATGTACAAACGGTATGATGCGAATTAAAGAATTAAAAGATTCAGAAATTAAAGCAAGACACGATTATGAAGCGATCGATATTTTTAATCATTTCATTTTTTAATTTTTTAATTGCGGCAACGGCACAGACGGCACGCATATCGGGTTCGGTCAACGACGACATGGGACCCGTGATGATGTGCAACGTGGTGGAGATCGACGGCAACAACCGTATCGTCTCGAACACGCAGACCGACTTCAACGGAAACTTCTCGATGACGGTGAAGAACACCAAGAACAAGCTGCGCATCTCCTACGTGGGCTACAAGACCGTGACACTGCCCATCGGCACCCGCACCAGCTTCAAAGTGAAGTTGCAGGACGCCACCCAGATACAGGAGGTGACGGTGACAGCCAAGAAGAAATTCAACTCGGGCGGCCTGTCGATTCCTGAGCGTGAGGTGTCAGTGGCCGCACAGACATTCAACATGAGCAATGTGGAAGGTCTGGCCTTCACCTCGGCCGACGAAGCCTTGCAGGGCCAGATTGCCGGTCTCGACATTGTGGCCAACTCGGGCAACCTGGGTGCCGGCACATCCATGCGACTGCGCGGTGTCACCAGCATCAACGGGTCGGCCGAGCCACTCATCGTGGTCGACGACAACATCTTCGACAACCCCGACGAGAACTTCGACTTCCAGAATGCCAACGAAGAGACCTACGCCTCGCTGCTGTCGGTGAACCCATCGGACATTGAGGACATTCAGGTGCTGAAGGATGCCGCTGCCACAGCCATCTGGGGTTCGCGCGGCGCCAACGGCGTGATTAGCATCCGAACCAAGCGCGGCTCGCGCGGTGCCACCAGGGTGGACTATTCGCTGCGCGTGCAGGCCAGCTGGCAGCCCAAGGGCTACAACTTGCTGAATGGCGACGACTACACCATGATGCTGAAGGAGATGTACTACAACCCAGCACAGAGCGCCTCTGCCACGACCAACATCAACGAAATCAACTACAACCGTTCATGGGCAGAGTTTGAGAACTGGAACAACAACACTGACTGGGTGAATGAGGTGACGCAGACGGGCATCAGCCAGTATCACTTCCTGACCATCACGGGCGGTGGCGAGAAAGCCAACTTCCGTGTGTCGGCCGGCTATGACCATCAGAACGGTACAATCATCAACCAAACACTGGACCGCTTCTCCACAAAACTGGCACTGGACTACTTTGTGAGCGACCGCATCACCTTCCGCACCACCTTCCCCCTGACCTACACATCGAACAACCGCAACTACGACGACAACATTCTGGGCCGTGCACAGAAGATGGCCCCAAACATGAGCGTCTATCGCCAGGACATGTACGGACAGGACACCGACGAGTTCTATATCATGTTGCCGGAAGGCAGCAGCAATGCCATTGGCTCGTCGATGGCCAACACCTCGTCGAAACAGCTCAGCAGCATACGTTCCCTGGGCAACCCCGTGGCCATTGCCGAACTGGCATGGCGCAAGGAGAAGACCTACCGCATCTCGCCAGAAATGCGACTGGACTACTACCTGCTGGGCAAGGACGACTCGAAGACACAGCTGAACTACACGGGCCTGGTCTATATGGACATCTTCTCGAAGAGCGAGCCGAAATACTGGCCTGGCTCGCTGTCGACCAACGGATGGTCTGACGAAAACTACAACCGCTCGTCGGTCTACGACTACAATTCACTGGCCTTCACCACCCGACACTCACTGGTCTTCAAGCCTTATTTCAACAATGAGGACATCAAGGTGCAGGCATTGATCAAGTGGGAAATGACCACAGGCAACAACAACAGTCAGAGCGTGGCCAACAAGAACGCACCCAACGGCACCACCTCGCCCACCGTCGACACACATCTGGAGTCGATGGGCACCAGCAATGGCCAGTGGCGCTCCATGTCGGTGGTCTATGACAGCCACTTTGCCTACAAGGGCCGCTACGTCATTGCCCCCCGCTTGCGTGCCGACGGCACGACCAAGTTTGGCGACACAAAGAAATGGGGCTACTTCCCTGGCCTGTCGCTCAAGTGGATCATCAGCGACGAGCCGTTCATGAAACCCTTGCAGCGTGTGCTCTCCATGCTGGCCTTCCGTCCCTCATGGGGCATCGTGGGCCGCCAGCCTGGTTCTGAGTATTTGCAGTATGCCAAATACAACACCAGCGGTGTCTACGGTGGCATCAACGGCACCAAGAGCGTGACCTATCTGGAAGGCTTGCAACTGAACGAACTGAAATGGGAGCGCACCACTCAATATAATATTGGTGGCGACTTCGGCTTCTGGAACGACCGCATCACCGGCGACTTCAACTACTACTTCAAGCGCACCAAAGACTTGCTCATGCCGGGTGTACGCGTCCCGTCTACCTCGGGCTACAGCCAGCTGGCCTGGGCCAATGTGGGCGAAATGACCAACAAAGGCTGGGAACTGAACATGAACCTGAACAAGATTGTGAGAATTGGAAAATTCTCGCTGAGTGCCAATTTCAACATCTCACAGAACTTCAACGAGATTGTCGACATGGATGAGAGCGTGCTGGAAAGCATCAACTCGCAGTGGGACTCGAGCAAGCGCGGACAATACCTGAACCGCATTCAGACTGGCAACCCGCTTGGTTCCATCTACGGTCTGCGCTATAAGGGCGTCTACCAATACACTTACGAATATCTGACCAACATGAAGACGCGTGAAGGATGGACGGGCGAAGAACTGCGCGACTACATCAACAACACCTTCCTGGCAACGGGCAAGACGGCACCTATCGCCATTGATGCCGACGGCAAGGTGATGATGGACCCAAAGGGCAACCCCATCCGCATGGTCTACAACTTCAGCAACGGCTCGTCGACCTACCGATTCCAAGGTGGTGATGCCATCTATGAGGACGTGAACAACGACGGTCAGATCAATTCACTTGACGTTGTGTACCTGGGCAACTCGAACCCGCACCTGAACGGTGGCTTCGGCTTCAACATGCAATATGGTGACTGGACACTGAAGACCAGCTTCAGCTATCGTCAGGGCATCAAGATTGTGAACCAGGCCAAGATGGAACTGGAAAAGATGTTCAATGCCTACAACCAGAGTTCTGCCGTGAACTGGCGCTGGCGCAAGAATGGCGATGTGACCGAGATTCCACGTGCCATGTACGACACGGGCTACAACTTCCTGGGCAGCGACCGCTATGTGGAAGATGCCTCGTTTGTGCGCATGAGCTATGTGCAGCTGTCCTACAACTTCAAGCAGAAAATGCTGAAGCCACTCGGCCTGCGCCGCCTCACAATGAGCCTGTCGGGCCAGAACCTTTTCGTCTGGAGCAAGTACAGCGGCACCGACCCGGAACACTCGCCCGGCTCGTGGGGCATTGCCTATGACAACTCGCAGACACCGCGTTCAAAGTCAATGACCCTCAACATACAGGTGGGCTTCTAAAAGATCGAAGATTAAAAACTGAAGATTGAGAATCGAAGATTAAAAACTGAAGATTGAGAATCGAAGATTAAAAACTGAAGATTGAAAACTGAAGATTATGCTTACAAAATATATCAAGAAACACCTCGCCCCCTGTCTGGTATGTTGCGCTATCGGCGCAACCCTCACCAGCTGCGAGGACTTCCTTACCATCTACCCCACCGACCGCACCGTGGGCAACGACTTCTGGAAGACCAAGGCCGATGTGGAAGAGATGGTGAACGGATGCTACCTGAGCATGCTTTCGGGCGACATTCAGGAGCGTGCCATCGTCTGGGGTGCCTACCGCAGCGACGAACTGGTGAAGCTGACCAGCTACAGCAGCACCTCGCTCGACAATATTGCCGCCGTGAACCTGCTGCCCAGCAACGGCTACAACTCATGGGCTGCCTTCTACAAGGTCATCAACAACTGCAACGTGGTGCTGAACCACGCTCCGGAAGTGATGGCCGAAGACCCTGAGTTCACCGAGGGCGACTATCAGACGGTGCGCGCACAGATGCTGGCCCTGCGCTCATTGTGCTACTTCTATCTGGTGCGTGCCTTCCGCGACGTACCTTTCACCACACAGTCGTATGAAGACGACAGCCAGAACATGCTGATTGAGCAAAGCTCGCCAGCCACGGTGCTGCAAAGCTGCCTGGACGACCTGGCCGAGGCTGAGCGCTACATCGTGAAGTCGGGGGCCTACGGCTACGGCGACTGGCGCAACGTGGGCTATATGACCCGTGACGCCGTCGACGCACTCATAGCCGACATCTATCTTTGGCGTGCCGCCATGACCCATAGCACAGCCGACTACCAACAGGCCATTACTTATATTGATAAGGTGATTGATGCCAAGGACCTGTTCTACACACAGAACCACACGGGCGGCGTGAGCAGCACTACGGCAGGCGACCGCTACCACCTGGCCGATGGCAGCATTGCATTCTATCTGCTCTTCAGCACCAACCAGGGCAATGCCGAAGAGAGCATACTGGAATGGCAGTATAACGGCAAGAACAACTCGAACACCACGCTCGAAAACTACTACTACCAGTCGGGCACCAAGGACGACCACCAGACCACGTCGATCCTGATGGCTTCGAAGATTTTCAACACCGTGGCAGAGAATGCCAACAGTTCACAGGCTCAGAAGGTTTATCTCTCGAAGAACGACTACCGCTTCTGGAACAATGTCTACGACGTGAACAACGAAGAGGCCGAACAGCTCAGCGTGCGCAAGATGGTGACCACCGGCTATATCACCGACATTACCACCCGCACCACCGGCGACTCGAAGACCAACACCCGTGCCTTCACTGAATTCCGCCAAAACTGGATTGTCTACCGCCTTACCGACCTGATGCTGATGAAAGCAGAGGCCCTGACGGAACTGGCCAGCGACAACAGCGACAAGACAATGTTGAGGCAAGCCTTCGATTTGGTGCAAACGGTGAACAAACGGTCAATGGAAAAGACAGCCACCGACACGCTGAAGTTTGAGGACTATGGCACCAAAGCCGATATGGAGCTGCTGGTGCTGGCCGAACGCGAACGCGAGCTTTGCTTTGAAGGCAAGCGCTGGTTCGACCTGATGCGCTTCAGCTATCGCCACATGACGGGCGTAGACATCAACCGGAAACTGGCCGACACATCCTCTTGGCCCCAGCTCCACGCGCAGATGCTGAAGTTCATCACGCGCAAATATGGCGAAGGTGGCGAAGGCGACGCCGTGAGCTACAAGATGAAGGGCGAACCCTATCTGTACTGGCCCATCCAGGAAAGTGAGACCAAGGTGAACCGCCTGCTCAAGCAAAATCCTGTCTACATTCAGGAGAAGTCAACCTCGAAGAATTAAAAGATTAAAAAATTAAAGGATTAAAAGAACAAGAGTATTATGAAACGATTCGCTATTTTAATATTTTCATTTTTTAATATTTTAATTTTCAATGCCTGCAAAGAAGACATTGACGAGTCGAACCTGTACACTTTCACGGGCGAGACCATCGAGGACTATCTTGCCAACCGCAGCGAGCAGTTCAGCAGCTTCAACTACATCCTGCAGCGCATTGGCTACGACAAGATTCTGTCGGCCTACGGCACCTACACCTGCTTTGCCCCTACCAACGACGCCGTGCAAGCCTATATTGACAGCCTCTACGACGACACCACCAACAAGAACCTGGTTCATAACGGCATGACCGCCCGCAGTCTGGAAGGGCTCACCGACTCGCTGTGCAACGACATTGCCCTGTTCCACTTGCTCAACACCAAGGTCATGGGCGTAAACATGGGCAACGGCATGACCATCAAGACGCTTCTTGGACGCGACATCAACACATCAATCGACTCCATCTCAGGACAGGTGGTCGTCAGCCGCACGGCTTTCATCACCAGCATGGACAACGAGTTGGAGAACGGTGTGCTGCATGAGCTGAACCATGTGATTACCCGCTCGAACCTCTTGGTGGCAGGCGAAATGGAGAGCCATCCTGATCAGTTCAACATCTTTGCACTGGCCTTGAAGGCAACCGCCCTGGCCGACTCGCTCACCGAGCTGCAGAAGCCCAGTCTGAACATTGTGGTAGAAAACAAAGAGAAGTACTGGGTGCCAGAGAAGTGCGAAATGGGCTACACCATCTTCGCTGAAACCGACGATGTGTTCCGTGCCAATGGCATCAACAATGTGGAACAAATGGCTGAGTATGCCGCCCAGCAATACGCAAAATGTGCCGAAAACGGTTCTGGCTGGTACGACTACGCCCGCAACAACAACATCCAGATAAGCACAGGCACCGACTATGAAAATCCATGGAACGTGCTGAACATGTTTGTGCGCTACCACATCGTGGCCTACAAGGTGCCCTGGGACAAACTGGTTTACGACTACAACCAGGTGTCGAAGGTGACACTTTGCGAATACTACGAAACAATGCTGCCTTACACGCTCATCAAGCTGACGCGCAACAGTGGCAAGCGCATTCTGAACCGCTGGATTCAGAACAACACGCTGACCGACCGTGTGGCCGAGTTGGGCACCAACGCCATGCACGCTGTCATGTTCGAAGGTGTGGAACTGGTGGGACAGAACAGTCAGGTGGCAGCCGCCAATGGCTACATACACCCCATCAAGAGTCTGCTTGTCTACAACGAAGACGTGCCCCATGGAGCCCTGAACGAACGTATGCGCTTTGACGACACATCGCTGCTGGGCGAAATGATGTCGAACAGCATTCGCGGCATGACCTATGCCGAAATGAAGGTGCGTGCCTCCGAAGCCAGCACACCTCGTGTGCGCTTCCCCAGCAACTACTTCAACAACATCGAAGTCTACAACGGTGAAGACACCCAGATGCGCTATCTGGCCAAAGACGAAGGCAACTACTCCAACTACCAGGGCGACGAGTTTCTCTGCGTGGGCGCCTACGACTTTGCCCTGCGTCTGCCTCCCGTTCCCGACGGCACTTACGAGTTGCGCATGGGCTACACGGCCGAGAATGCCCGTGGCATGCTGCAGTTCTACATAGGCCGCAGTTCCGACCAGACATCGATGCAGGCCCTTGACATTCCACTCGACATGCGCGTGATTCCCGTGGAGAATGCCGACGGCACGCCCGACACCAAGACGGGCTGGTGCCAGTGGAGCAACACCGACGACCGTGGCGTGGCCAGCGATGCCAACATGCACAGCCTGGGCTACATGCGCGGACCGCTCTACTACACCATCGGCGTGAACGGCACCACCAATGCCCGCAGCCACCACAAGGACCTGCGCCGCATCATCGTGAAGCAGCAGTTTGAGCAGGGCGAGTACTGGCTGCGCTTCAAGAACGTGCTCGACAACAAGGACGCACAGTTCCACCTCGACTACATCGAGCTATGCCCGGAAAACGTCTACAACAGCACCATCTTCGTGGAAGACATGTATTAATTATCTAAAGACAACATTCACATGAAAAGATACATCAGTAAGAATCAGACAAGGAAGCTGCTCCGTTTCGCTGTCTGCACACTCCTTCCCCTGGCCGGGGGATGGGCGGCAGCCTCCTGCTCCGACTGGGACGACCACTACGATGCCAGCAAGCAGGTGCTCGACACACAGCAACACACCCTGTGGGAGAACATCGAACAGAACAGCAACCTGTCGCAGTTTGCCTCGCTACTGAAGAAGACAGGCTACGACAAGGTATTGCAGTCAAGCCAGACCTTCACCGTGTGGGCTCCCACCAACGACAGTTTCGACTATACAGCCCTCAACGCCGAGAGCGAAAGCCGCCTGCTGAAGGAGTTTGTAATGAACCACATGGCTCGCAACAACTACCCCGTCTCAGGCCCCACCGACCAGCGGGTGTTCATGCTCAACGAGAAAATGATGCGCTTCAACGGAAGCGACGGCTATCAGATTCAGGACATCCCTGTGCAGACTGCCAACATTGCCTGTGGCAACGGCACGCTCCACACGCTGACGGGCAAGATTCCCTTCCTGCCCAACATCTATGAGTCGCTCAACAGCGAACAGTTTGCCATCGACTCCATCAGCGACTATTTCCACAGCTACGACAGTCGCAAGTTCGATGAGCAGAACAGCGTGGCTGGTCCCATACTGAATGGTGAGCAGACCTATTTGGACTCCATCTTCTATGAGCACAATGATCTCTTTATGCGCAACCGTGCCTATATCGACCGTGAGGACAGCAACTACACCATGCTCATTCCCACCAACGAGGCATGGGAGAAGGCACGCCAAACCATCAGCAAGTTCTACAACTACCTGCCCACGTTCGAGTTTGCAGAGAACACCGCAGCCGGAGCCAACGGAAAAATTACAACCGTGAGTCTGAAGGATGCCAATGGCCTGCGCGATTCGATGGTCAATGTGATGCTGATGAGCGACCTGTTCTACAACAACAACATCCTCGACAACGGCAAGCTCAACGACCTGCAAGAAGGACAGACCCTGCGCTGCGACTCGCTCATGAGCACCCTGGGCACCAAGATTTTTGCCGGCGATGCTGCTTTGCTTTTCGAAAACGCAAAGCGTGTCGACAAGAGCAACGGTGCCGTGTGGGTCACCGACAGTCTGCGACTGCGCCCCTGGGCATCGTGGAATCCTGAGATTGTGCAGGAGGCCGAGTCGAGCACCATGCTTGCAGGCTATTTCAACACCTCGGCAGAGCCTGTCATCAACAATGTACGCAACAATCAGAACCCGGCCGTAGAAGGCCATGTATCGAATGGCCGCTATCTGCAAGCCCCCAGCGGCTTGAGCGACAATCCTGAAGTAGATTTCTATCTGCCCTCTGTGCGCTCCACTACTTACAGCATCTATGCCGTCATTGTTCCAGCCAACATCACCAACGTGAATGCCACGCCACTGCCCCACCGCCTGGCTGCGACCATCGGCTATGCCGACGAGAAAGGAAAAATGACAGAGCAAGCACAGAGCAACCCCACAAACGGAAGCATCTATTTCATCAACGACCCCACACGCATCGACACGCTCTATCTTGGTGACTTCACGTTCCCCATGGCTTTTTACGGCACAGGATCCTACTATCCCTATATTCGCCTGCGCAGCCGTGTCACCAACAGCCTGTCATCGCAGTACGACCGCACGCTTCGCATCGACTGCCTCATTCTGCGTCCCAAGGAGCTTGACACCTTCTTGCGGGAGCATCCGGGCTATAAGTACGGCAACGATTAGAACAGACCATTGACAACCGATAAGACAGACAATTATGATTAGCAAAGCAAAATATCTGATATGCGGTATCTGCATAGCCTGGGGGCTGAACGCCTCAGCACAGGACGATGCCACCACCGACACCGAGCAGACCACCGCCCAAGCAAAGACACCTGTAGCCAAGACCCCCAGCTACCCCACAGCAGAAGTAACAGGTGTTTGTGTCGATGCCATGACAAAGACCCCCTTGGCCGGCGTGATGGTGCAGGCAATGGGCTACGACAACTACACAGCCATGACCGACGATGAGGGCAAGTTTGTCATCAAGCTGCCCACATTTGCCACATCGCTCTACATCCATGCCCCGGAATACCTGAACCAACAGGCAGCCATTGGCGATGGCAGCACGACGCTCCGCATAGAAATGCTGAGCGACAAGTTCCGACCCATGTACGACAAGGGAACCACCATCGTCTCAGCAGCCACGGCACAGATGCAGAACACCACCTCGCAGACCATCGAGACCGACATTGAAAACCAGCTGGGAGCCGACGTTCGCGCCATCAGCCGTTCGGGCGGTCCCGGCTATGGTTCCGCCATGTTCGTGCGCGGTCTCAACTCGCTCACGGCCAATGCCCAACCCCTCATTGTGGTCGACGGCATTGTGCAAGACATGCAGCAGACGCGCTCCGCCCTGCACTATGGCGACTACACCAACCTGATGCTCAACATCAATCCTGCCGACATCGACAAGGTGACAGTGCTGAAGAATGCCACCGCACTTTACGGTGCCAAAGGTGGCAATGGCGTGATTCTCATCGAGACCAAGCGAGGCCGTTCCATGGCCACGCGCATCGATGCCAATGTGGGCGTGGGTGTTTCGCTGCAGCCACGTCTGCCCGAAATGATGGACGCCTCGCAGTATCGACTCTACGCCTCCGAGATGCTGGGCACCTATCCTGGCATTCAGAACTACACCGACCCCAACACCTTCAAGTTCCTGGTGGAAGATCCTGCAAAGTACTACTACATGAAGTACCACAACGAGACCGACTGGAGCGACGAAGTGTATCACACGGCCCTCACTCAGAACTACAACATCAACGTTCAGGGTGGCGACAATGTGGGCATGTATAATCTCTCCCTGGGCTACACCGACGGACAAAGCACTGCCCGCAAGAACAGCTTCGACCGTCTGAACGTGCGTTTCAACACCGACATTCACGTCATCAAGCGCCTCACCACGCGCTTCGACATGTC
>CACXUV010000005.1 GCA_902770845.1 uncultured Prevotellaceae bacterium
ATATACTTGGGGAGAGTCTTGAAAATACAGAAATATTCAAAGACTATCAATCAAACTTTAAGCCATCTCGTGTGGCAAAAAGCTTGCAAAAAGAATGGTTTGCCAACTCTGAATATTATAGGGAGTCCTTTAAGGAGAATTCAAAGGAGTATAAGAACTTATTTACACTTTTCCTGTCAAGCAATCACTACAGACTGCTTGAAGAGACAGAATACAGAAGGCAGTTTATTGCATTTGCAAAGGATATTGAATGCAGAAAGCTTAATGTCTATATTCAGACTGATAATAATGTCGTGGCCATCTTGCAGTCCCCGCCAGAGAAAATTGGCAACAAGAGTAATAAAGCGGAAGTTGTCAAGTTCTTGGGTTATGATTGGAGCAACCGCAAGGGCGATGAGGGCATAAAATATCTGACGAGTCATGTCCAGGAGGTTGAAAGCTCAGATGATGACGACAAAGATGCTGAAATCGTTCAGGCTATTAATTCTATCAAATACATTGAGACTCCCCTTTATAATCCCGACAATGATAATGACGTAACGAAATTCTCATACGCCCTAAGGAAGCATATAACCGACAAGTGTAACAGGTTTTCTTTTGGAACGACAAGCGAGAACTGTGGGAAATCTTATATAGAACTATCGAATGGACTTCTACAATTTGCAAAACTTACGGATTTGGTAGATTTTGGTAGAACGACTTTTAACCTCGCAATTAAATCTGCTATAGAGAAGAAAATAACTGAAAATAAATATAGATTTCCAACAAAGCGATTAGAACAGTTGCTTTTGCATGTAGACGGTCCGTTAACCAAGATTGGGAAGGAAGAAATTCGGCCTGAGGGGGAAATTCCTGTTGTAACTCAAGAGGCTGGCAACCTTATAGCTGGCTATACGGAAAATACCGAGCCTATAATAGATTTACCGCTAATCGTTTTTGGCGATCATTCGTGCACTTTCAAATATGTTGATTTCAAGTTCGTTAGAGGAGCTGATGGTACTCAGCTCATAAAAGTAAATGAGGAAGAAATCCTCTCAGAGTTCTTGTTGCATTTTTTACTTGCGATTCAGATTGAGAATTGCGACAAGTACGAAAGGCATTTCAAATATTTAAAGAACGTTCAAATTCCTCTTCCTCCAATCTCTATACAAAAAAGAATTGTGACTGAATGTCAGAATATTGACACAGAAGCACTCGAAGCAAAAAAGCAAATAGTTGAATTGCAGGAAGAAATTATAGATATTGTGTCAAGAGTAAATGGGGATAGCATAAAATTGGGTGACATTTATAAGATTTCTTCAGGTGGAACCCCTTCTAGGAAGAAATCTGCTTATTGGATAAATGGTAATATTCCCTGGGTTACTACGACAGAAGTAACAAATGAGATTATCACCTCAACTAATGAATGTATAACAAAATTAGGTCTGGAGAACTGTTCTGCGAAAATCTACCCTATTAATTCCTTGATAATTGCTATGTACGGGCAAGGTGCAACTCGTGGACGTACTGCAAAGTTAGGAATAGAGGCATGTACTAATCAAGCTTGTGCTGTTCTTTATGAAAAAAAAATAGAAGTTGAGACAGATTTCGTATGGTATTACATGCAAAGTCAATACGAGAAATTACGTTCTATTTCCCATGGTTCCGTAAGGCCAAATCTAAATGCTAATGACATAGCAAATTACGAAATTCCACTTCCATCCTTATCAGAACAAAAGGATATTGTCAGTAAAATAGGAGTCATAGAATCCAAGATATCCTCCCTTAAGTTGATATGCGAGGAGGCATCAGCACGCAAAGAGGCAGTTTTGCATCGAGAACTAATTGAAGATGACAAAGACCATATTGGTATTACTACCGAAAAGGCCATAAGTATTCTTACACCAATTGATGTTTATCAGCCTGTGGACTCTGACCCCTTGATGGCCGCTGAGCCTTTTGGCCGTTACAAATGGGAAGGCTTCGACCAAAGCATCCGTGATTTCTTTAATAACGACCAGACTATTCTTGTGGGCTGTTATAAGGGGAAGAAATATCGTGAATGGATAGACGCTCATCGCCTTTATAATATAAGGATGGGAAAGGCGAAAGGCTCTATGGAGGCTAACCGAGAACTTTTTGATAGTACATCTTTGCTGGTGCTCTATGAAATGGGCAAACCTGACAAGTTGAGTGCATACAAGATTGTCGGCCATCAAAAAATAAACAAAGAAGAGTTGATAGAGATGGGCTATCCTAACAAGAAGCCAAGGAAGAACTATATGTCGTTCTCTCTAGAGCCTCTTGACATGGATTTGACTTTCTTAGTTGAGCACCATCTAATAGAAAGGATTATCGAACTGGATGCAGACCATGCAAAAGGTACACCTATTTTTATTGAACCGTAATAACTGTATTTGTAAACACATGAGACTATGGACGAGATAAACGATATATATACAGCCATTGCAACAGACGGCTTTTCGGAAAGAACGTTGCATATGATTAATAACTTAATAAACGACATACAATATGGAAGAAAAGATTTTATTGGATTTACTCTATCAGAGCATGCTGGACTCTGCAAAGGAGGCACGCCTCTCATTGGGGCGTCCATCGTCGTGGGCTACGCGAGAAGAAGCCTTACAGCAGGTTGCAATGCTGAAAGCAGCGAAGGACAGTGCAAGTCGAGAGCAGAGATAAGTTCGCTTAATCTCTGCCGAGACGCAGCCTGTGCTCGCCCGACAGGGCAAGAAAACGGCCCAGCTAATTGGCAAATAGACGAAGAGCAAGAACGACTGCTCGAAATGTGGGCGAAGGCTTGTGGCCTGTGGTTTGAACATTCGGAGGCTATCATTGAGAAAAATTTCGGACCAATGATTGCTCAGGGTGCAGAAGCCAAAGTCTATTATAAAGCGGGCGACTTTTCTGTGGCAAAAGAGCGTACCTCTATATATTCTACGACTCAAAAAGCTTTAGAAGCCATTGCCTTGCACAACTATCTCTTTCCCGAGACAGCAATGAGGGTCATTGGTTTTACTCGCGATGGTGACGGATTGCTCAGGGTTGTGCTTACACAGCCATACATACGTTGTCAGCGTCTTGCTACCAAAGAAGAAATAGACAAAATGGTGGCAGCAAAAGGATTTCGTGACAACTGGGATGGTCAAGGCGTAAACTATATCTCAAACCGGTTGGCTTTGGAGGACATGCATCCTGCCAATGTTTTCATCGACGAGATAACAGGGAAGCCAACATGTATAGACTGTATTGTAAAGTTTGTTACTCCAAGAAATGATATGTCTAATGTCTTGTGAAGATTTATGAACAAGTTAACGAATCATAATATTGACATACGCAAATACCTTCAGTTCCTTGATGATGACGGATGGTTGGAGCCTAATATTTATTTGGCCTTCTCGGTTGTTAAACAGTCTGATCTGCGCTCACCGCTTCTTTGTGTTCAGCACAAAGGGAAGGTAGCGGTAGGCCAGCCATGTAATGACTGTGGCAGTGGCGTAGACGATGATGAAGACCGGTATCACACTGAGAAAACCACAACAGACAAGTCCTGTACGGCCCAATGCCGCACTGATGAGCAGCGGAACACCACCACAAATGAAATAGTAAACGAGCGAATGTCGGCCAGTCCATTCAACTATCGCAACAGAGGGCAGACGCCTGAAACAGGCGGTAAGGAGAATGACGGCAGAAAAGTTGTCGACCAGGAAAACGGCAAACGACGACACGATGACGGGTCCGAAGACCATCTCCAGGTCTTGAGTAAGGATGGCGCTTTTCGTACACGCCAATGCAACCAGCGCAATGAAGACAGCAGCGGCGTTATGAAAACGGGCGTGGCACTGGCTTTCGTATCGATGATAAAGATAGCCCGCCGACATGAAGACGCAGCCCAGCATGGCCTCGTTGACGTGCCAGATGTTGCATTCGTTGTGCCAGGGCGACAGCTGGTTGGCCAGACTGGCCGACAGCACTGAGCAGACAACGGCCAGAGACAGCAGGGGCCAGGTGCGACCCCTGGTGAGCTTGATGAACAAGGTCATTGCCAGCTCGCCGGTGATGAGGGCTGACGCAAACCAGGAGGCATCGCCCGTGACGACATCGATGAAGAAAGCCTGCAGATTATCGGTCTGTCCGTGCATGACGGCCTTGGGAAAAGCCATCACGAGCGTGAAGAAGAAATAGGGCACGATGAGCCCCCTGACAATCGACTTCAGCTTGCGTTTGGCGTTGAAGGTGCTGTTTTCCTTCAGCATCAGATAGCCGGAAATGAAGAAAAACACAGACAGGGCGTTGTCAACATAGCAGGCATACGGAACGACGTCCTTGCCTGCATAATACATTTCTGTGTGGAAATAAAGGATTGCCATCATGCAAAAACCTCGCAAAAGGTCAATCCACGCTTTTCGTTCTTCCATGTTGCACTTATATGTCGCTACAGTCATTCTTCAGGATGGTTACTGCTGGCAAAGTTACTTCTGTCCTCATTCTTCATGGGGATTGTATCGTTAAATAAACTGAAAAACGCGCGTTTTTAACAAAAAAAGTTGCGTTTGTGAACCTTTTGTGCACACTAAACTCCTAATTTTGCCCCCGATTCATGAATCGAGCGAATATTGATCTTAATGTTTAACCAATCAGAAAAAGAAAAACAAAATGGAGAGAAAGACATTCATGCTGACCGATGAACAGAGAGTGCGCCGCGAGGCCCAGACCAGGCTGGCCGAAGAGGTGAGATCCATGCTGCACCAGAACGAGCGCGAACGCCTGCACTGGACGGGCACCACCACCGACCTGATGGAGGCGCTGCACGTGGCCTTCGACACGGGACTGTTGACCAACGACGAGGGCGACCCGATGAGCTTCATGCAGATTGTGCGGCAGGCGTGCCGCATTCTGCACCACCGCATGCCGGGCAACCCCTACGACGCAGCCATGCGCGGCACAAGGCGCAAGGGCGTGCTGCGCCACAACTATGCCGACCGCTACTGCTACCTGCTGGGCACCGGACACGAGCAACCCTTCTTCGACTGCATCGTTTAGCACCTGCTTGTGGGCTGAACTCGTTGGCCAGAAGACCGAAAACAAACTTGAATAATTAATAATCTAAACACACACATGAACAAACACAATTTTTCTGAAGAGCATCTCACGGAGCATTTCACGCTCCGCGAGATGCTTCACTCCACCCTGGTGGACGACACGCCAGGCTTGCTGAACTACATGGATCGTCCGGAAGAAACGAGGCAGAACCTGCTGCAGCTGTGCCAGCAGGTGCTGGAACCGCTGCGACAGGCCATGGGAGAACCCGTGGTGGTGAGCAGCGGCTACAGGTCGGCATTCCTGAACCACGCCGTGGGCGGCGCACCCAACTCGCAGCACCGGCTGGGCGAGGCGGCCGACCTGCTGGGACCCACGCAGAAACGCGCACGCACGTACTATGAATATATTCGCGCGCATCTGCCCTTCGACCAGCTGCTGCTGGAGCACCGCGCCAAGACGGGCATGTGGTGGGTGCACGTGAGCTACACCACGCGCCGCCCGCTGCGCCACGATGCACGAGAGCTGAAGGTGTAGCCACAGGGCCGCAAGCACACTATCGGCACAGTTCTCGTGTGCCGAGGTGTTGCAGAGTTGCGGAAAAGGCAGTATCTTTGCAACGTCAATCGCGAGAGACACACAGAAAAAACAAAAAGTTGAACCATTTAAAACACACAAAGAATTATGGCATTGTTTATCAAGAAGTATCAGAACAAGGTGAAGAAGTCGAAGGCATACGGCAAGTGGTATGGCAGGGCAGTGATGCTGGGCACCGTGGAAATAGAAGAGCTGGCCGCCGAGATTGAAGAGAAGTGCACCGCCACCCACAGCGACGTGCTGGCCGTGCTGGCCGCTCTGGGCGTGTCTATCAAGCGCAAGCTGCAGGAGTCGAAGCGCGTGCGCATTCCCTACCTGGGCACCTTCAAGCTGGGCGTCAGCAGCGCCGGAGTGATCAAGGAGAGCGACTACGACGTGAAGAACGACATCAAGGGCATGCACGTGATCTTCCAGCCCGAGACCACCGTGGAGAACAAGCACCGCGTGAAGGAAATGATTCGCGGAGCACGCGTGGCCGAACTGAACAAGGTGGTGAACCCCACCGGCAGCACCGGCACTGGCACTGGCAGCGGCTCTGGCACCGACGACCAGGGCAGTCAGGGAGGCACCACCAGTCCCGACCCCGTGGAAGAGCGTCCCTAACATGTTGAACCCTTAAAAAAACATCTGAACCATGAAAAACACACAAAAGTCAACCTGGAGCTTCATCATCAAGGTGGTGATAGCCGTGGCCACCGCCCTGCTGGGCGCCATCGGAGGCGCCGAGGCCTACTCAACGCTCATGCAGTAGGGATGAGCCGCGACGGTCAGTCCAAGGCCAGTCCAAGGACATTTAAGGGCCAATCCAAGCTCCAATTCGAGACCAGTCGGCAGCTGCCCAGGCGGCGCCGGCTGGCTTACGTTTTGACAATTCAGAACCACCTCGGCGTGGAAAAACGACAGGAAAAAGGGTTCAAAACATGCACAGATTCATATTTGTTGTGCAAGCGGGAGACAGATTTTTTGAGAAAAGTTTGCGTAACTCAAAGAAAATGTGTTACTTTGCACCCGATTTTAAAAGCAGACATTAATTATTAACATTTTAAAAAAGAAAAATCATGTCAGAAATTGAAAGCAAAGTAAAGGCAATTATCGTAGACAAACTGGGTGTTGATGAGGCTGAGGTGAAGCCCGAAGCAAGTTTCACCAACGACCTGGGTGCCGACTCGCTCGATACCGTGGAACTCATCATGGAGTTTGAGAAGGAGTTTGGTATCTCTATTCCCGACGACAAGGCCGAGAAGATTGGCACGGTTGCCGATGCTATCTCTTACATCGAGGAGAACGCAAAATAATTCAAGCCCCCTAAGTTAGGGGGTTGAGGGTCTGAACGAGATAATCATTCAGACCCTCAACTGTTTAGGGATTATTGTTTGTTCAGACCCCCAATACCCCTGACATAGGGGCTCAACAATCAGATTTTTTTTTATGGAACTTAAAAGAGTAGTCGTTACAGGACTGGGAGCCGTGACACCCGTGGGCAACACACCCGAAGAGATGTGGAACAACCTGATCAATGGCGTGAGCGGAGCTGCACCCATCACAAGTTTCGACACAACCAACTTCAAGACAAAGTTTGCCTGCGAAGTAAAGAACCTCAACGTAAACGATTTTCTGGACCGCAAGGAGGCACGCAAGATGGACCGCTACACACAGCTGGCCATCATTGCTGCACAGCAGGCCATGAAAGACTGCGGATTCGATCTTGAAAAGGAAGACCTGAACCGCATTGGCGTGGTCTTCGGCGTGGGCATCGGCGGCATCAAGACCTTCGAGGAAGAAGTGATGTACTACGGACAGCACGAGGCCGACGGGCCTAAGTTCAACCCCTTCTTCATTCCGAAGATGATTGCCGACATCGCCGCCGGACAAATTTCGATCATGTACGGCCTGCACGGCCCCAACTATATCACCAGCAGTGCCTGCGCTTCGTCGTCGAACGCGCTGGCCGATGCCTTCAACCTCATTCGCCTGGGCAAGGCCAACGCCATCGTGGCCGGAGGTGCCGAGGCTGCAGTGTGCGCCACAGGCGTGGGCGGATTCAACGCCATGCACGCCCTCTCCACCCGCAACGACGAGCCCGAAAAGGCCAGCCGACCCTTCAGCGCCAGCCGCGACGGATTCATCATGGGCGAGGGTGCTGGCTGTCTCATCCTCGAAGAGCTGGAGCACGCCAAGGCACGCGGTGCCAAAATCTATGCCGAAATGGTGGGAGCCGGCATGAGCGCCGATGCACACCACATCACCGCCAGCCACCCCGAAGGACTGGGCGCCAAGCTGGTGATGCAGAACGCACTGGAAGATGCAGGCATGAAACCCGACGAAATTGACTACATCAACGTGCACGGAACATCGACCCACGTGGGCGACATCAGCGAGGCCAAGGCCATCAAGGAGGTCTTCGGCGACGCCGCCTACAAGCTCAACATTTCGAGCACCAAGTCGATGACCGGACACCTGCTCGGTGCTGCAGGAGCCATTGAGGCCATGGCCACCGTGCTCGCCGTGAAGAACGACATAGTGCCGCCAACCATCAACCACGAGGAAGGCGACGACGATCCCGAAATAGACTACAAACTGAACTTCACCTTCAACAAGGCACAGAAGCGCACCGTGCGCGCCGCACTCTCCAACACCTTCGGATTTGGCGGACACAATGCCTGCGTGGTGTTCAAGAAGTACTAAATGAAAAGCCCCCCAAGTCAGCAGGCCGAGGCACACAGACAGGCAGCCATCTGCCACTTTTCCTGCCCCAACCCACTGACTTGGGGGGACTTTCTTTAATGATAAATATCAAGTTCTGACCCACAACCCCTGCTTCGGGGGAACGCAAGAAAAATGACGCTACAAGACTTCATACAATCTCTACGCCTGCCCTTTCAGGACGATAAAGAGCTGCGACGACAGCTCTTCGGCATCATGGGCTTCTACCCCAGGAACATTGAGCACTACAAAACAGCACTCACCCACAAAAGCACAGGCAAGCGCAGCGACAAAGGAAAACCGCTGAACAACGAGCGACTGGAGTTCCTGGGCGACGCACTGCTCGACGCCGTCATGGGACACATCGTCTACAGCCACTTCCCAGGCAAGCGCGAAGGATTCCTCACCAACACCCGCTCAAAACTCGTCAGCCGCGAGTCGCTGGGAAAACTGGCCGAGGAAATGGGACTGACAGAACTCATACAAAGCAGCCAGCAGGCAAGATCGCACAACAGCTACATGGCAGGCAACGCCTTCGAGGCCCTCGTGGGAGCCATCTACCTGGACCAGGGCTATGCAGCTGTCATGCGATTCATGGAAAAACGCATTCTGGCACAGATGGTCAACATCGACAAGGTGGCCTACAAGGAAGTGAACTTCAAGTCGAAACTGCTCGAATGGACACAGAAAAACCGCGTACGCATGGAGTTCCAGATGCTCAAGCAGGAAAACGACCAGCAGGGCTCGCCCGTCTTCGGCTTCCGTGCCGTCATCGAAGGCGTCGAGGGAGGCAGCGCCCAGGGCTATTCAAAGAAAGAGGCCCAGCAGCTATGCTCCAAGGAAACGCTGCAGCGCCTGCGCCGCGAGCCCCAGTTCATCGACGCCATCTTCCACGCCAAGAGCGAGCGCACCAAGATGGAGGAAGAGCCCACCGCCGTGGCACCCAATCTGGACGACGAGAAAACCAACTTCATCATTGAGCGCGCCCCCTCGCACGATGCCTGGCTGAAGGAGTTCACCGAGACCGACGACCCCGCAACCTCATCGTCAGCCACAGACAAGCAAGCCAGAAAGTCCAAGGCGGCCACTTCCACCAATTCCTCCTCCACTTCCACCAATTCCTCCTCCGCAGCCACCAATTCCTCTTCTGCGGCCAGTCGTTCTTCCTCCCCCGATTCATCCGAGCATCCCGACCCCTCCGACGAGTTCGATCTGAGCGACATCACCCACAACAAAGAGGAACAGAGCCGCGAAGACATCATCGCCGCCGCCGAGGAAGCCGCCTTTGCAGAGCGATCATAAAAAAAAACTGTTATTGAAATGTGTATCATTATAAACCATTCAATAGCAGTTTTTTTATTTTTAGTAGAACACCATTCAATAAAATATTTATTTTTGTTAAAATTAATATTGTTAATAAAGATTTGTACATTTATTATGTAATAAATAATTATTTTTTAATTAATTTTGCAATTGTTACCCGAAATATTTTAACTTATGAAAATATCTAATAATGTAATAGGATTGCTTCTTTTGGGCATTTCTGCTATGCCAATGATAAATATTGATGCTCAGAAAACGAAGTCAATTAGTCAGCATGTTGCTCAGCCTGGTAAGGTTGCGCGTAAAATGGCCCGTAAGATGAAGAGCGAAGGATGGAATCCAATAGGAGGACTTCCTATTGATGCTGTTTTGCAAAAGCATTATGACCTTTTGGCTGCCGAAGGATCTTCAGCAGTTTCGTTAGAAGGTTATGCTGAGGCTCGTCAACTGAATGCAGCCATACGCATGGCTCAGAATAATGCCATTATTCAATATGCACAAATGATGGGAACACAGATAGATGGTCGCACACTTACCGAAATATCGAGTATCTCAACTAACGAAACAAAAAGTGCTACAAAGTATGATGCCACTTTTATTTCTAAGGTACAGCAAATGGTGAAAGCAGTGAAGCCTACGATGGCCTTCTATCATCAGAAAAACGATGGTGTCTATGTAGTACGTGCTTTTTATATTGGGAAATCAGTGGAATGAATCGTGAGTAAAAAATAATAGAGGAAGGCTATGACAACTAAAGATCATTTATTGATGTTGATATTTTTAGCATTGTTTTGTAGTGTTGAAGCATATTCGGCAAAGCCCAAGGTGAAGAAAGTGACGGGCACAGCCATTTATTTGGTGAGCGAGGATATGAATATTACACTGAAAGAGGCCAAGCAGAAATGCATAGAACTGGCAAAAGCCAATGCAATTGCAAGTGAGTTTGGAGAGTTTGTAAATATGGGAACTATTGATGTCTTTATGGATTCTTCTGATATGGGCTCAACTTCGTTCAACATAGGTAGTACGTCTACGCAGTCCAGAGCTTTATGGCTGGGTGATACGCGCAATCCTCAGGTAAGTGTGGCCTATCGCGACAATCTGCTCACCTTTACGGCCGAGGTATGGGGTGAAGCTCGTGAGATATTGACAAATGCAACCGACGTGAAGTGGAAGATAGCCCATTTGGCTGGTAAGCAGAAAATAGAGACCACCACTTTTCATAGTGGCGAACAGATTTATGTGAATTTCCAGTCAGTATCCAATGGTTATGTGGCTATTTATTTGGTTGAGAATAATGAAAATACCTATTGCATGTTGCCGGCAGCTACCGATACCGATGGGCGTCAAGATGTGAGGGCTGGTCGTGAGTATGAGTTTTTCGACAAAGAGGCAGACCGGAAAGCCACACTTCTGAAGTTGACCACAAAGCAGGCGCAAGAATATAATCAGTTGGTTCTCATCTACTCGCCCAATCCTTTTACGAAAAGTGTCGATACGGTTACAGGTCCAAATAAGTTGAGTAAACTAAGTACGCGAGACTTTTCTAAATGGCTCTTGAAGTGTCAGCGCAACGATCCGGATATGGTCGTGGAGCAGCACTTCTTGAAAATAGTGAATGCTTCTGTTGATAACGAATAGAGTATAATAACAAATAAAAAAAAGATTATGAAGAAATTTATTGTTTTGTCATTGCTTGGCATGATGGCTATGACGGGAGTAGCACAAAACTCAGTTGCAGATATTGCGAGGGAGCATGGTGATTTGACCGACCAGAAAGAGACTGAGCGTCACTTTGAGAGAGTGTGGAAGAGAAATTCATATTTCAACCTGATCTACACCACGGGCGAGACATTGTCACCAAAAGATGATATCATAACCAGTGCAGACGACCCTGCGGGCAATCCTGAATATGTTCAGAAAATGAAGAGCAACTGGGGAGCTGGATTCAAATTTGGCGGCAACATAGGTCTTCATCAGCCTATTGCCAATATATTGAGATTCAATATTGATGTGGCAGGCGGTGTGTTTTATTCGCATTTTGCTAAGGAAAACGGAGGCAAATACAACAGCTTCAAAGATGGCGCAAATGCAAAATTCTATATTCCCTGGAATTTGAAGAAAAATAAGTTTCAAGCTGGCATAGAAGTAGGCCCTTCCATCACGGTGGCTCCTTTTACAGCACTGAATGCTGAAGAATTGCACTATTTGAAGCTGAATCTGTATTATCACTTGGGTTTTTCTGGCTCAGTATTGTTAATAAGTAGCAATAAAGGCGGCGACCTGGGACTTAATGGAACTGACGATACCACAAACAGAGAAAAATTAGCTAACAAATTTGATGACAGCACAAAGGGAAGTTGGGGACTGGGTCTTAGCAACACATTTGGTTTTTCCTTGTCGTGGAAAGTCATTGGGTTAGGCTATGAGTATTGCAGAACTGATTTCAATTATAAGCCCTTGTCTACGTCGAATTTTAACGATAATGACAATAAATTCAAGGTTGGAACGAATCGCATTTTCATTCAGTTCCGTTACTAAGTTGTTACAAAGCAGTTCTATTATTAGGCAGATATGGATATGAAAAGATTTTCTCTTTTATTTATAGTTTGCATTGCTTGTTTGTCTGCAATTGCGCAGTCTACGAGCAAGGCAAATGGCTCTTGCGGTATGGGTGTGTCGTGGACATTTGATGGTTTCTCGCTTGTCATTGAAAATGTCAACAAGAAAGGATTTGGCGTTAAGATGGAAAATTACAACGTGAATAAATTTCTGGCCCCTTGGATAAAGGAAAAGCTAAACGTGAGACAGCTTGTCATTAAGCCTGGCGTAACGTCGATAGGTTCTTGTGCCTTTGCCAATTGCAAGACTCTGCAGGAAGTGATATTTCAGGGCCACGACCTGGAAACCATAGGATGGGGAGCATTTATGAACTGCGAAAATCTGCGCATTATTTCGCTGCCTGAGTGTCTGAAGAATATAGAGACCATAGCTTTTGCCAACTGTAAGTCGTTTTCGTCTATTGAGATTCCTGAGCAGTGCCGTGTGGGTGAACAGGCTTTTATGTCGTGCACCAACCTCCAGTCGGTTGGAGTGCATGCCACGGCTATCTTGGGCAATCTGGCATTTGCTACTGAGATTATGGAAAACGACAAGGTAGTGGGACATTCGATGTATGCAGGTGAGATTCG
Source organism: uncultured Prevotellaceae bacterium (assembly GCA_902770845.1). Taxonomy (GTDB): domain Bacteria; phylum Bacteroidota; class Bacteroidia; order Bacteroidales; family Bacteroidaceae; genus Prevotella. The sequence goes on from CACXUV010000005.1 coordinate 12,855, forward strand.
CTTTCTCCCAGAATATATCAACACACGCAACTGTGAGGAAATGGGCTTGTCGAAAGAGTCGGTTGAAAAGGTCACTACTGGTAGGTTAAAAGAAGAGGTGAACTATGACAAGATTATATCTGACGTTGATGGTGCTCCTTTTGGATTTGATACACGTACCAACACCTATGCTCTTATCATTGGCAACCAGAACTATCGATTTGTTCCCAATGTGCCATATGCCATTCACGATGCTCGAGTGTTCAGTGATTACTGCAGGAAAACGCTGGGCATCCCATCAGCCAATATTCATACCACAGAAGATGCAACGAAGCAAATGATTCTGGAGGAAGAACTGGAAGACTGGCTTGCCATGATTCCTGATCGTGAGGACAAGCAGCTCATCGTCTACTATGCAGGTCACGGTGTGCCAGATGTGAAAGAAAAGAATAAAGCTTATATCTTGCCGACTGATGTGCGTGGCACTAATCCTAGGCGTGGCATAGCTTTAGATGCTCTGTATAGTCGTTTGGGCGAGCTGGCATTCAATAATACCATAGTGTTTATCGATGCGTGCTTCAGCGGTTTGAATCGTGACAATGAAGGCGTTACAGAAGGTACACGCGCTGTAGAAGTTGTGGCCGAAGAGGCTACCTTGGATAATGGATCACTCATTGTTTTATCTGCTGCACAAGGCAACGAGACAGCCATGGCTTTCCCTGAGAAAGGCCATGGCTTGTTTACCTACTACCTGTTGAAAGAGTTGCAGGATACATACGGCAACGTGAGCTTTGGTGATTTGTCTGATCGAGTCATTGAGCGGGTATCGCATCAGGCACAGCTGATGAAAGTCAGTAAAACGCAGACTCCTTCCATCAATACAACGCAGCAGATAGCTAACCGTTGGCGTAATATGCGTTTCTGAGATTTTTTGTTTAATTTTAATAATATAGAAAACATGAAAATGCGTAGATTTTTTATTGTGATGGTATTGCTGACAACGGTAACAACCATGCAGGCTCAACTCTCTGAACAGCAAATCAAGGAGCGTAGAGAAGCACTTCAGAAGAGCAAGACTGAACTGGACGAGCAATCTTCGAACCTTGCCAAGAAGGAAGCCAAGAAGCTCTCGAAGAAAGGATGGAAGGCCACACCAGGTGCCTTGCCAATAGAGAAGCAGCTTGATAAGTCGTATGCTTATCAAATGGAGTATGACGAAAATCTCTTTCCTAAGTATTTCAATGGTGAAGGAATGAGCACGGGCGAGAACTATGATGCCGCTAAGATGCAGGCAACAGAGCTTGCCAAGATACAAGTAGCCACCCAAATACAAACTGAGCTGACGGCACTGATAGAGACCAATGTGGCCACTAAGCAGATAACAGCAGAGGAAGCTGTGACGGTGACAAAGTCGGTGATGGCTGCCAAAGAACTTATCTCCCAGCGCCTGGGACGTTATATCCCTGTGGTTGAGCTTTATCGCACGTTGCCTAATAAGAACAAGGAAGTTCTGGTGCGTATTGTCTACAACAGTAAGATGGCCAAGGAAGCTGCCAAGGCTGCAGCACGTGAAAGACTTGAGAAGGAGGGCGATCAGTTGCAGAAGAAACTTGATGAGCTGCTTGGATGGTAATTCGTTGGCATCATAGTAAACTGATGCAGTCGTTTCTCAGCGATACGGCTGTAGTCCTTATGGCCTATGCGGCGATGGGGCTACTGGGGCTGCTGGCTCTGAATCTGTCGTTCCTGAGTCCTGTGGCCAATGTGATGAATGAGTTTTCCTACACAGATATCTATTACCACGTGCTGCAAGAGAGTGGCGCGAGCGACACGAGCCAGGTGATAACACTGGTCGACATGACACGTCTGCGCAAGCGTGGCAAAATAGCTGATGTGCTGGAGCAGATAGAGGAATTTAGCCCAAAAGTGGTTGGAGTCGATATCGTGTTCGAGGGACTGATGGAAGACTCTGCAAGCGATGAGCGCCTGCGCAGGCTGGCTCAGCAGTATAAGGACAATGTGGTCTATTCATACCGTATGCTCAATTTTATCGACCCAGAGACAGGCTATGCCGAAGACGTGCACTCTTTCTTTGTCGACGAGGGAATAGAGGTGATGGAAGGCTTTACCGACTTTGACCGCACGTTGTATGGTGGTATGAAGCGCCATCTCAGCTTGCGGCGGCCTTGTCGCTACGAGGAGCGTCAGTCTTTGATAGGCAAGGTGCTCGATGTCTATACCGATGGCCAGATAGACCTAGGCAGCCAGACCGATATTGCCATCAATTTCTGTCCCGTCAAGTTCCGCGTCGTTCCATACGACTCTGTTGCGTTCTGTCAGGAGCAGATAACCAATCATATCGTCTTGCTTGGTGCCACTCACGAGCTTACCGATATGCACTACACGCCGCTGGGTAAGATAGCCGGTATAGAGTTGCTGGCCTACTCTATGCAAACATTGTTGGAGCATCGGCAGGTTGTTGCGCTGCCGGGCTGGCTCACTGCCATTGTCGCTTTCTTCATTTCATTGCTCTCCTGGATGGGGCTTAGGAGATATGATGCATTCGCAAAGCGACAGAAGAGCGAACTGCTGACCTTCTTCCTCACAACGATTTTTGTCAAGGGCATTCTTATCTTCTTCTGGATGGCTTTGCTCATCTGGATAGGCTTTATCATTTTCTCGTATTGGCATCTGAGCATCAATCTGGGTTGGGGCCTGGCGTCCATAGCTTTCTTGGCAGGTGCCAACGAGTTTTGCGACCTCTGTAAAAAGTTGTTTAATTTATGAATATAATATATGAGACGTTTGTTTTTTCTTTTTTCCTTTCTCTGCCTAATGGCGTCGGAGGCAGTTGCCCAGCAATTTGAAGTGCTGAGCATCACTGGTTCGGTTGAAGTGGGAGGAGAAGGTGAGCCGAAGCACGAGCTGATGCTGCGTGAGAAGCTAACGCCATCGAGTTTTCTCAATGTGCCGTTCAAGGCAAAAATAGAGTTACTTGATGAAAAGAAACGCGTAATGTATACCATAAAGACACCTGGTTATGCCACATTGGGCAGTATGGTTGCCAACAAGCAAAACTCGGTGCTTAGGCTGACGGAGCAGTATCTTTCATATCTGAAGACACGCCTGAAGGGTAAAGGCGAACTCACATCGCGCAAATACAGCGACCCTGCCACTGTGACACGCGAGGTGGTTGTCAAGCGCAATGACTACGAAGAAGAGTTCAATGCTTTCCGTCAGCAGGCTCAGGCAGAGTATGATGCTTTCCGTCAGCAGGCCATTCGTGAGTATGCCGACTTTGTGCGCAAGGCTTGGCAAGAATTTGGGGCTCAGCCACCGCGTCCGATACCTGTCATTGAAGAAGTGCCCCCTGTGGTGATGTCGGAAGACAGTGTGAAACCCATAAAGGCTGTGCGCATTGCCATAGAAAAAATGGTATTGAAACTGCCAAAAATAGATCGTCAGCCCATACCAATCACACCTATTCAGGAGCAGAAGGTAGATTTAGCCGACTATGTAGATTTCATGTTCTATGGAACGCCTTTGCGGGTACGGTTCACGTCGGCCGGTTTGTTCTCCCTCTCTGAGCCTACGCCCGATGCTGTCGCCGACGTGTTTGGCCGACTGGCAGGGCAGGAACTCAACAACACCATACGCGACTGTCTGGAGCTGAGAATACGCTATCAGTTGGGTGACTGGGCCTATTTGCAGATGCTTGACAGTCTTTCGCAGAATTGCCTTACGTCGAAGAACGAGGCCACGTTGCTGATGGCCTATCTCTTTCAGCAGTCTGGCTACAAGATGCGCTTAGGACTTCAGACAGACACGCTCTGTCTTCTTTATTCCAGTAACCATCACGTTTATGGAAAGCCTTATTTTTATATAGATCATGACGATTATTATGTCTATAAGTATAACTCGAGGAAAATGAGCATTTGTGAGGCAGCTTTCCCAAAAGAGCAGCCATTGTCGTTGTTTATTACCGAGCAACCCATGCTTGCTGAGAATAGTTCTGAGGAAAGGACGCTACGGTCTGTACGTTACGATGATATGTCGTTTACATCGGTTGTCAATAAGAATCTCATAGACTTCTACAGCAGCTACCCCACTTCGATGGTCGATGGCAACTTTCTTACCCGGTGGGGAATGTATGCCAATACGCCGCTCGATGCCACCATCAGCAGTACGCTGTTGCCCGCATTGCACGAAAAGCTGCAGGGCCTGTCGAATCTGCAGGCCGTAGAGCGCCTGTTGAACTGGGTGCAGACGGCTTTCAAGTATGAGTTAGACGACGTGGTGTGGGGCGATGACAGGGCCTTCTTTGCCGAGGAGACGCTTTACTATCCCTATTGCGACTGCGAAGACCGCAGCATCCTTTTATCGCATCTGGTGCGCGACTTGCTGGGCCTGAAGGTCGTGCTGGTCTATTATCCCGGTCACTTGGCCACTGCTGTCTGCTTCGGTGAAGATGACGTGGTAGGCGACTATATCGACTTGAATGGCAAAAAATATGTAGTTTGTGATCCTACTTATATAGGAGCGCGCGTAGGCCAGACCATGACAAACATGGACAATCAAATAGCAAAAGTTTTGCTCTTGGAATAATGTTGCTGTGCGATTGTATCGCACCTGGTCATTCCCTCAGTGCCTCCACATACTGCCAGAGCTTGCGGTAGAAGGGGTGGCGGCACAGGGTGTGGCGGTCGCCCAGGATGATGAGCTTCATGCGGGCACGGGTGATGGCCACGTTCATGCGGCGAAGGTCGCGCAGAAAGCCTATCTGGCCATCGTCGTTGCTCCGCACCAGGGAAATGACAATGATGTCGCGCTCCTGACCCTGAAAGCCGTCGACGGTGTTCACCGAAATGAGACTGCGGAAGGGCTTGAAAAACTCTTGCTTCCTGAGCAGACGACGGATGAGCTGCACCTGGGCACGGTAGGGCGAAATGATGCCTACGTCGATGCGCTCGCTCAACAAGCGCTGCTTGCCAATGAGCTCGAAATAGGCGCGCAGGGCAAGCAGTGTGAGACGGGCTTCGCCTTCGTTGCTATAGGAAAAAGAGGTTTCGGATGGCGTGTTTTCATGCTTGGGGGCAGAGGGGCTGGCTGCTGGGGGCTGAATCCAGGTGATGGGGATGTCGAGGTCCAGGATGCTGCGATACTTCACTTCGGGTGCGCTTTGCACCATGTTGTGATAGAACCAGTCGCTGGAGAAGCGCATGATTTCTTCGTTCATGCGATATTGCACGGTGAGCAGCGTCACCACTTCGGGTCGGGTGTCGCAGATGCGCTCCATGAGCGTGCGGCCCAGTCCGCCGCGCAGTGCCTCGTAGCACTTCACGGTGGGCGGCAGCTGACAGTGGTCGCCGGCAAAGACCACGCGCGAGGCGCGGCGTATGGGAATCCAGCAGGCGGCTTCGAGGGCCTGTGCGGCCTCGTCGATGAACAGGGTGCCAAACTTCATGCCTTCGAGCAGTCGGTGGCCGCTGCCCACGAGTGTTGAGGCCACGACGCGTGCTTCGCTGAAGAGTTGCTGGTTGATGCCTATCTCGAGTGCTGTGGCGCGGTCTTTCAGCCGTTCCAGTTTTTGGTGGAATTTCTCGTCGCCGCGCTTGCGGTTCTTGCGCAGTTCGCGTATGGCCTTGCGCAGGGCCCACAGCTGCGGGTAGTCGGGATGGGCCTCGAAGCGGCGTTCATAGGTGAAGCTGAGCATTTTGTCGTCTACGCGGCTGGGGTTGCCTATGCGCAGCACGTTCAGTCCCCGGTCTACCAGTTTTTCCGAAATCCAGTCTACTGCCATGTTGCTCTGTGCGCACACCAGCACTTGCGGTTCGCGTCGCAGTGTTTCGTAGATGGCTTCGACGAGTGTGGTGGTCTTGCCCGTGCCTGGTGGGCCGTGCACGATGGCCACGTCCTTGGCCCTGAGCACCTCGTTGACGGCGTGCTCCTGTGTGCGGTTCAGGTACTGGAATCCCATGTCGGGGAAGCTGAATCGCTGGGCCTTCATGGCCGGGGTGTAGAACAGGTCGCGCAGATAGGCCAGTCGGCCTCGGGCCCGCATGGTTCGGTCGAGTGCGTCGAACATCATGCGGTAGCTGGTTTCGTCGAACGATAGCTGCACGCCCACGCCTTCCTGTTGCAGGTCGATGATGGGGGCACCGTCGGGCACGCTCACCACCATGCGGTTGCCGTCGACGTAGGACACGGTGCCCTTCAGTCGGCCGTTTCCCAGCACTGCGGGGAGTGCTTGGCTGGCGGTTTTCTGAAAGAACTCCACAGGCCGTCCGAACTCGAAGTTGTGGTCTGTCTCGTCGTCGTCGTCGTTGCTGCTGTTCTGGGTGTGAAACACCTCGACGCACAGCTGGTTGAGCGAGTTATAGTAGCTGCGGCCCACGCTGACGGGCCACCAGGCGTTGCCGCGCTGTATGAGTCGCTGCAGTCCGATGGCGTCTATCTTTTCCTGGAAGGTTTTCTTTTCTTCTTCATACTCCATTTGCAGCAGCAGTTGTTGCCGTTGCAGTTCCAGGATGGGCGATGTGGGCAGATTTTTTTCTTTCATGAGTGCTGAAAAAGCTCTTTTTCTTTTTTTGCTTGCAATGGGGCCTCCGTTGTGTTGCAATGGGGGCTCCGTTGTGTTGCAATGGGGGCTCCGTTGTGTTGCAATGGGGCCCCCGTTGCGATGCAATAGGGCCCCCGTTGCAGTGCAATTAGGCCCCCGTTGTGTTGCAATAGGGCCCCCGTTGCAAGCTGATGGGGCCTCTGTTGTGCGAGGGTTGGGGAGCGTCGGTGGGGCTACACCACGTTTTGCGCCCGGCCGCTGGCCCAAGCCTTCACGTTGTCGATGGCGATGGCAACGAGTCGCTGGCGCGCCTCTTTTGTGGCCCAGGCTATGTGTGGTGTGATGAAGGCATTGTTGCACTGCAGCAGCGGATTGCTGATGGCTGGCGGCTCCTGTTCCATCACGTCGGCACAATAGGCGGCCAGGCGTCCCTCGTTGAGTGCCCGTGCCACGGCATGCTCGTCTACCAGCGGTCCGCGCCCCGTGTTGATGAGCACGGCGGTGGGCTTCATGGTCTGCAGGCGGCTGTGGTTCACCAGGTGGTGTGTGTCGGCGCAGAGCGGACAGTGCAGCGAGATCACGTCGCTTTGTGCAAACGCCTCGTCGGTGCTCACTTTCCTGACGCCTGCTGGCAGCTCCTGTTGCGGCTTGCTGCTCACGGCCAGCACCTGCATGCCAAAGGCCATGGCAATGGTGGCCACGCGGCGGCCAATGTGGCCCATGCCCACGATGGCCATGAGCTTGCCGGAGAGCTCGGCTATGGGCGTGTCCCAGTAGCAGAAGTCGGTGCTGCGGCTCCACTGTCCGTTGCGGTTCTGCTGGGCGTAGTGCTCGGTGCGGTTGGTCACGGTGAGCAGGTGGGCAAACACCATCTGGGCCACGCTCTCGGTGCTGTAGGCCGGCACGTTGGTCACGGTGATGCCCCGCTTGCGGGCCGCCTGCACGTCGACCACGTTGTAGCCCGTGGCCAGCACGCCCACATACCTGAGCCGTGGCAACTGCTGCATGGCCTCGCTGCCAATCACCACCTTGTTGGTCAGCAGGGCGTCGGCCTGTGCGGCGCGCCCGATCAGCTCTTCGGGTCGGGTGTGTTCATACACCGTCAGCTGGCCTGCAGCGTGCAGTGCATCCCACGACAGGTCGCCGGGGTTGGCCGTGTGGCTATCGAGAATCACAATGTTCATGGGTCTGTATTTTTCAGCAAAAATACTGAAAATAATTCAAATAGCTATCAGATTGGAATAATTTTTATACCTTTGCAACGAATAATCGCGAAAGTTGCACGAAAAGAGAGTTCCAAGACAGCCAATGAAACAAATACTCCTGATCAACGATGTGGTGGGGTGCAGCCATGTGGGCATGGTGGCCATGCTGCCCATACTGACCTATCTGGGCCACGCGGCCTACAACCTGCCCACGGCGCTGGTGTCGAACACGCTGGACTATGGCCGTTTCAACGTGCTTGAGACCACCGACTACATGCGTGGCGCCATTCCCGTGTGGCAGCAGCTGGGCTTCACGTTCGATGCCGTGTGCACGGGCCTGATGTTCAGCGAGGGCCAGTCGCGGCTGGTGGCTGGCTACTGCAAGGAGCTGGGCCAGGCCGGCACCACCATTTTCGTAGACCCCATCATGGGCGACGGTGGCCGGCTCTACAACGGCATGGGCCAGGAGAATGTGGCGCTGATGCGCGAAATGGTGAGCGTGGCCGACCTGATATTTCCCAACTACACCGAGGCTTGCTATCTCACGGGCATTGGCTACAAGGCCGAGGGCATGACCTGGGCCGAAGCCTGTGCCATGCTCGACGCGCTGGTGGCCATTGGCACCAAGAGCGCCATCATCACCAGTGCGCGTGTAGAGGGCCGCACCTGCGTGGTGGGCCGCCGCTCAGAGGCACCGCTGGCCGGTTTTCAGCAAAACATTTCGGAGGGGCTCTATTTTCGTCTTGACTACGACGAAATTCCGGTGCTGTTTCATGGCACCGGCGACATTTTCTCGGCCGTGCTCATCGGCCACCTGCTCAAGGGCGAACCGCTGAAGCTGAGCACGCAGACGGCCATGACGGTGGTGAGCCGTCTGATTGAGCGCAATAAAGAACTGCCCGATAAGTGCCGTGGCATTCCTATCGAGCAGTGTCTTGACTTGCTGTAGTGTTGTTTCCTTATTTCTTGCCCCACGCTTCGTAGTGGGCGTCCAGTCCAGCCTGCAGCAGCCAGCATCTGTTCGTAGGAGGTGAGCAGCTGTGTGGCCGACGCCATTTCCATTCCTTCATCCTGTGCGGCAGGCTCATTGGTGGGGGGCTGTCCGGGCTCCTGAATCAGTTTGTGTTGACAGAATGTTTTCAGTCATATTCCTTGGCTTCGCGCTTTCCGCGCAGCACGGCCAGTGCGTTCAGTGCCAGTGCCTCCATTTCGTCTTCGCCGGGGAAGCAGTACACCGGTGCCAGGAAGTCAATGCGCTTGCGCAGTCGGCTGATGACATATTCCGAGCGGGCCAGTCCGCCTGTGAGCAGGATGGCGTCCACCTTGCCGCAGAACACGGCTCCCAGGCCCACGATGTTCTTGGCCAGGTGGTAGATCATGGCGTTCAGAATCAGCTCGGCATGCTTGTCGCCATAGTCGGTGATGCGCTGCTCAATCTCCTTCACGTTGGTGGTGCCCAGGTGGGCGTTCAGTCCGGCCTTTCCGGCAATGCGCTTCAGCAGCTGCTTTTCGTTGTATTTTCCGCTGAAGCACAACCTGATGAGGTCGCAGGCAGGCAGGCTTCCGGCGCGTTCGGGCGAGAAGGGCCCTTCGCCGTCGAGGGCGTTGTTGGCATCCACGGCCTTGCCGTGCTGGTGGGCAGCCACGCTGATGCCGCCGCCCATGTGGCAAATAATCAGGTCGAGGTCTTCATAGCGTTTGCCCACCTCCTGTGCAAATCGTCGCGCAATGGCGCGCTGGTTCAGTGCGTGCCAGATGCAGATGCGGTTCATCAGGGGCGAACCGCTGATGCGAGCATAGTCGTTCAGCTCGTCGACCACGCCCGGATCGGCAATGAACGAGCGGCAGCCCGGAATCTGGCTGGCTATCTCGTGGGCAATCAGGCAACCCAGGTTGCAGGCATGGTTGTGCAGCGCAATGCCCGAATAGGTGTCGTCGAGCATGCGCTGGTTGATTTCGTAGACGCCGCCCTCGATGGGTTTCACCAGTCCGCCACGGCCTATCACGGCATCGAATTGCAGCTCGATGCCGCAGCGTTGCAGCTCGTTGAGCACCAGCTGCTTGCGGTATTCGCGCTGTTGCAGCACGTCGTCGAAGGGTGCCAGCTCTTCCTGCGAGTGGCTGATGCTGCGCAGCACCAGTGGGCGCTCGTCTTCATAGACGGCCATTTTGGTAGAGGTGCTGCCCGGGTTGATGACAAGGATGTTCATTGAAGCGATGCCAGTGCGATAGAGTAGAACTTGTTCTCCACCGAGTCGCCGCGCGATGGCAGCACCACGGGCACCTGCGGGCCGCACAGTATGGCCGCCGTCTGGGCCTGGGTGAAGAGCGTAATGGTTTTATAGAACACGTTGCCGGCCTGTATGTCGGGGAAGATCAGTGCGTCGGCATGGCCTTCGAGCGGCGACACGATGCCCTTCTTGTGCAGGGCGTGGGCCGAGAGACAGGTCTTCAGGTCGAGCGGACCGTCGACGATGCAGGGGCCATACTCGCCCGCCTCGGCCTGTGCTATCAGCTCCTTGTATTCTGCCGTGAAGGGAAAGTGCTTGGCGTTCACCTTCTCGGTGCAGTTGATGAGGCCCACGCGGGGCCGCCCGATGCCCATGTTGCGGCACATGCCGAGCAGATAGCGCAGCTGCTCCACGCGCTGCTGGGCGGTGGGGTAGGGAATCACGGCCACGTCGCTCACGAAGAGCAGCTTGTCGTAGCCCGGAATCTGGGCACACGTCACGTGGGTCAGCACGCGTCCCTTTGGCAGCAGTCCCGTCTCCTTGTTCAGGATGGCGCGCAGCAGGTCGTCGGTGTTCAGCAGGCCCTTCATCATCACGTCGGCCCGTCCTTCGCGGCACAGCGTCACGGCCTGCAGCGCAGCCTCGTCGGCATTGGCCGCCTCGACGTAGGTGGCATGCTGGCCAAAGGCGTCGAAGGCGTTGCCCATTTTCTCGCGCTCGCCCACCAGCAGTGCGTCGATCATCTCGTTTTCCAGTGCCTTCAGCACGGCACCCTGCGTGCCTTCGTCGTAGGGGCACACCACTGCCACCCGCTTGCGCTGGCTGCGGCCTTGCAGGTGGCTTATCATCTCGGTGAAATTCTGAATTGCGTCCATATAGATAGTATTGGTTTTTGTCGCAAAGTTACGAAAAAAAGCGTAAACAGGAAATAAGAATGTGAATTTTTTCTGGAATCAGGCCAGCGCGAACATGAACTGCTGGTCGCGGTGCTCCATCAAGGCAACGCCGTAGCGGATGAGGCGGGCCAGCAGCGTGATGACCTTGGGGCGGGGCAGATGGCAGCGGTGGGTGATGGCGTTGAGCGTGAGCCACTCGCCCGCAGACAGTGCCGACAGGAGCCGCCGCTCGTCGTCGCCATAGGTGAACGAGGCCCCGCGCTGTGACTGCTCCTCGCGCCAGATGGCCAGATGCACGGGCGAGGCCATGATGTTTTCGTCGGCTATGCGCACGTAGGCCCGCAGCCGCCCTTCGTCGTCGGCGGCGCAAACGGGCCTGTGCTGGCTGGGCGGCACGGTGCACACCACAATGGTGCGGCCGTCGACGCGGTAGTTGTCGAACTTGATGCTCGACGGTGGCTGGCAGTATTTCCATGCGGCCTGGTGCATCATGAAGATTTCTTCCTCGCTGCGCACGCCCGACAGGTGGCCGTCGTCGCGCACGCCAATGAGCAATCGGCCCCCGTCGGTGTTGGCAAAGGCCGACACCGACCGGGCCAGCTTCACGGCGTCTTGCACCTTGTATTTAAAGTCTTGCTGCTGGTGCTCGCCTTGGGCTATGAGGCCCAGCAGATAGTTGCGGTCGCTCAGAATCATGATGGTCGTAGAGAATGGCATTTCGGATTTGCCAAATTCCGACCGCAAAAGTAGCAAAATAGTTTTATAGCACCATAAGTTCGCAACAACAACTGCAACATTTTATGATATTTTCAGGATATGCTCTTTTAAAGCAAAAAGCACGGTCTGAAATGATGTGGGGAAGAAGAAAAAGCCCCGGCACAGGCTCAGGTGTCGGGGGGAGGGTGTGATAAAAAAATTTCGTTCAGCAATCTAAGCTACTTGAAATGAGCCTATTTTTTTGCCAATCTCTTTCACAGCCTGGTTGAAGATGGTTTTCTGTTCGCTGTTGAGGGTGTAGACCTTGCCGCGTACCGGTGTGCCATTGATGCGCTGTGAAAGCCATGCAGCACTTTTTTTAAAGTAATGGTTGGCTATGTAGGAAAGGGGCAAAAGCCTGTAGTCTTCATCATTTATTTCGCGACGCAGGCTGGCAATCTCCGCCCGTGCCTCGTCCACGCCGTTGGTTATAAACTCATGCAGCATCTTCTTATCGTCTGCCGTTCCTTGTTCCTTGAACCATGTGGCAATTTCGTTGCGCCTGGTCTCGCTCTGTGCGTCGGTTTTGCCCATGAGCTGCCGCAGTTCGTTTAACAGTTCTTTAGCGTTGTTCATTTCGTTTCATTTTTTTTATGGCCCACCTTTGCAGACGGGGCTTGGTAAGTTATTTCTTTTTTTCGTTTCTCTCTTGTTCTTCCTGTTCCTTTTTCAGCTTGTTCAGCTCGTCAAGTCCTTCGTCTATGGTTTTCTCTTGCAGGCTGTCGCTCACTCCAGAGAGGTCGGAAAGTCTTTTGTATTGGCTGAGTAACAATTTTATGAACTCTCGCCGCTTGTTAAACTCTTCTTTTCCCATTTCCTTTTGCTTGGTTTTGATTGTTGAATCATTTTTTTATCACGATGCGAAGGTACATAAAATATTTTTAATGTACAAATATTTACGTATAATTTTTCTAAACTGTCTTCGTTCAAGTCCTTATTTTCAGGAAAACTGCACATTTGCAACTGGGTTGCACTTTTTTATGCCTACTTTTGCCGCCGAAAACCGTGGGGGGCGACCCTGGGGCCTGCAACGGGGGCCCCATTAGGTTGCAACGGAGGCCCCGTTGTGTTGCAATAGGGCCCCTGTTGTGATGCAATAGGGCCCCCGTTGTGTTGCAATAGGACCCCCGTTGCAAGCTAACGGAGGCCCCGTTGCAAGCCGTTGAAAAAAAAAAGTTGAACTAAAAAATGACGATAAGATTATGACACACACTCATCATCACGACCACCACCACGATGGTCATCATCACGACCACCACGTGCATGCCATGCCCCAGGGGCAGAACATGGACTGGATTTTCTTGTTCTGCATTCTGCTCAACGTTGCCTTTGTGGCCATCGAGGCTTTCATAGGCTGGAAGACAGACTCCATGTCGCTGCTGAGCGATGCCGGCCACAACCTGAGCGACGTGTTCTCGCTGGTGCTGGTGCTCGTGGGCTTCCACCTGGCACGTGTGGCCAGCAACCGTAAGTTCACCTACGGACTGAAAAAATCGACCATACTCATCTCGCTCGTCAATGCTCTGCTGCTGGTGGTGGCCCTGTTCTTCATCTGGACGGAGAGCCTTGACAAGCTCAGCCACCCCGTGAGCGTCGACGGTGCCACGATTGGCTGGACGGCCTTTGCAGGCATCATCATCAACGGCCTCACCACGCTGCTGCTCATGCGCGGACAGAAGAACGACCTGAACGTGCGCGGTGCCTATCTGCACATGCTGGCCGACACGCTGGTGTCGGTGGGTGTGGTGGTGTCGGGCGTGGTCATCTTGTTCACCGGCTGGAACATCGTCGACCCCATTGTGTCGCTGCTCATCACCTATCCCATTGTGGTTTCCACCTGGAGCCTGCTGCGCGAGAGCCTGCGGCTGAGCCTGGACGGAACGCCCGAAGACGTAGACCTGGAGCAGTTGCTGCAGCTGATGCTGAGCGACAGTCGTGTGGAAGAGGTGCACCACCTGCACGTGTGGGCCATCAGCACCACGGAGAAGGCTCTTACGGCCCATGTGGTGATCAGGCAGCTGGACGAGATGGAGGCTGTGAAGCACCAGCTGAAGCACCTGCTTCAGGAGCAGGGCATCAGCCACTCCACGCTCGAAATGGAGCTGCTGGGCAGCCACTGCCATGAGCACGACTGCGGAATGGTGGAAGAATGAAAAAATATTATGGCTGAGCACTGCCCCTCACATGCGGCGGGCAATGATATAGATAATGACGGGAGCTCCCATCAACGGCGTCACCGCACCCAGCGGAATGACGCCGTTTTCGCCTGGCAGGAAGCACACCAGGTTGCACACCAGCGCCACCACGGCACCACACAGCATGGTGGCCGGCATGAGCACCAGGTGGTTGTCGGTGCGCAGCAGCAGCCGGGCCATGTGGGGAACGGCCAGGCCAATGAACGACACCGGACCGCAAAAGGCGGTGCAGATGGCCGTGAGCAGACCGGTGACGAGCAGCAGCTGATTGCGCACGCGGCGAATGCTGACGCCCAGATTCTCGGCATAGCGGTCGCCCAGCATCAGCGCGTTCAGCGGTTTGATGAGCAGCAGCGCGCCCAGCAGCGCCACCACGGTGGTGCCGGCAAACAGCGGCATGTGCTTCATGTTGACACCGCCAAACGTGCCCATGCCCCAGACCATGTACGACTTCACCCCTTCGTCGGTGGCAAAGAACTGCAGCAGGGCAATGGCCGAGCTGGACAGATAGCCTATCATGATGCCAATGATGAGCAGCATCACGTTGTTGCGCACCAGGGTTGAAAAGAAAAACACCACGCCCATCACTGCCATGGCTCCCACAAAGGCTGCCAGGATGATGGCCACAAAGCCGCTCACGGCCACGGCTCCGGCACCAATCGACCCGCCCAGCAGCAGCATCACCAGCGCCACGCCCAGTGCCGAGCCGCTGGAAATGCCGAAGATGCTGGGGTCGGCCAGCTCGTTGCGGAAAGCCGTCTGCAGCATCAGGCCGCTCACGGCCAGCGACGCGCCGCACAGTGTGGCGGTGATGGCCTGCGGCAGTCGGCTCTCCAGCACGATGTAGCGCCAGGAGGGCTTGGCCCCGTCGCCGTCGGCAAAGAGAATGCTCAGCACGTCGGCAGCGGGAATATGGATGGAGCCCACCAGCAGCGAGGCGCCGAAGAGCATCACGATGAGGCTGGCGAGCAGCAACAAAAAGACAGTGGTTCTTGTGTTCTTCACCCTTTCTCTTCTCTTTCCAGGTCGTCAATGAGGCATTCCGAGAGGCGCAAGACCGTTTCCTTGGGCACCCGGAAGCGCATGTCGGTGCTGTGAGGGTCTATCGACTCCAGGAAATGGCCCATTTCGCTCTTGTACACCTTCTTCATTCTGCTGTTGTAGAAAGGGTCCTGGCCGGGCTTGGGGCGGCAGCTGTAGCTCACGTTGGCCAGTCGGTCGCACAGTTTGATGAACGGGGCATAGGGCGTTTGCCTGATGCCGGCATAGTAGCGCTCGCCAGCCCGTTCGCCACGGTTGCGCCCCTTGTCGTTGGTCAGCGCATAGACAATCTCGGTGGCCATGAGTGCCTGCTCTTCGGTCATGTGCAGGCGGGCCGTGTGCATCACGTCGTTGTAGGTCAGGCGGGCGTCTTCAATGCTGTCGTGGAAGTAGCCGCCAAAGAACATGGGTATCACGTCGTCCTCGCAGGCACACACCAGATGGCCAAAGTCTCTGATGCCCTGCACCACCATGTCGAGGTGGAAGCCGTAGGGCAGGTCGTTGTCATACTTCTGGTTCACGCTGGCATGCAGTTGGTGGGCCAGCTGTCTTATCTCTTCAATCTTTGCGGCATGACGCTGCATGCAGGCTTCAAACTCTTCTCTTGTCATGTTGTTATGCTGTTTTTTCGGCTGCAAAGATACGAATAAAAAATGAACCTGAAATTCTTTTGCGCCTGTTTTCTTCACTCTTCCACCTTCTTGTAGTAGCGTGGCTGGCCCAGCAGCTTCAGTTCCGGGTGCAGAATGGCGATGAAGTCGGCGAGCAGCAAATCGGGGCGGAAGGGCGACTCTTCATAGAACATCGACGTCTGCACGTTGCAGCCGTAGAGCTGGTCTTGGGCCACGGGGCGCAGCTGTGCATAGCCGGCCTGCTCGCTGAGCAGCTGGCGGCGCGTGATGGGCTGGTTGCTGTCGTAGCGAAACAGCCAGTAGTCGGCCTGGCCCGAACGCTCCAGGATGGTCTCGAAGGGCAGGGGCAGCGAGCCGCTGTGGTCGTCGGCCGCAAAGGGGTAGGTGCAGTGGGCATCGCTGAGCATCTGTCCGATGGTGCTTCGACCGCCGGGCACATACCACACCGTGCCCGTCTGCTTGTCCATGAGCACCGATGGCGCCGCTGTTGTTTGTTGGGCCAGCTGCTTCAGGGCGTTGTAGGAGCTGTCCACTGCGGCAAAGAGCGAGTCGGCCATTTGCTCGCAGCCATACAGCATGCCGTAGAAGCGCATCCACTCGGCCCGTGCCAGCGGCGACTGTTCCATGTATTCGGCACACTCTATGAGCGGAATGTCTATCTCCTCCAGTCGGCCGTAGCCCCCGCTGTTCTCGAAGGGCGACAGCAGGATGGCGTCGGCCTGGGCGTCGATGATTTTCTCGATGACCGGGGCCATGCCGTCGCCGCAGTCCATGAGCGTGCCGTTCTTCACGCCCTGCTGCACGAAGGGCACCTTGATGTACTTCAGGTCGGCCACGCCGGCCACCTGCTCCTGCGCTCCCAGCTGGGCCACCAGGGCGGCATGAACGCTGGTGAAGATCACGCTGCGCTGCAGCGGCACGCGCACCACCGTGACGCCCTGTCGGCGTTGCGGGTCTGCCGTGGCCCCTTGGGGCAGCAGCAGGTAGCGGTGCAGCATTTTTCCGGGCTTCCAGGGGTTCCTGATGTTCACCTCGGTGCTGTTGCTGTGGCGCACCACCTCGATGAGTCGGGCATGCCTGAAAACGAGCGTATCGCCCTGCTCGCCGGTGGCAGGGGCTTGCCTGCCGCCGCACGAGAGGAGCGATATGCTCAAAAGAAGAAACAAATAGATTCGGTATTTCATCGCTGTGCTACTTGATCATGACTTTGCGCAGCGTGCCATCGGCCTGGCGCACGATGTTCAGACCGCGACGCATGTGGCGCAGCTGGCGTCCGCCCAGGTCGAACACGGCCTTGCCTGCAGTAGCCTGACGGGCGCTCAGCTCGGCCATGCCCACGGTGATGTGCTCCATGGGGTCTTCCTGTTCGGGCTTCACTCCGCCCAGGTTATCCAGGCAGAAGTAGGCCGGTGTGTTCATGCCCCATGCCCCGTTGTCGCTGCTGCTCATGCTGAAGGCCAGCCGCTTCACCTTGCCCAGCGGCGTGAGGTCAACCCACCGCCAGTCGTTCACGATGTAGGCGCTGTCGGCCACGCGCAGATCGGCCAGGTAGAAGTCCACGGTTCCCGTCACTGTGCCGTCGGCACTCAGTCCGGTCACGGTCAGTTTCAGCCAGTCGCCCAGGTCGAACTTGTGGGCGTAGTTGTCGCCGTTCTTCATGGAGTGCATGGTGTAGGCAGCGTTGGTGGCATAGAATCCGCTCACCGTGTCGCCCTCGTCGCCGGTCAGCACCTCGATGCCCTTGGGCGTCCATTCGTTCACGTTGTACACGGCATAGGTCTTGGAGTTGTCGGCTCCGTGGCCCACACAGCTGTTATACATGTCGGTTGCGTAGTTGGCATAGGCCGTGTCGGTCTTGTTCGAGTAGAACCATCCGTAGGCATAAGCGCCATATTCGCTCACTTCGTAGCCGTTCTCGAAGCGGTAGCCGCCCGAGATGAACGAGCCTGTGGCGTCGCTTCCGTTCCAGAACGAGTTGTCGGCCAGCTGCAGGTCTTCCATCGTGGCCGGGCCTTCGTGGACCACGGGCACCTCGGGTGCGTTGCCGTTGAAGTTGTCCATGCAGAAATAGAGCGGCGTGGTGTAGCCCCATGCGTTCTTGCGCGAGCTCTCCAGGCTGAACGTCAGCTCCTTCACCTTGCCCAGGCTGCTCAGGTCAACCCACTGCCAGTCGTTCACGAAGTAGTGCTGCAGCGAGTCTTCCGAGCGGTAGTCGGCCAGGTAGTATTCCACCTTCTTGCCATTGTCGGCAAAGATGGTCAGCTTGAAGTAGTCGCTCTGGCGGAAGCCTGCGTCGCCGGCTACGGCATTGCCGTTGGCATCTTTCTCGCCAGTCATGCCGTCGCCATGCAGGAAGGCATTCACGGCCACGGCGGCGTTGGTCACGTAGAAGCCGCTGATGGAGTCGCCGTCGGCCTTGTTCAGCACGTTGATGCTCATGGGAGCATAGGCGTCTTCGAAGAACACGGCATAGGTGCTGCTGCTGTCGGCGCCGCAGCCTGTAATGGCGTTCCACTGGTCACGCATGAGGTTGTTGCCCACGGTGTCGGTGCGGTTGGAGAAGGCAAAGCCCGACCACGACTGCCAGTCGATGCTGTAGTTGTTGCAGAAGCTGTAGCTTCCGCTCACAAACGAGCCCTGATACTGGTTGTCGCCGTAGATTCCTTCCTCGATGCTGCCCTTCGTGTCGGGGCCGCGCCAGTAGGTGTTGGGCTCCAGGAACAGGTTTTCGAAGTCGGCCATCTGGGCCAGTCCGGTCACCACGATGCGGCAGGTGTCCTTGGCTTCGAACTTCTGTGCATCGACAATGCTCACGTAGTAGTCGCCCGACTGCTGGGGAGCGATGCCCACGGCGATGTCTTCGCCCAGGTCGTTCACAACGGTGTCGGCCACCACTTCATGCTTGCTGTTGGTCCACTTCACGCTGAACGGAGCCAGACCGCTGGCCACCATCACCTTCAGCTGGGCCTCGTTGCCCTGCTCCACGGTGGTCACGGGTTCGGTGCACACGGCCAGGAGCTCGATGGGCTCCATGGGTGTGGTGATGCTGTTGGTGGCGAGCACCGGGCTCATGTTGCCGCGAGTGCTTTCCAGCAGCACGTAGGCCACGTAGCTGGTCTTTTCCTGCAGCGTGTCTGTTTTCAGCGTGGCCTCGGTCTCCTTGGTCATGGTCAGGGGGGTGCCGTTGGCCTTCAGGGCGTCGGCAGTGGGTGCATCGGCATCGGCGCGCAGCACAGCCACGTAGGCCCGGCCGTTCATGTCGGCCTTCACAGCCACCATGGCCGTGTGCCAGTCGGTGGCACTCAGCTTGGGATAGTCCTGTGCCATGGCCGGAATGCGGGTCAGGTCGTAGTCATATTCGTAGGCACCCATGGTGGCATGCTGGCGCCTTGCGGTGCCGTTGATGTCGGTGGCCACGTAGTCCAGCTGCTTGGTCATGAACAGCGTGTCGCCCAGGGTCGACGTGGGTTCCAGCACATCGTCGGCAGCAAACACAGCCTGGCGGTTGAAGCAGCTGTCGGCGGCGTTCTTTTCAGCAAACAGGCTGAAGTCGCCCTCCGTGCCGGACGAGGCGCGGAAGAACGTTTCGCCGGCGGCCCACATGAGGTTGTGGCTGAAGTTCAGCTTGGCAAGGTTGGCATCGTTGTAGAGGTTCACGGCATAGCCGCTGGTCTCGTTCTGTATGATGTTGTTCACCACGTTGATGCCCTCGCCGTAGGCATTGTCCAGTTTCGACGACAGCCAGAAGGCAGCACCGCCGTTGTCGCCCGTCATTCGGATGGTGTTGTGGGCAATGTTCACGTGCTTCACCTTGGCATTGTTGAGCTTCAGGGCGCTGTAGCTGGCCGAAAGCGAAGCCAAGTTGATCACGTTGTTGGCAATGATGACCGGGGCCTGGGCCGTGCCTTCCAGTTGTCTCAGGTTCATGGCGGCGCAGTAGGTCTTGCCGGCAATGTTGAAGATGTTGCCCGTGATTTCGGTAGGCTCGCTGTACTCGTCGCGCAGCTGCATGTCGAGCCAGCCCACGCTGTTCTTCGTTTCGGCGCTGGCCTCGACAATCACCGTGTTGTTCCGAATCTTGGCACCCAGCTCGTCCATCACGTAGATGGCCTTGGTGCCGTTGTTTCTGAAGGTGTTTCCTTCGATCACGCCGCCCACTTCCTTGGGCAGTGCCACATAGCTGGTGCCACCCATGCTGACGCCCATCTTGCCGCCTTCGAGCAAGCAGTTGCTCACGGTGAGATAGTCGTTGTTCATGTTCTCTTCGTCAATGATGGTGTGGTTCACCAGGCACACGTCTTCACCCGTGTTGATGCAGATGGGAGCGTGCAGATAGCAGTTGTCGATGGTCACGTGGCGGCTCTGGTCCTTCACCATGACCACGGCCTTGTAGGTCTTGTCGGTGGTGCTCACTTCGAGGTTGCGCAGCGTCACGTAGCTGGCTTCGTAGAGCGTGATGACGCCATAGTCCTTCTTGTGCTGGTCGTCGCTGTAGCCGGCATTGCTGTACTGGTTGTGATAGATCTTCACGTCGCGCTGTCCGCTCTGGCTCTCGATGGTGAGCGTGTTCACGGCGCCCATGCCCTTGATGTAGGGAATGCGCACCTTTTCGTTGTATTCGCCGGCCATCACCTTGAGCACCACGGGGCCTTCCATGCCCAGTGTTCCCATGTCGTCGATGGCCTGCTGCAGCGAGGCATAGTCGGCATTCGAGCCGCTTTCGCCCACGGTGTAGGTGCCGCTCTTGCCGCTGGCCACGGTGATGGTGGCGGTGTCGGGCTGCAGCACGTCAACGGCAGCACCGTTGACCACGATGCTGCTGAGGGCGGCTGTGGCCTGCTGGCCCACCTGTGCGGTGGTCTTCAGGTCGTAGACCAGCCAGAAGTAGTAGGTGCCTTCCTTCCTGATGACAAGGCTGTCGGCAAAGGTCTGGTTGGCCGAGAAGGTGGCAGCCGTGCCCGTGGTGTAGATGCGGAAGGTGTCTACGGCTTCGGCCTCGGTGCCGCTGATGTTGAAGCCCTGCAGGTTCAGGCTGTCGAGTTCGCCCTTGGTCTCCACGGCAATCTTCAGCATCTTGGTGTCGGTCTGTCCCTTCAGCACCTCTTTTGCGCTGATGTCTTCGGTGGTGATGGCCGTCACGGCGAGCGGCTGCTTCTTGTAGCCTTCGGCCTCGATGGCAAAGTTGGGCCGGCTGTAGCTGCCCTTGCCCACATACTTGATGGTGAGCTGGCCACCGTCGAAGTCGGCATCGCTCACGATGGGGTCGAACTTGGCCAACGAGCCGCTCAGGTCGGTGATGAGATTGGCGTCGCTGGCCTCGCTGCCCTTATATATATAAAGGTGTGCGGTGTAGGCAAACGAGATGCTGTGGTTGGTCAGCTTGATGCAGTCGGCCTCGCCGGTGGGAGCCAGTGTCAGTGTGGCTTCCACGCCGTCGGCGCCGTCGGCTTCAGCGCCACCGTCGTCGTAGATCATGGTGTGCTGTCCTTTTGCCAGTTGCAGGGTGCCGTGGCTGCCTTCAGTCATGAGCACCATGTTCTTCAGCGTGCGGCAGCCTTCGGGGTCGCCGTTCTCAACAGCCACCGCGTTGCCGCCCACCGTCACTGCCATCAGGGCAGCATCGATGGTCTGTCCGTCCTGGGCGGCAGGGTTCACGCCCGCCTTCACGGTGAAGACGTTGTTGCCCTCGGCCAGCGTCACGGCCTCGCCAAACGCTATTTCCACCTCGGCAGCGGCGGCAGCCTGGCCCAGCTGGGTGTCGTTCTGCCACACGCTCAGGGTGGTCATGCTGGCCTCGGTGCCCTTGAGCTGCAGCTTCAGGCCGCTCAGGGTGAGCGGGTTCAGGGCGCCTTCAGCCTTGACGTTCACGGTGAGCAGCTCCTGATTGTCGGCACCAATCGACACATCGGCCGTGGTGGGGTGCTGTGCCTCGATGGCAGCCAGCTCCATGTTCTTCTGCAGATATTCGCTCACCGTGGCCTTCCAGCCCGTGTAGTAGTAGGAATAAGACGATTTGGGGTTGAAGACGATGGTCATGGCGCCATCGGCAGCGGTTGAGCGGATGATGCGGCCAGGGCCCGTGGCCTGCTGGCTGTTGTCGTTCAGTTCCCAGAGCAGTTCACCGGTGGTGCCCTGTCCGGCGTAGATTTTGAAGACCGACTTGGTGCCGTAGCTCGACGAAGCATACTGCACCTCGAACTGGCTGAAGTCTATCTGGCACACCATGCCTTCGTGCTTGGGCACAAAGATGTTGATGCGGTCGTCGGTTCCGGCTTCGCAGTAGTCGTTGTAGCTGCTGGCAGCCTTGGTCTCGAAGGCCAGCTGTCCGTTCACGGTCTTTGTCACCGTGCCCTGAAGGGCCTGGCTCAGTGCAATGTTCTTCACCGTGCGCTGTGCGGCGGGGGCCTGTGCGGGTGCCGAGACGGTCTTCTCAGCACCGTTCACCAGGGCGCTGACGCTCAGCAGCTGGGCCGAGACGGTCTGGTCGTTGAGTGCCTCGTCGCTGATGTTGTATTTCAGCGTGAAGAGGTTGTCGCCCTCGGCCAGCTCCTGCTGATTGGTGAGCGCGATGCTGAACTGGGCACCGCCCACGGTTGTCTGGCCTACCAGCTGCGAGCCGAAATAGAGGTAGGCGCTGCCCACCAGGGCCGCCGTCTCGCCAGCACTGAAGTTCATCTGCGTGAGCTTCATGGCCGGTTCGGTGTTCTTGGCCGTAATGACCACGTTGAGCATGTCCTGAGCCTCGTCGCCAGCGGCCACTGTCTCGCTGCTGGCAGCGGCTGTGGTCAGGGTGTCGAAGTCCATGGGCTGCGGTGTGAAGAGGCTCACCAGGGCCTCGAAGCCGTTGGCGCTGATGCTGTTGCTGGCATCGCTGAAGAGCACCACCGTGAGCGAGCCGTCGGCTGCGGTGGAGCGCACCGTGGCCGTTTCGCCCTGCTGCAGGGTGCGCAGCAGGTTCTGGGCCGTGGCCTGCTGACCGCTGTAGATGCGCAGCTCCTGGTTGTAGAGCGAGCCGTGCCAGATCTCGTTCTTGGTGAACCGGACCATTACTTTCTGGCCGCTGACGCCTGGGAGGAACGTCACCTGGCCGTTGGTCTTCGAGACGATGCCGCCGTCGGTGCCGCCCTCGTCATAGAAGTTCAGGGGCGTTTCGCCCACGGTCACGGTCTGCGGTGTCTCGCTCATGAGCACGATGGCTGGATTCTGCACCACAACGGGCGTTGCGGCGGTGAAGGGACTGATGCCGTCGGGCTGCTGCGTGGTGGCCACTTTGCTGATGGCCACCTGCACCCGGGCCCCTACGGCAGCCGTGCCCAGCATGTCGGCACACAGGGTGAAGGTGTTGGTGCCGTCGGCCAGGGGCTCGTCGAGCGCCAGCAGGTAGGTTCCGGCAGCCGCATCGACGGCGCTGACCGTGGCTGGCAGCTGCTTGCCGGCAGCCACGAGCTTCATGGCCAGGGGGTCGATGGCTCCCTCGTTTTGCAGCATGGTGAAGCCGATGGCCGTGAGGTGGTCGGGGTTCATCACGCCCGTGGCGGTCACGGTGGCCTGGGCCAGTGCCACGTTGAGCTTGCTCAGCGGCTGGGCCACCACGCCGTCGTAGGCCGAGGCGGCCCCGGTCACGGTCATGCTTTCCAGCTTCACGCACTTCACCTTGGCCACCCAGCCGTTGCACGCCTTGGCATAGCGCCAGAGCATGCCCACGGAGAGGGCACCGTCGGCCGAGGCCGACACGTAGGTCTTGTTCGAGAAGGTGCCGTCGAGCTTGTCGAGCACGTTGCCCTCGGGCATGGCAGACTGGGCGTTGAGCGAGGCGCTGTAGTCGAACGTGCCCTCAGGATCGGGGTCGCCGCTGTAGACCCACACCTCGCCGAACCACTGACTGCCGTCGTTGGTCACGTCGGTGGTCTCGAAGGTCACCTGAATGCTCATGCCTTCCGCAGCTGGCTTGAACACCGTGAGCGACCGCGAGTTGTTCGACGACGAACTCGCGATGTTGTCGGTGCCCTTCCAGTCGTAGAAAGTAATTTCCTGGTCGGCGGCCACGGTGATGACCTGCCGGCCCCATTGCTCCTGCAGCACCACGTCGGCTTCCTGCGATGCCCAGACGGGCAGACCGCAGAACAGCGTGAGCATGAGCAGCAATGACTGCTGAAATAAGTGTTTCATAATGTTTTTTGAAATATAAAAATTGAAGTAGTTGTTTTCCTTTCAACGCACGATTTTCCTTGTTTCTCCGTTTGGCAGGCGCACGATGTTCAGGCCCCTGCGCAGTTGTTGGCTGCGCTGTCCGCCCAGGTTGCAGACGATGCGCGGTGCCGTGGCGCGCGCCTGCTGCTGAATGGCGTCGATGCCGGCACTCACGTCGGGGTGCAGGTCTTCGGCCCCGGTAATCTCGGTTGATGTTTCGCCGATGGCACCGCACAGCTGGTTCATGGCGTTCTGACAGCGAATGAAGTCGGCATGGCTCAGGTTCACGGGCAGTCCGGCTGCGTCGACGGCCCAGCCAATGTCCAGCGAGCAGCCCTCGCGGTTGCTGTTGGGCTGGTTGTCGGCATAGCCCCAGCCGTAGGCGGGCAGCAGCCAGGTGCTGGTGCCGTCGGCGTTCTGCTGCAGGCGGGCGTTGCCGGGCAGCAGGCAGCCCTTGAGCGTGAGCGACTGCCGGTGCTGCAGCCACAGGGGGAAATACTCCTGCTTGTGGAACTTGTTGCGCGGCACGACGCCCGAGCGGCCCTGATTGTCGGTCCACGCCACGTCTTGCATCGCGGCAAAGGTGTAGGTCAGTTCGTAGTGGTGCAGCGTGTTGGGGTTGTCATACTCCGACCCGCGCAGCTCGAACCACTCGTCGTCGGGCAGTCCGTTGTGGTTCGTGTCTTGCGACACAAAGACCACGGCTGGCTCGGCATTGTTCTCGAAGGCATTGCCATAGACGGCAAAGTCGCGCTGGCCAGCGACGTTCACCACGGGGTGGTCGAAGTGGAACGTCACGTAGCCTCCCCAGGCTCCCAGGGTGACCATGCCACCCTGGTTGGCAGCCAGCTGTTCGGTGCATTTTTGGGCCATGGTCTCTGGGGTGTCGGCGGCGGTGGCTGCGGGCAGCGTGTTGACAAACTGCCCCGGGGCAGGCACATACTCGTCGACGGCCTGCACGTAGGCACTGTGCTGGGCCTGAGCCGAAAGGGCTCCCAGCAGTGCCATTTGAAGTAATCTGAAACGGTTCTTTATCATCTTGATTTTCAGTGAGTTGCAATAGGGGCCCCGTTAGGTTGCAACGGGGCCTCCGTTGTGTTGCAATGGGGCCCCCGTTGCAGTGCAATAGCGGCCCCGTTGCAACCTAACGGGGCCCCCGTTGTGGGGCTATTTCAAATGATTGGTTATCAGTGTGTTACGGGTGAGCCAGCAGGCGTGTCCCGGAATGTCGCCCGTTGACACGCGCCACAGCAGTTGGCCACTGGGACTGAAGCAGCAGAGCCAGCCCGACGACACATAGTTGGTGGCGTCCATCACGTAGAGGTGGCCCGTCACGGGGTGTACCATCAGCCCGTAGGCCGTTTCAATCTGAGTGGTGGCGGGAATGATGTTGGCGTTCAGCAGCTGGTGGGTGCGCGTGTCGATGAGGCCAAAGGTGGTGGTCTGGTTCCAGTCGGCGTCGTAGCTGCTGGCCACGTAGAGGAGCGAGTCGCCGCGAAAGGCCAGGTCGGTCACGGGCAGGTCGAACGAGTCGCGCTTGGCCATGAGCCCGTCGGGCCCCTTGCTCAGCAGATAGAGCCGCGAGGGGTGGGCACCGTAGTCGCCGCGCGACGTGACCCACAGCTGGCCGTGGCGGTCGGCCCTGAGCCGGAACAGGTTGGGGGCCACGTCGATGCGGCCCACTTCGGTGAAGCTGTTCAGGCTGATGACGCTCACCGTGCGGTCGTAGCCCTGGCCCTGCATGGCGCTGTAGCCACCGCTGTTGGCCACGTAGAGCAGCGAGTCGACGATGGCCATCTCTTCGGGCTGGTAGCCCACGGCGGTGCGGCCCACCACGCGCAGCGTCAGCGTGTCGATCTTGTAGACGCTGCCCTGCACCGAGGTGCCACCCACCGGGCCCACGTAGCTCGACACGTAGGCATGGCCGCCGTGGAAAGCCAGGTAGCGGCAGTTGGGCACGTCGACGTGGCCCAGCGAAAAGGCCGAGTCGGCGGTGCACACTTCCACCTTGTTGGAGCTGTTGACCACCAGCCACAGGCGCGAGCCATAGATCTGGCAGTCGTTGCCCACGTCGCCCAGCTCCTTCACCTGCTGGGGGTTGCGCGAGGGGAAGATGTTCTTCAGATACTGGCCCGTGTGCAGGTCCAGATAGTCCAGCGTGGCCTTGTTGGAGCCCATGTTGCCCTCGCACAGCACATACATGCCCAGGTATTGGGTCTGCATTAGCTGGTGGGTGTCCTGCGGGGTGGGCATCACCAGGTCGTCGTCGGTGCGGCAGCCCGTGAGGCTGGCCGTGGCCGTGAGTGCTGCCAGGGTGGCAGTCAGGATGGTGTGTTTCATAAGCTGTATTCTAAGCCGATGGCAAAGTTGCGCCCGGGCATGGGGTAGTTGGCAATCACGTCGTACTGCTGGTTGAGCAGGTTGCGTGCCTCGACCGACAAGCGCCACTGCTTGTGGGTGAAGCTGGCGCTGAGGTCGCTGGTGTACCAGGGCTGCATGTAGTTGTACTTGATGTTTTCTTGCTCGTTCCAGCGCTCGCCGGTGTAGATGAAGCTGTAGTTCAGGGAGAACCGGCGCCAGTCGGCCCCCACGATGAGCGAGCCCGAATGGTGGGGAATGTAGGGAATCTGGTGGCGGTAGTAGGGCTTCGATGGGTCGGTCACGTCGATGGAGCGCTGGTAGGTGTACTGTGCGCGCAGGGTGGCCACAAGGCCGCTCGCCACGGGACAGGAGGCCGAAGCCACCACGTCCAGGCCGCGAATGTCAACCCGCCCCAGGTTCAGCATCGTCCAGCGGAACTGCTGCCCCTTGGGGTAGGCAATGATCTTGTCTTTCACGCGGTTGTAGTAGGCGTCGGCATGCAGGCTGATGTGGGAAAAGGGGCCACGCTCCAAATGCTTTTCCGCAACGATACCTATGTCAAACTGTGTGGCGGTTTCGGGCCGGAGCGTGGCGTTTCCCATGTCGGTGTAGTAAAGGTCGTTGAAGGTGGGCATGCGGAAGCTCTGCTTCACGTAGGCCCTGAGCGAGAGCCAGCGCCCCCGCAGCGGGTAGATGTTGGCAAAGAAGGCCGGCGACAGCCGCTGCATGTGCTTGGTGCGGTGGTCCTTGCGGGTGTGGTCGGTGGCCAGCGTGCCGGCCACCGAGGCTTGCAGCTTCAGCCGGCTCAGGTCGAGCGCGGTGGCCAGCGACACGACGTGGGTCAGTCGGGTGGGGTAGGCAAAGCCGTAGATGGCCGCGTTCAGCTTGTTCCACCGCAGGTCGTAGCTCAGCGAGGCGCTCCAGCGGGGCAGCAGCTCCACGACGTTGGCCGTGGAGAAGTAGAGCTCCTGCTGGCGGTAGGTGTTGTCCACGGGCAGCTGCGTGGTGTCGCGGTTGCGGTAGTGGGTCTGATAGAAGGCATACTTGGCCAGCCAGCGCGTGCTGAAACGCTCGCCCACCGACTTCTGCCACGATGCCTGGGCGAAGGTGTTCAGGTCTTGCTGGCGCTCGCCCCGGGCCCACACGTTGTTGACGATGGCCCCCGGAATGCCGCGCGACGAGTTGTAGAGATAGCCCTTCAGCTGCCACTGCCCACGGTTCAGCATGCCGTGCAGGTTCAGCTCCAGCCGTTCGGCATGAATGTCGCCGTTCTGTCGGGTGGCGGTGGTGTCCCATGCCGTGGTGCCGTCGAGGTTCTTGCGGCGGTATCGGAACTCGTACTTGCCGCTGGCGGTCATCACCTCGGCATTGGCGCTGAGGCTCATGTCGGCAGGCAGGCGCCGTTCGTAGAGCAGCGACGTGCGCAGCAGGTCGCTGCCACCATACTGCACGCGGGCCTTCAGGTGGCGTTGCTCGCCCACCTGGAACCGTGGCATGCGCGTGCGGATGTAGACCGACGAGGCCGAGGCAAAGTCGCTGGCCGACTGGAAGATGGCGCTCTTCTGGCCGTTGCACAGCATCACCTCTTCAATGTTGTCGAGCGAAAACTGGCCCAGGTCGGTCTGGCCGTTCTGGGCGTTGCCCAGGATGATGCCGTCGTAGCTCACGGCCAGGTGGTTGGTGCCCATGGAGCGCACGTCGACGGTCTTCACACCGCCCACGCCGCCATAGTCCTTCAGCTGAACGCCGGAGAAATAGCGCATCGCGTCGGCCACACTGGTCGACGACAGGCGCTGCAGCTCGTCGCCGCTGAGCTTCTGCGTGGGAATGACCTCGCGGAACACCAGCTTCGACGTGATTACCACTTCGCCCACATGCTGCATCGAGTCGGAACGCCAAGCATGGTCATTGCCCTGCGCCCACACCGCACTGCTGCCCGTCATGGCCCACAGACAGAGCAGAAGCAGGCGCTTGGGCGTGCCTCGTTGTGGTTGCCAGGGCATAAGCAAGCATCTTGTCATGCTTCGTTGTTGTTGTTTTCTGCTTTCGACCGCCGTGCCCTAACCCCAGAGGTGCGCGGAGGCCATCGTTCGTCGTGGCAGGTCTTCTGACTCGTTGTCGGCTGCAAGCGTCTTCCCGAAAATATCAGTGACGTGTGTGCTTGCAGCCCGTGAAAAGGACAACTCACAGCTGCGGGACAGTCGGGGAGTCGCACCCCATTCCCTATTAATCTTTGGCAGAACCACGATTACGGCTGCAAAGGTAAGCAGAAAAACCGAAACGGCAAAGCAAAAACCAGTGTTTTTGCTTTGCCGCAGTCATTTATGGCCGTTGAGGGCCCGTTTAGTACACGTAGACTCTGAACTGTTTCACCGAGCCGGGGGCACCCTGTTCGGCGCGTGGCAGGTACTCCAGCCCGCCGATGGTCTGCTCTTCGCCCAGGTCGATGACCAGCAGGTGGGGCGACGTGGCGCCCTTCTCGGTCTGCCAGTAGGTCGATTCCTGCAGGTCGAACACCTTGTCGCCGGTGTGGTTGCCGTTGTCGTCTTCCGAGTTGGCATACTTCGTGGTCCACAGCTCGCGGCTGATGCGCCGGCCACCGGGGTTCTGCAGGTAGAGTTCGGCAATGGCGGCGCGGTCGCCCGCCTTCTGGGTGGAGAGACACTCGATGGCCAGGTAGCGGCCCTTGGCGTCGTTCTGGAAGAAGACGGTCTGCCAGCCGTTGCCAGGCTTGAAGGTGCCTGTGGCCGAATAGGCCCCTGGCTTGTCGGCAGCAGGGCTCGACACGTTCACGGGCGTGGCGCTGTTCAGGTCGGGCTTGTCGCCAATGTTGTTGTGCTTGTTGCTCTTCTCCAGCTGCAGCTTGTTCAGTTCGGGCTCAGCCTGGCCCCACACAACGGGCTGCTTCGGGCCCACGATGTCGAGCACAATAATCTCGTTCTTGCCCTTCTTCAGCCAGCAGCCCGGCACGTAGAGCGTCTGCTGCGGGCCAATCGACCAGATGCGGCCCATGGCGTGGCCGTTCACCCACACCTGGCCCTTGCCCCACGTCTCGAAGTTCAGGAACGTGTCGCCCACCTTCTTCAGCGTGAAGTAGCCACGGTAGTAGCCGCGCTGGCGGTCAAGATCGGTGGCATTCTCGCGCGTCTTCTGCTCAAACGACAGGGCCTGCACGGCATTCTCGTAGGCGTCGGGAATCATCACGTTGTTCCAGATGCGCGGTGTCCACGTCACGTCGTCGTTGTCCATCTCGGCCATGATGCTCACGTTGCCGATGATGCCCTTGAAGTCCTTGATGGCGCGGCCAAAGTTGATGCGGCCCATGCCCTCCACCAGGATGTCGATGCGGGCATTCTTCTTCACGGGGGGCAGCAGGAGTGTCTTCTCGTTCTTCACGCGGTCAATCTTTCCGATGTACTTGCCGTCGATGAACACCTGGGCAAAGTCGTGCACGTCGGCGGTGAGCAGGCTCTTCACGGGAATCTCGGGCAGCGAGGTGGAATACATCATCATGCCCCAGCCCATGCCCACTTCCTCAAAGGTCATGATGCGGTCTTCGCCTTCGCCGGCTGCACCCATGAGCAGGGGTTGATATTCTGTGAGCTCAAACTTGGGCACGGTGATGATGGGCATCGGGGCCTTGGGCACGGCGGGCAGCTTCTTGCCGCCGTTGTATTTCTCCATCATCTTGCGCAGCTCCCAGAACTTCGGGGTGGCCTGTCCATACTCATTGATGGGCGCGTCGTAGTCGTAGCTGGTCACGTCGGGCGCGAAGCCGGGGCTGTTGGCACCTGCCCAGTGGCCAAACGAGGTGCCGCCGTGGGTCATGTAGAGCGAGAACGAGATGCCTTTCTGCAGCATTTCGTCCATGCCTTCGACCATGTCCTTGGCCGGACGTGTCTCATGTCGGGCTCCCCATTTGTCGAACCAGCCACTCCAGAACTCGGAACACATCTTGGGTGCGTTGGGCCGCAGCTCGCCCAGGCGGCGGAACTGCTGGTCGATGTTGGCGCCCGTGCCAAAGTTCATCGTCCACGTCAGGTCGTCCAGTCCGTTCTTCTCGAAGTTGCTGGACCAGTCGCACTGGAACAAGCTCAGCTCCTTGCCATAGATGCCACGCAGGCAGTCGCGGATTTCAGATACGTAGGGCTTGTCTTCTCCGTAGCTGCCATACTCGTTTTCCACCTGCATCATGATGATGGGGCCGCCGTTCTGAATGGTGAGCGGAGCCAGTTGCTCGCCCACTTTCTGCTCAAAAATCTTCACACGCTCCATGAAGTAAGGGTCGCGCTCGCGCAGCTTGATGTCCTTTTTCTTCAGCAGCCACCAGGGCAGACCGCCCATTTCCCACTCAGCACACACGTAGGGGCCGGGACGAACGATGACGTACATGCCGTTCTTCTGGGCCAGGCGGCAGAACTCGGCCACGTCGTTCTGGCCCGTGAAGTCGAACTGGCCCTCCTTCTGCTCATGGATGTTCCAGAAGATGTAGATGCACACGGCGTTCATGCCCAGTGCCTTGCACATCTGGATGCGGTGTTCCCAGTAAGGGCGCGGAATGCGGGGGTAGTGAACCTCGGCCGCCTTCACCACGAAGGGCTGGCCGTTGAGCAGAAACGTCTTGTCGCCCACGGTGAAGGTGCCTGCCTTCGGGGCGGCGCTGGCCATGGCCGGAGCTGCAAGGAGCAGCGTGGCGAGGGCCAATTTTTGGAATAGTCTCATAGTTGTTTTATAGTTTTTTGGTTACGAATGTCGTGATGCTGTGGGCTTTCAGCGTGGTCTGTCCGTTGGTGGCGGGCAGGGGCTTGAGCGTTTCGCCCGCGTCGTCGCTGGTGCGATAGGGGTGCCAGGTGGTGGTGGCGTTGCTGCCACCGAGCAGCAGCGACAGCGGTTGCGGCTCGTTGCTGTAGTTGATGGCCACCACGACCCACGAGCCGTCCTGGTTGTGATAGGCCGAAAGCATCAGCCCGTAGGGGTCTTCGGGCCTGCTGGCCGTCACCTCGTGGCGCACGGCTCCCGGGCGCACGAAGCGGCTGTACTGGCCCAGGCACCACAGCAGTCGCGAGTCGCGCGAGCGGTGCTGTCGGTCGAACACGCGTATGAGCCCGTCTTTGTAGTTGCCGCCACAGGCTCGCCACCAGCTCCAGCTCTCGGCATTGGCGTAGCACAGGTCGTGGTGGATGATGCGTGCCACGTAGAGGCCCGTCTTCATGGTGAAGTCATAGCCGCCTCCGCCGCCTATCTCCTCGTCGTTCTGCATGATGCAAATCTCGCTTTGCCAGAAGCCGATGCCATATTTTCTGCACGTGTCGCGCAGCTCCTGTCTGATTTTCTTCATGTAGTCCACGGGCGTGTTGGTCCAGTAGCTGTGGCCCAGGATGAGCCGTGGCACGTGTGGCGTCTGTCCCAGATAGGTGGCGGCACTGTCTTCCGAGAACAGCGTGCGTATGGTGTTGCCCCGTTCCCAGGTGGTCTGATAGACGCCCAGCAGACAGCGCAGGTCGCTCGACTCGTTGACCATCACCTGTGTGCTCAGTCCCTGCTGCTGCAGTGCCTGTGCGGTGGCCCTGGCCAGCCGTGCTGTTTCGCGGTTGGTGGCGGGCGATCCCTCCTGTTTGGGTCCCAGCCAGTTCCAGTGTCCGTCGGGCTCGTTCACGGGGCACAGGTAGTCGATGTCGACGCCGTCGTGCTGCTCAATGCCCTTGATGGCCTGAGCCATGAACTGAGCAAAGCTGTCGTAGCAGTCGTCGCGCAGGTTCAGTGTGCCTCCCCGTCCTGTGTTGGTGGCCAGGTGGTTCTGCGTGAACTGCACGGGCGGCGAGTTGAGGAAGGCCAGCATGTGGGGCACGCCGCGCTCGCGGGCCAGTTGCAGAAAGCGTCGCTGTCCGGCCTGTCGTGTCCAGTCCCATGTGCCGTCGGGGCGCAAGAGGCACTCCGTGCGCGTTCCTTTATTTATATAAGAGCTGTCGCCCTGCTCGCTGCTTCCGGCGCCCAGGTTGAACCGCCACAGGCTCAGTCCTATGCCCCGGGGCTGTCCCTCGTCGTTGGTTTCGAGCGAGAACAGCCAGTCGGCAATCTTCAGTTGTTCGTCTTCTTCGGGCCACAGGCCAATGTTTTGCATGGACCAGGCGTCCGATGCCCCGAAGTGCTGAATGGTTTGTTGCGCCTTTGTCGTCTCTACGACAAACGTCGTGGCCTGCACTGTGCTGGCTGTGCATGCGAGGACGAGCGCAAAAGTGGCGTTGCGTGTCATGTAGTTGTTAGTCTTTGATAGTTTTAGTGGGGGCAAAGTTACGAAATAAGTGAGAGAAATGAAAGAAAATGCCCATTTTCTTTTGCATTTCCGAACGAAAAGTAAGTTCGACGAAGCCAAAGTTACGAGATAAGTAAGAGAAGTGCAAAAGAAAATCTTGCGCAGTTCAGAAGGGAATGGGGTCGGCCGTGAAGCTCATTCGGCGGCCCGTTGCGGGGTGGTCGAAGGCCAGCTGCCAGGCATGCAGACACAGGCGTGCAGCCTTCTGTCCGTAGAGGTTGTCGCCCACGATGGGCGTGGCCAGTCCGTCGGGGTGGGCGCAGTGCAGGCGCAGCTGGTGGGTGCGCCCCGTCTTGGGCGTCAGCTCCACGAGCGTTGTTCCATCGCGTTGCTGCAACACCCGATAGAGCGTGAGCGACGGCTTGCCACGCAGCAGGTCGACCACCTGGCGCGGGCGGTCGAGCGGGTCGGGGCGTAGCGGCAAAGAGACCGAGCCGCTGCCCGCGACGATGCCGCTGAGCAGGGCCACATATTTCTTCTCCACCGTGCGCGCGAAGAACTGCTGTTGCAGCGTCTTGTAGGCCCCGGCGTTGCGTGCCACCACCAGCAGTCCCGACGTGTCCATGTCGAGCCGGTGTGGCAGCATCACCTGGCCGTATTGTTCCGTGAGCATACTTTCCACCGAGGCCGCCCCCGTGCGGCCCGGCACCGAGAGCAGTCCGGCAGGCTTCTCCACCACCAGCACTGCCTCGTCTTCATAGACCACGCGCGGTGCCAGCCGCGCAGCGCCCTCTGCTGCACCGCCGTAGGCCGAAAAGCTTCGGCCCAGCATGAACGTGAGCACGGGCAGGCACTTGCCGCGACAGGCTGGGTAGTACTGGCCATCGTGGCGCACTTCGCCCTTGGGCGACGCCCCCATCCAGAACTCGGCCATCTGCACGGGTCGCAGACGGTGGGCAAAGGCATATTGCAGCAGTTTGGGCGCACAGCAGTCGCCCGTGCCGCCCGGAGGCAGGGGAAAGCGTCGTCTGATTTTTTCCGAGGGGTGATAGTCGTGCCAAATCTCCACCAAGTCTTTTGTTTCGCCCTTTGCGTTGAGCATGCGATATTGGCGGAACAGCCACAGCTGCAACTCTTCCGACAGCTCCTTGCGCTGCTGCCTCAGCTGGTCGGCGGTGCTTGGCGGCGGCGGCTGGACCTGTGGCCCGTAGGGTGTGGCAGCGGTCATGGCCTTGAGCCGGGCGTTGATGGCCGAAATCTGACGCTCCGTCTGCTTGAAGTGGCCGTCGGGCTGCTGCGCGTCGAACACGGGCGGCACGAAGAAAGGCCAGTCGTTGCGTCCAGCCAGCAGTCCGGAGTAGGCCGCCAGGTAGCCCAGTCGTCCGTCGGCCTGCTCCACCACCAGCACGCCCAGCATCTTGCCCAGGGCGGCATCGGCCTGCAGCAGGGGCTGCTCAGCAACGTAGCTTCTCACCTGCTGGGCGGCCAGTTGGCACAGCGGGTGGGGCTCATAGTCGAAAGGATTGTTCAGCTCTGCGGGCCTCTCAATCGCAGAAGATAAAGGATGAAAACACATCATTGCGGCGCGAAGTTACGAAAAAGTTGCCGATTTTTCGCGTGTTATAAACAATTATTTCGTAACTTTGGCTTCGTCGAACTTACTTTTTGTTCGGAAATGAGAAGAAAATGGGCATTTTCTTTCATTTCTCTCACTTATTTCGTAACTTTGCAGCATTCCTAAAACAATCAACACATTTTTCCGACGATGAGAAGACCTTTTACCGTGGCCACCCTGTTGGCCCTTGTACTGGCCGCACAGGCACAGCACATCGACATCAACAACTCGCAGAACCGCACCGAAGACGGCTACACACCCTGGGTGGTGGGCACCAGCGGCCAGTCCACCATCACCGTGGACGGCATCACCATCGTGGCCACCATCGACGGCACACAGGAGAACCGCACGCTCAAGGGCGAGTGGTGGAAGGACGGCGTGAACAAATACTCCAAGCTGGTGAGCGACGGCGTGGGCGTCTACGGCCTCGATGCCAACGGCAACACGCCACAGCTGCAGAGCGGCGAGGTGGGCATCAGGCTCACCATCACGGGGCTCTCGGCCGGCCAGCACTCCATCCTGGCCTATCACAACAACCCTTCGGGCTATGACGGGCCCAACCTCACGGTGCTGGTCAACGGCGGTCTGGCACTGAGCAACGTGGTGCAGACGGTGCGCTGCCAGACGGTGGCCGGCAGCGGCCAGTCCTACGTTCGCTTCCGGGCCGAGGAAGGACAGCCTGTGGAGATTGTCTATCGAACCAATCCCGACCCCAACATCGACTACACGCAGGGCTACAACACCACGTCGCTCTTCCTGAACGCGCTGGTGTTCGACCGCCCCAACCCGCTCACCACGGCCACGCTCATTGCCCCTGACCACCAGGACATGCACGCCAATTGCGACGGGGGCCGCGCCACGCTGGAGTGGAGGCCGGCCGTTGTGGCCACGCGCCACCACCTCTACATGGGCACGCAGCCCGACGCGTTGTCGCTCCTGGCCTCGCTGCCAGGCTCAAGCTTCGTGGCCGAAGGGCTCGACCCCATGCAGACCTACTACTGGCGGGTGGACGAAGAAGACCAGTATGGCGCCATCTATGAAGGCGACGTGTGGTCGTTCCGTCCGCGCCGGCTGGCCTTCCCCGATGCCGAAGGCTACGGCAAGTATGCCATTGGCGGGCGCGGTGGCACGGTCTACCACGTGACGTCGCTGGCCGACGACGCCACCGACCCGCAGCCGGGCACCTTCCGCTATGGCATCACGCGCGTAAGCGGGCCGCGCACCATCGTCTTCGACGTGGCCGGCACCATCGACCTCAAGGAGCGACTCACGTGCAGCGATCCCTGTGTGACCATTGCCGGACAAACGGCCCCGGGTCGTGGCATCATGTTCACGGGCCGCCCCTTCGGCATGGCCAGCGACGGCATCACCCGCTTCATCCGCATGCGTGTGGGCGGTGGCGACGACTGGGACGGCGTGTCGCCCAACACGCGCACCAGCGACGGACTGGGCATGGCTGGCAACGACCACAGCATCATGGACCACTGCTCCGTGTCGTGGACCATCGACGAGGCTTTCTCCAGCCGCAACGCCAAGAACGTGACCCTGCAGCGCACGCTCATCAGCGAGGCGCTGAACCGCGCCGGACACAAGAACTACGTGGAGTCGAAAGGTCCCGACTGCGAGCACGGCTATGCAGCCACCATTGGCGGCGACCGGGGCTCCTACCACCACAACCTGCTGGCCCACTGCGAGGGGCGCAACTGGAGCCTGTCGGGCGGACTCGACGGCGGCGGTGCCTACGCCGGAGCCCACGATGTGTTCAACAACGTGGTCTATAACTGGGGCAGCCGTGCCACCGACGGCGGCACACACAACGGACAGTTTGTGGCCAACTACTACAAGATGGGCCCTGCCACCACCAAGACCCTGCTGCTGCAGGCCGACCTGGAGGGGTTGGGCACGGGCACGCAGGAATACTACGTCAGTGGAAACATTCGCGAGAACCGCGACGGCTCGCTCACGCAGGATGCCCTGAACCAGACCTATGCCTACAAGCTGGCTGGCGGGCAGAAGCTCGACTGGACGGTGTTTGTGTCGCGCCCCTACTTCGAGTCGCAGGCCGTGGTGGAAACGGCACAGCAAGCCTACTGCAACGTGCTGAGCGACGTGGGCTGCAACCAGCCCGAAGCGGACAACCACGACCTGCGCATGATTCAGGAAACGCTGCGCGGCACCACCTCTTGCGTGGGCAGCCGTTCCGGCAAGAAGGGACTCATCGACAAGGAGAGCGACGCCGAAGGCTTCCAGGGGCTGAACATCGTGGAGGCAGCGCGCCCCGAAGGATGGGACACCGACCAGGACGGACTGCCCAACTGGTATGAAGAAGTGACGGTCACCGACCCAGCCACGCCCAACAACAATGACGACACCGACGGCAATGGCTATACCGACCTGGAAGACTATCTGGAGTTTCTGGCCCATCCCCACTTCTTCCTGCCTGTGGGCAAGGCCCTCACCACCATCGACCTGAAGCCCTTCTTCGCTGCTTTCAGCGACTTTGCGGCCGACGAAGCATCCTGGCATTCCGATGGATTCTCTGCCACGGCCACTGTCAGCGGCACCACGCTCACTGTTTCGGCATCAGAGCCCATGGTGCAGAGCATCACCGTGACCGTTGCCGACAAGGCCACCGGTGCCAAGCTCTCGCGCACGCTCTTCTTCTGTGCCAGCAGCGATGCGTCGCTGGGCATCCCGGCTCCTGAGGCCACGGCCACGGCCCGTCCGGCTGCCGTCTACAACCTGGGGGGCCGCCGTGCAGACAGTGGCAATGGCCGCAAGGCCCTTGTCATTGAGCAGGGCCGAAAGGTTGTGAAATAGAACAGTTCACGCAAGGCGTCGCTAAAAGGAAATCTGTAAAAATAGTTCATAGAAAAAAGCTTTCTGGAAAATGCTGAAACAGAAAGCGGAAAGCCCCTTTTACGCCTGTTTTGCATCCCCTTCAGCCAGCTGTGTAGCTGGCTGAAGCCATTTGTCGGGCCCTTCCATGCCTCTTGCCGGGCGCTGTATGCACACAACGGGGCCCCGGTTTGTTTGCAACGGCATCCCCGTTCAGGCACAACGGGGCCCTCGTTGATATGCAACGCAGGCCCCGTTGCACTGTAACGGGGCCTCCGTTGCCATTCTGCCGGGCTGCGGAAGCAACGCGTCTTGCGCCCCGCATTTTGCTAACATCTGATTATCAATGGGTTATACAGAATGACAGAAAGTTGCTCAAAACTCGCAAATTCTGATGCCAGTTGGGCGGTGCTGACTTTTGAGCGAATCTCAGAAGGGCAGTTGTAAAGTTTTTTCATAATCCCAAATCGGTCATTAGCGTTATGATGATAACATCCTTTATTTTTGAACAGATGTCCTGCTGCTTTGAGTGCGCAATGGGGTTCCATTGTAATCGAAGCGTGTTAGCGCGTAACAGTCTAATGACCGATTTGGGATAATAAGTAACCATGCAAAAATAACTTATACAATCTGATTGAGGTTTTTCTATAGCATTGCTTGCTTCCTATCAACTACTTCATTTGAAAAAAATTATAGAAATGATAATGATTTCTTCCTGATCACCGATGATGGGGTCGTTACGCGATGTTCCGTATATTGTTAATATTTTATAAATTAGTATTTTCGTGGCAAAAAAATGTTCGAAAATCCATTCTAATTAAGAAATTTTTTCTTATATTTGCCACAGAAATCCTTTACTTAGTTATTATTTCAAGCAAACGATATGAGACTACGCCATAAACTCATCATCAGCCTGCTATACTTTGTACAAAGCGCATTCGCTCAAAACTGGGTGGTGTCGGCCCCTCATGCCTACAACCACGAAACGGTGGTGTATGCCACCGTGCAGTCGAATGTGCCGACCGACCCCATGACCGATTTTGTGGTGGGTGCCTTCATTGGCAATCAGTGCCGGGCCAAGGTAGAGGCTCCTACTGTGGGCAAAGACAGAAAGCAGTTTTTCATCCTGCGCGTGAAGGGCGACTATACGGCCGATGCGGGCAAGACGATAGACTTTCGCGTCTACTACAAGCCTTTTGGCGTGAGCTACAGCGTTGAGCCCGCCGCGCCTGTCATGTTTTCGGGTGAGAGCGTAGGGCAGCCTTCTCATCCCATCCCACTCATCTTGCAGCGCCAGGAGGGAGCCCCCGTGGCCTTGCAGGGTGTTACGTTTCAGAGCGAGCCGCTGGCCGCAGGGCTCACCACGCGCGTCAGGCTGCAGCCCGTTCCGGCCAATGCCACCTTCGATGCCTACGACCTGTGGTTCATGTTCAACGGAACGATGAAGGGATGGAAGACCATTCAGGCGCAAAGCGTCGTGAACGATCCGCTCAGCTTTGATTTCACTCCCGCCTATCCCGGCAGCTTCAAGGTGCAGCTCATGCTGAACACCTCGCCCGTCAAGTTGCTCGATGCAGAAGGCCAGTCGCTCAGTGCCATCGAGGTGGGTGGCCTGTTGCAGCTGGAGCAGGGCTGGCAGTGGCGCAGCAATGCTTATGGCGACATTGCCGGAAACAGCATGCAGGCCGTCTTCTCGGGCAGTGCCCTGGCAGAGGCGCGCAGCCAGCAGTCGCTGCTCTTCAACGACCCCGAGCTGGGCTATTTCGGTCCGCTCATGCAGGAAGGCATTGCCCAGAACACCTGCTACAAGGTGAAGATGAACACCACCCCCGCGCCGGCAGTGCTGCTGGGCGGACATTTCGAGCAGAACCACAGTCAGCTGCTCAGCGGCGAGTGGACGTGGGTGGGCGTGCCCTACTACTACGACCGCTTGCTCAGCGTGGCCCTCACCACCGAAGTGAGCCCCCTTGCTGAAGGCATGGTGGTGGTGTCGAAGGAAGACGGTTCGGCCGAGTTCGACGGCACGCAGTGGAAGGGCGACCTGAGCGTGCTGCGCAGCGGACAGGGCGTGATGGTCTACAACCCAACGGGCGATGCGCTCCCCCTGACGTTTGCCACAGAGGCCGGAATGCCGCAGGAAGCCAGTGAGCCACAGGCACAGAGCCGACGGCTGAGGGCCTGGCAGTATGACGCCAGCCGCTTCATGAACAACACCACCATCGTGGCCACCTTGCCACAGGCAGCCGGTCTGGGACCCGACTACACCATCGGCGTGTTTGCAGGCAATGAGTGCCGTGGCGAGGGGCATTATGTCGATGGCTACTTCTTCATCACGGCCCATGCCGACCGTGGCGAGCAGGTGTCGCTTCGCCTGCGCCACGAGCCCACAGGGCGCACCTGGGCCATCGATGGCACCATTGCCACGGGACAGTTGCGACTGGGATCGCTGCAACAGCCACTGGTGCTGCAGTCGCAGGCCGTGGCACTGGGCATCAGCGACGCCCCGCTGCCTGGCAACAGTCAGCGTGCAGGCCGTGCCTGCTTCGACCTCATGGGCCGCCGTGTGGCCGGCAGCCAGCGGGGCATTGTGCTGCGGCGCCAGGCCGACGGCACGGTGCGCAAGGTGATGGTGCATGAGCAATATAGATAATAATGTACGCGAACATTAATGAGTAATAATAAAAACCCCAAGTGATTATGAAAAAGCTATTATCCTTTCTTTCGCTTCTACTCGTTTCGATAGGGGCGTGGGCACAGTGGCACTGGCCGCTTGCCAACACCAACGGGCAAGGCCACGACTATGTGGTGAATGCCGAGTTTGTTACCAATGAGCCCAATTACAACAATGCTGGTGGCATTGGCGTGTATGAGGTGGCTGCATTTGTCAACGGCGAGTGCCGTGTTGTGGCCACTCCGAGAGTTTCAGCCAACAGAGCAGATAGGTTTCAGGTTATCTTGCGCATTCCCGGCAACTACAATCCCAACGGGCCAAAAGACGACGGCAAGGTTATAACCTTCTTTGTCTACAACCAGCGCACGGGAAATGAGTATGAGCTGCTCTGTGCCAACAGGCTGACGTGGCAGCAAGATGCCAGCTACGTGAACACCACGCTCACGCTCAATGCTGCCACAAGCGTGGAGCTGCAGGCCATTGAGATGAATGTGGGCGAGACGGTAGACCTGACAGACTACATGACCATTGTGCCAGAGGGAGCATCGTTGCCGCTGAACAAGCAGATTACCTGGTCGTTGGGCAACTATGCCGGTTTTGGCACGATCAGCGGCAACATGCTGACAGCCACTGCCCCAGCCGAGTTTATTTCATACGGCATGACAGCACCTTTCGAAGAGTATGGTAATCTGACCATCAATCAGCCTGCCACGGCCATTCATATTATTTATGATGCCAACGTGACCCTGCGCATTGGTGAAGACGAGGCCACGCTGAACGATATTCTCAACAGCAACGTGGCCTACTCGATTGAGCCTGCCGATGCAACGGAGAGTGTGCAGTGGGAGATTGGCAACAGCGACATCATTGCGCAGGAGCCCACCGGCGGCTACACCCTGCTGATGCCCGGCACCACCACGCTGAGACCCTACATCAGCCGAAACGACGGCACGAAGCTCTATCCCAGCAATCCCGATTACATCACCGTCAACGTGGTGCAGCCGGTCACGGATATTGCATTCAACTGGAATCCTCAGTACGATAACAAGGCCAATGTAGACGATGATATCTATTCTCGTTTGGCCAGCTTGGTTGAAATAACTCCAGGCAATGCCACCAACCAGGGCTTCAGCTTCAGTGTGATGTCACCCACAGGAGGCCCTGCCGAAGGTGTGAGCATCTCGGACAACAGCCTTGTGTTCAACGAGCCGGGCATCTATACCGTGCACGTTGTTTCCGATGACAACCCCGACCTCTATGGCACCATCAACTTCGTTGTGGAGAAGCCTGCCAAGGATCTGGTGTTCAAAGAAATTCCGCTCACGATTCTGAGAGAAGACGGAATGAGCGACGAAGACTTCAGGGTGTATGTGCAAAGAACTATCAACGGCAACGTGATGTTTGGCTCAGAAGGTATCACCTCGGCCAGGGGCACCATCACGGCCAGTGGCAGCGCTGTGACCATCAACGCACAGGCCACGGCCATCACCGACAATGGCGCCTATGTGGATGTGACGGCCGTGGGCGAAGGCACCACCACGCTCACCTATACCCTGCAGTGGAACGACTACAGCGAATATGACGGCACACAGGCCAGCATCAAGACCGAGACAGGAATAGCTCAGCAACTCAATGTCATCATTGGTTCGAAGCTCATGGGCTTCGTTGCAACCCACACGCCGGGCGAAAACGGAACGGGCACACTGACGCTCACTCCCAAGCCCGAAGGCGCACAGTATGATCCTGAAGAACTGCGAGTGGACATGAACATGTGGGGCTATCCTAATGAATGGACGGTGCTGGAGAAGAACATTCAGACAACGGCCAGTGGCATCAATATCACCTACAATGCCAGTCTGCCGGGCGAAGTCTTCTTCAATGTATATTCAACTGCCGATCCTGATGATGAAGTGCGCCTGACAGTTTATGACGCTGAGGGCTATGGATCTGAGAGTGAACAACACGAATTCTATGGCTTTACCGTTCCTGTTGTCTACAGCTTCAACAAGGGCTGGCAGTGGCGCAGCAATCCCTTTGGCGATGTGCGCGATGAATACCCAATCTTCTTCAACGACGACTTCCTGAGCAACTTCATCGAGGCCCGCACGCAAGAGGCCCTGCTCATCAACGATGCCGACTGGGGTCTCTTTAGCGACCAGGGCAACTTCGGAATCGGTCAGAACCAGTGCTACAAAATCAACATGAAGGCAGCGGCCAGCACCAAGATGTACAGCGTTCGGTTCTCGGCCGACAATGCCGGAGGTGGCGTTCTGTATAAGGGCTGGACGTGGGTTGGCTCGCCGTTTGTCTACAACCGCCTGCTGGCCAATGCGTTCTGGATGGACGGCCAGGTGCTGCCCACGGGCACGCGCATCGTGTCGAAGGACAAGGGCTTTGCCGAGTGGAACGGAACCGCATGGACGGGCACCCTCACCGCACTCGAGAAAAACCAGGGCTACCTGGTGTACTGTCCGGAAGAGAACCAATACCTGTCGTTCAAGCCTGAATGGGAGATGGAGCAGGGCGACGAGACGGCCATGGCCGGTGCTCGCCTCATGAAGCAGAGCGTGTGGAGCTATGACGCC
Source organism: uncultured Prevotellaceae bacterium (assembly GCA_902770845.1). Taxonomy (GTDB): domain Bacteria; phylum Bacteroidota; class Bacteroidia; order Bacteroidales; family Bacteroidaceae; genus Prevotella. The sequence continues at coordinate 54,862 of CACXUV010000005.1, forward strand.
TCGCAGTTTGCCAGCAACATGTCGATGGTGGCCGAGCTGAAGAACCTTGACAATCCTGAAGACTACACCGTGGGTGCCTTTGTTGACGGCGAATGCCGTGGCGAGGGCATGGTGATCGATGGCATGGCCTTCATCACCGTGCATGGCAACAGCGGCGAACTGGTGACCTTCCGCCTGCACAACGAGCTCACGGGCGAGTTTGTCGACGTCAACGAGACCGTGAAGAGCCAGCAGATGCTGGGCTCGCTCCAGGCTCCGGTGGCACTGAGCGCACCCGTGGTGGCCACGGGCATCAGCACCGTTCACAGTGCTGCACTCAACGCTCAGAGCTACGACCTGCTGGGCCGCAAGGCTGCCAACGGCAGGCTGATGATCAGGCGCATGGCCGACGGCACAATGCGCAAGGTGGTGAAGCAATAGCCTCAGCATAAGTTAGGGAGTTGGGGGCCTGAACAAGCGCAGGCCCCCAGCCCCCTTCCTTTCATTCCTGACAGTATTCACACTTTAAAACGGTCTGATGTTTTTCCCCCCAGCGCTTGTTCAGACCCCCAACCCCCAAGCTTTGGGGGCTCAGAGATGATGAGCAAACAATCCTTACGCGCGTACATTATATATATTATAATGCTACTGCTGTGCCCGGCAGGCATGGGGGCACAGTCGATCACGCTCGGACAAAACACCATATCGAGCATTGCAAAGAGCGACCCGCTCATCATTACGGGTGCCATTGGCACGCAGAACACTTTCTATAACTCGTCGGTGGGCGGCGGCTATCGCTCGCCCTGGGCCAACACGCTGAGTGCCAACCTGAACATTCAGCTGTATGGCATCTCCATGCCTTTTGCTTTCTTCTATTCCAACAACAACAGTTCGTTCTCGTTCCCACACATCTCGTTCCACATCGACCCCACCTACAAGAACTGGCGCGCCCATCTGGGACGCTCGTCGATGGGAATGAGCTCCTACATCATGAACATGTCGTTCGACGGCATTGGCCTGGAATACACAGCACAGAAGCTGCGCTTCGGCGCTTTCTACGGCAAGCTGCGCAGTGCCGTCAACGACGACCCCACCGACCCCGCAGCACGACAGCCGCAATACCGCCGCATGGGCTGGGGCTTCAAGGTGGGCTACGGCAGCGGCAGCGACTACATCGACCTGTACCTGATTCGCGCCTACGACCGGCTGAACTCCATCGATGAATACTGGCAGGACCGCATCGACCCGCAGGAAAACGTGGCCATCGGACTGAAAGGCGGACTGGGCGTGACCAAGTGGCTCTCGCTGCGCGGCAACCTGGCCTTCTCGGCCTTCAGCAAGGACTTCAGGGCACAGCGCATCAAGAGTGCCACGCTCGACAAGTGGGACAAAATTTTCGAGGCACGCTATTCGTCGCTCATGCGCATTGCGGGCGACGTGAGTGCCAACCTGAACCTGAAAAACTTCAACACCTCGGTGTTCTATCGCATGGTGCAGCCCGACTACACCACACTGGGCCTCTACTACATGGCCAACAACTACCAGTCGCTGGGCATCAATGCCTCGACTTCTTTGTTCAAGAAACTATCGCTTTCGGCCAGCTTCTCCGGTCAGGAGGACAACATCACCCGAAATCAATTATATACCACGCGCGGCTTCGTCTACTCGGCCAACGCCTCCATGCCCATCACCGAAAAGCTGCAGATGGCCGTGGGCTACAGCGGCTATAGGCAGGTGCAGAGCGACGGCACGGCCCGCGTGAACGACACCACACGCGTGAACCGCACGATGAACACTCTGTTCCTCACACCGTCTTATTCTGTTGAGGGCGACCACTACGACCACATCTTCTCGCTCTCGGTGAACTATTCTGAGAATAAAGACCTGAACCGATTTGCCACCGGCGAGAGCGACGTGAAGACACTGGCAGCCGGACTGAGCTACAGCCTGGGACTGAGAGACCTGGAAATGGACGTCACCACCTCGCTGAGCCACCAGCAGAGCAAGGGCTACAACACGCGCTATTCCAGCGACGTGCTGTCGGTGAGCACGGGCCGCTCGTTCCTGAAGGAAAAGAACCTGCAGGTGTCGGCAGGACTCTCGTTCTGCTACAACGATGTGCAGAACCAGCAGCGCATGCTCTCACTGGCTGCCGACATGTCGGCGGGCTACACGCTGAAGTCGCATGTGTTCTCGCTCACTGCCAACTTCAATAAATACAGCGATACCAACCTGAGCGCCGACAATGCGAGCATGGGGGCCAGCGAAATCACTGTTTCACTGGGCTACACCTACACCTTCTCGCTCCTGGAAATCAAGCGCAAAGCCGAAAAGAAACAATCTAAAGAAGAACAATAACCTATGAAAAGAACGCTCATCTCCCTGATAACCCTACTGCTTGCGGCCACCACCCTTTGGTCGCAGGAGGTCACTGTGCAGGTGCAACCCATACAGCAGGTGCTGCCACCACAGGTGGGACAGTATGTCGACAACCCAGGAAAGTTCTTCATCGTTCGTCTGACCAACAATACCGACGAGCAGCAGATGCTGCACATTGGACTGCAAATGGAGAAGCGATTCCCCGAGGATGTGCTGATGGTGCAGACGCGCTACGGCCACATACCACGCGTGCCCATCACGCTGGCACCCAATCAGGTGAAGACCCTGAACCCCGTGGAGATGAAGCAGCTCTTCACCCACTACACCCTGGAAGACGTCTACGTGAAGGACGGCACCTATCAGGACTACAAGAACGGCATCTTCGGACTGCTGCCCGAAGGACAGTATGAGCTGTTTCTTACCGCTTATAAGTGGGACCCCTACCTGGTGAGCCCCGTCACGCTGAGCGACCCCAAGGCAGGCAACACCCTGTTCAACGTGTGCTATAAGGCACAGTCGCCACGCTTCCTCACGCCCATACAGAACATGGTCCCCGACGACCCACTCAGCATGTATGCCGTGACAAAGGTGGACCGAAAGAACGCCATGTTCACCTGGGCACCACCCACGATGAACTGCAACGCCTCGATGGTCAGTTTCCAGTACAACGTGCGCATTGTGAGGCTCGAAGGTCTCAGTCCCGACGAGGCTATCGAGAAGAACCCCGTGGTGTATGAGCGCAACCGGCTCATCACACCGCAGCTGTCCATTCCCGAGGCGTATATTCGACAGATGCTGGCCGACAAGGCCCTGAGCGATGTGTTTGCCCTGCAGGTGACGGCTACCACGACAGGACAGAATGCCAACTCGCTGAACTACACCATGCTCGAAAACGACGGCAAGAGTGCTGTCTATCTCTTCCGTTTGCAGGATTTGGTCAAAGCCCAACAGAAAGAAGAAGACGTCAAGGAGAAACCCGCAGAGCAACTGGGCGACGGCTACGCGCTGAGCCTTGACGACGAAGATTCCAAAGCCGAGACGGATGACTCGCTCTACGTCTTCGAGCAGCCCATGCTCACGCAGCCCAGCTTCAGCAACGACCGCATGGGCCGCAAGATCTACTTTGGCGAAGACATCAAGCCCGAATGGCGCAAGGCATGGTTTGCAGGCGGCAAGGGGGAGTACAGGAAGATGTTTAAGACGCCAGGCAGTGACCTTGTGAAGCTGCACTTCGAGGGCGTCAAGTTCAAGGAAAAGGTGGCCCAAGGCGAATATATGATGCTGCGCGTCACGGCCAAGTCGACCAACGAGAAGAGCATACGCATGCTGCCCGACTCGCTCAACTACATCGACTTTGCACTGACGCAGCACTTCGAAGACGACTTTGCCTGCGGCACCAGCACGGCCGACGTGAAGAACAAGGAGCTGATAACCAAGTTGCCCGAAAAAGGAACCAACCTGAAGATAAACTCCTGGTATCTCACGCTGAACGACGACTGCAAGCTCGACAAAGACGAACACACCGTGAGCGGTACGGGCTGGATTGCATGGAAGCCCATGGGCAGTGGCAACATCATGAACTGCCGCATTGCCGTGAAGTTCACCGACCTGAAGGTGAACACCGACAATGAGGTGTTCGAAGGCAAGTGCCAGACCTACGCCAAGAGCAGCGTGAAGAAGGATGGCTACACCGCCGAACAGGTGGTTGACAGCCTCTTCTCGCAAACAGGTCTTGACAACATCTGGGGCAACCTGTCCTTGCCTGCTGATGTGAAGGAAAAGGTATCAAAGAAAGCCAAGGACGAGGTCTACGATGTGGCCAAGGCCTACAAGCTGGGCCAGTACTACGGCTATCTGAAGCAGGTGCAGAACAAGTGGGGCAACATCAAGCAGGGCAACCTGATCGACCTGTACTTCCCCGTGGAGCTGCCCGACGAAATATCGAAGCTGATGCCCAAGGACTTCAGCGTGCAGATTGCCAGCATGACGTTCTCGCCGAAGTCGGCCGTGATGAACCTCATTGGCATGATTGCCATGCCCAACAGCAACGTCATCAAGAACAACGACGTGCTGGTCTTTGGATGTCCGCGACTGTGCATCTCGCCCGATCGCATCCTGCCTGAAGACGGTGTGCTCGCACTGCTCAGCAACTTCAAGATTCAAGACCCTGGCAGCGACTTCTCGCTCACCTTCGTGGCTCCCAGCGATGCGCTCAACCCGGCTCCCAATGATGGTTGCTTCATTCGCTGGGAGAATGGCGACTTTGGCGGACTGGGATTGGAGATTGCCGCCACCATGCCCAACACCAAGCGTGTGGTCGATGGCAAGGTGCAGAAGGACTTGCCGGCACTGCTCGACCTGCGCACCGTGATTCGTGGCAACGAGAGCGCCGGCGACTTCATTGCCTACGGTTCGCTCACACCGTTCCAGGTGAACGACCTGCCCGACTGGACGTTCACCATTGGCGAACAGATCATCTTCGACCACAACCTGAGCGAGAACGGAACGGGCATGCCATCGCTCAGCGACGTGAAGTCGTGGGCAGGCGACACCTACGACCCCAAGCAGTGTGGCAGCTATGTGGCGACCGACTGGGATGCCTGGCAGGGCGTCTATGTGAAGAACGTGTCTGTGCAGTTCCCCAAGTTTGCCGTCTTTGGTTCGGGCGATAAGGGTGTCACAGTGGGTGCCGAAAACATGATTATCGACGGTTCGGGACTCACCTGCAAGTTCTTCACCAAGAATCTGCTCGATGCCCAGACGGGCAAGTGCGGCGGCTGGAAGTTCACCATCGATGAGGCCACTGTGCAGATTGTGCAGAACAACTTCGACAAGTGCGAAATCAAGGGCGGATTCGGCATTCCACTCTTTGGAAAGAAGAGCAACGACACTGGCAATGCCAACAACAACCAGCAGCAGAAGAAGGGCGAGGAAACCGACGTGAACTACACCTGCCAGATTCGCCATCTGACCGACCCCAAGACGGAGACCTACTACACCTACGACAAGGACGGCAAGAAGATAGCACACACACGCCACACCTACGGCGAGAAGAACAGGTATGCCTATATCTTCCGCACCGACCAGGTGAACGACCTCTACATGAACTGTTTCGTGGCCGACCTGAGCGTGATAGCCGACCAGACCTACTTTGTGGTGGCTGCCGAAGAACAGGACGACGGAAAGACCAAGACCGATGTGGAGCTGCGCATGGCGGGCGACCTGACCATTGCCAACCAAAACTCGGTGAATGCGGCACTGGCAAAGATCTCGAAGAATTTGCCCATGAAGGTTTCGATGCCCGGCATTCACTTTGCCAAGCTGCGACTGAGCAACTTCAAGTATGCCAATCGAAACAAGTCGTTGGTCTACAAGTATGCCAAGGACAAGGTGGACGATGCCGACAATGCAGAAGCCGACTGGAAGAAGACCCACACCACGCTGGTGACCTTGGCCAAGAGCAAGGAGCTGGAGCTGAGCGCCGGCAGCTGCTACCTGGACCTGGGCGAGTGGTCGCTGGCCTCGGTCAAGAAGAAGCTGGGCCCGTTCTCATTCGAACTGAGCAGCTACAAGTTCAAGTACGAGCAGAAGAAGCTGATGCTCGATGTGGAAGGAAAAGTAGGCTTGTGCGGCGACAAGGTGACGGCCGGTGCTGGCCTGTCCATCAGCAGCGATCTGACCATACCAAGCGACAAGACCGACATCAGCAGCTACAAGCTGTCTAACGGAAAGATAGAATTCAATAGCATCACGCTGAACTGCGACTTTGCCAATGTCCTGAAGCTCGACGGCAGGCTCAATGTGGTGAAAGACTCCACCGACGCCCAGGGCAACAAGGTGAACGGCTATTCCGGCAAGATTAATGTCGAAATCAAAGGTCTCTTTGGTGTCGACTGTCAGGGCGGCTACTTCAGCGTGAAGGCCACCGACAAGGCCACCAAGGACCAGGTGAAGGCCGATGCCAAGGAAGAAGGAATAGCCGAGTATGCCACTGACAACACCTATTCTTATGGCTACTTCATGCTCGAAATCAAGAGCAAGGCAGGCATCCATCTCGACCCGCTTGTCATCAACCGCATAGCCGGTGGCTTCTACTTCAACTGTCGTCCCAAGTGGAACAGTTCTACGGAATCCTTCGAAAAGCCCATTGCCGAATATGGCTGCATAGGCGTGTCGCTGGGCATGGGCTTCAGCACTTCGGCAGGTGAAGATGTGCTCAATGCCAATGTAGACCTGAACGTGGTCTACATGAAGACTGCGTCGGGTGGCAAGCTCACCACTTTCCTCTTCAAGGGCGATGTAAAGGCTGTGAGCGGCATGATCGATGCCAAGATGACGTTGCTCTATCAGAACGATGATCAGGAGCGCTTCCTTTCGCTCGACATCACCGTGACCGCAGGTTTGGAGAACGGCAAGTTAGGCCAGTGGATGAAGACTGCCAACGCAGAACTGGAAAAGATGCAGACAGAAATCAATAAGTTCCAGAAGAGCATTGACAGCAAGGTGAAGAATTTTGTGCCCAGTGCCAACGGAAACTTGGAATCGGCTTTAGGCGATAATGACAAGCACGAGAAGTCGACCGCCAGTAAAAATACGGGCGACATAGATGCGAATGCCAAGAAAAAGGCTGAAGATTCTGAAAAATCCAAAGGCGTAACGGTGAACCTGCCCTTCCAGCTGAAGATCACGTGGAAGGAAAAGGGCGTCACGAAGTCGCCCGTGCGCTGGCACCTCTACCTGGGTGAACCCGAAAAGAGCAGGCGCTGTAAGATTCAGTTGATTGACTTCAAGTCGAGTATTGTCAACGTGAACATTGGTGCCGATGCCTACCTGTGCATTGGCAATGAGCTGCCCGGCAACGGTCAGTTGCCCGCCATACCGTCGGAAATCACCAACTTCATTTCTCCTGGTGGAGTAGATACGGGTGCCGACATGCAGAAGGCACAGCGTTCGCGACAGGCAGCAATGCAAGCAATGTTGCCCACGGGTGGTAATGTGAAAGGCGGCGTGATGGTGGGTGCCTCGGCCTGGGGCTTCATCGACATCGACCTGGGCCTCTTCTATGGCGGCTTGAAGGCTATTGCAGGCTTCGACATGGCGTTGGTGAAGTATGATCCTGCCGGCTACTGCATCAACTTGAAGCGAGCTATGGGTAAGAATGGCTGGTATGCACAAGGTCAGTTCTATGCCTACCTGGCCGCCAAGTTTGGACTGCACATCAAGCTGGGCAAACTCATCGACAAGAAGATTGACATTGTCGATGCTGGTATTGGCGGCGTGTTCCAGGCCGGTCTGCCCAGTCCTACGTGGGTCGATGGCCGTGCCCGTGTGAAGCTTCGCCTGCTGGCAGGCTTGGTCAACATCAACAAGTCGTTCCACTTTGAGTGTGGTGACTACTGCGAATCCTTTATGGGCAATGCGCTCGACGGCTTCAACCTGTTTGGAAATCTTTCTATCGGCAGCGACAGTTGTCGTATAGGCTGGGATGCCAACAATGCCATTATGGTGGCTGAGGGCAAGCGGGCTATGCTCACCACGGAGGCTGCACTGAACAGTCAGTACCGACTGATAGACCCCTCGACGCAGAATCAACTGGTGCAAAACAATGGACTTGATCCCTCCCAGGCCAAGTTGAATGCTGCTCGCACCTACATCTTCGACTTCAACACTGATGCTAACAAAGTGGGAACGAAGATGTGCAAGAAAGGTGCCCGGCTCTATGAGTTCGATGCCAATGCCTATGAATGGCTTTTGAGTAATGGCTATGTGGGACAGACTAAGAAGGTTGCGCGTGCAGGTCGGCCTACACGCAGCTATTATGATCCCGGCACCTTTGATAGCGACTGGAGTGGCAGTTACGAGAGCAACATTCAGATGAAGGATCATAGATTAAGCAGTACCAAAGTGAAGGATGACTCGAAGAACCAGGAGTTCGAGAAGCTACTGAATAGTCTGGTGAGCTATGAAGTGCCCGTCACTGTGCGCGAATCGCGTGGCACCCGCTTCCACCTTGATATGACACTGAAGTCCAACCGCTACTACTTGCTGGTGCTCACGGGTACGGGCTTCGAGGTGGAGGACGGTTGCTGCTACTGGCCCACCATCACCGAAGAGGTGTCGAAGGGCAAGTTTGAAACGCGCTATTACAATTGGATACAACACAAGTTCTTCTATTTCCGTACCGAGTCGGCCAAGGAGATTCCCAGCATGATTACCGACCTGCAGCCATACGTTGCCCTGGCCTATCCTGCCAGCGACGATGGTAAGCTGATCAACACGATCAATGACGGCTCAGTGGCCTACGATGGCGACTTGGCCTCGCCCACCATTGCACTGAATCAGGACATAAGCCAGAAAGCTTTCAAAGATGGTCAGTTGTTCTGGCAACTGAAGTCGCGTAAATCAGGCAACACCAATTTTTATAGTTCGCAAGAGAGAGACAATATCTTTACCGCTTCCACATTCAGTGATGGTGGAAAAGGTATCAATATGGGGCCGAAGAGCAGTTTCACTGTCTCAGTGATTAGTGGGACTGAGAAAAACCAAATGGAATACAACTTGCGCTTGGGCTATCGCTACAAGACGTCGATGGCATGTAGCAATGGCCTCGAAGAGAATGCCACCAACGAAGAGCGATGGGCTGTTTACAACCGCTTCATCATTTCTAATGGTTATAGTAACACATTCGAGAGTTACAGGAAAGGCAAGGGATATAGTCAAAGTTATTACAGCATTGTGGGCACTAAAACGAATGCCCAGTGCTATACGCTCTATGTGCTTGCCAAGCAGTGGATTAATTCTGATAGCAAAGTGAAGGATAAATGGGACCGCTGGCTGAAGAGTGGTATTGACGATCTTGTTTGTGCCAAGGACACTGTACTCTATCTGAGCGACCTTTGGTTCAAAGGCACCGACCACAAGAGTTGGCGTGAACGTAAATATAAAGAAACGACGACGTCTTCTAACGCCAACGGACTTTTTGCAGCCATTCTGATGGCTTTGGGACAAGCAGCCAATTTGGCCAACAACCAGTTGTTGCCCTATGAGAGACCCTTTGTAGGTGTGCGCCCCGCATTGCCCTTGGCGTACAGTTATAGCAACTACTATGACGACAGTGGTTCCAATACCCCAAAGCAGACGTTCGACTACAACGAGTCTATCTACCAGAATACCAGCACAAAAGGCTTCCGGTTGAAGGATCCCTACTTGTATTTTGCTTATCTGTCGAACTACGTGTTCGTTGGCGGACGCAAGATCAAGGCATATAGTTTCGACGATGTGCCCGTGCCTCATGCTTCAGAGACGCTCACTTTCAGCTATAATGGCATCGACGTGCAGGGTTCGGCTCAGATTCAGGGCCTGACCAAGACGATGTTCGAGGTGCGAAACAGTATGTATCAGGCGTGGAACAACTGGAACTATGGCAATGCCAGCTATGCAGGCAACGACAGTTATCAACCAGTCTACCCCTTGCCTACTGGTCTTGGACCGCTGTACGATGTGACAATAGCCAATCAGGATGGCAAGGCCAGCACGATGTTAGCTTATCGGGCAGGCACCAACGATAAGTATCCTTATCATTTGGGGCTGGGTGAGTATCTGAAAG